>JBKPMX010000126.1:0-49525 GCA_046765655.1 Acidobacteriota bacterium
CTTCAGCGCGCATCGAATCAAAGTTTTCTTCGTCGGTGGTGGGCGTTTCGTCGAATTCATCGACAGTTTGGCTGGAAGTTCTGGGCGTTTCTGTCTGGAGGCGCCACTCTCGACAGCCAGACGGAAGAGTTCTGGCGGAGAGCTGGCTTTGCTGTGTTGCAAGGTTACGGCATGACTGAAACGGCATCGCTCGTAACGGTCACACATCCTTTCAAACTGCGTCAGGGATCGATTGGCAAAGTATTGCCAGGTTACGAGGTGAAGCTCGATGAGTCAGGGCAAATTGCTGTTCGAGGTCCTGCCGTCTCCACCGGTTATTGGTCATCGACTAATGGAAATGATCGATCGAGTGACGGCTGGCTGCATACCGGCGACATTGGCGCGATCGATGAACAGGGTCACGTCTATTTCAAAGGACGCGAGAAGGACGTGATTGTTACTGCGAGCGGTATCAACGTCTACCCCGAAGACTTGGAGGACGCACTAAATCAACAGCAGGAGGTGCGAGCGAGCTGCGTTGTCGCGTGGCCAGCTGCGCACGGCGAAGAACCGCTTGCCGCGATTATTCTTCGCCACGATGGTGCAGAAATCTCGGAAGTGATTGAACACGCGAACAGGAGCCTGGCGGAGCACCAGCGAATTCGCCGTTGGTACAGATGGCCCGAGCCTGATTTTCCTCGGACAGCAACCGACAAAATTCTCAAGCGCGAAGTGATCTCGCAAATCAAACAAGCAACGGCGCCTTCGTGCAATGGTTGTGGCTCTTCATCTTTCATTGTTTCGACAGCGGCGAAGATCAACGGTGAAGCGGTTTCTGCTTCCGGTGATTCAAATCTTAACCTCGCAACTGATCTGAAACTCGATTCAATCGGACGAATCGAATTATTGAGCGCGTTGGAAGAAAGATATGAGATAGAACTCGACGAAGCGGCCTTCACTGCAGCTACAACAGTTGAGGATGTTGAGCGGATCGTCAGAGGCGAAACCGAACAAAGGCCAACGCCTTATCCGTTCGCGACTTGGCCGCGCCGCTTTCCAATTACCTGGCTCCGCGTATTTCTCTTCTACGCACTGATCTGGCCAATCACTCGCGTGATGAGCCGAATGAAAATCGAGGGACGAGAGAACCTCCGCGACTTAAAAGGGCCAGTGTTGTTCGTGGCCAATCACGTCACGCTTGGTGATCAGGCGATGGTTCTCGTTGGGCTTCCCTGGCGCCTGCGACACAGGCTGGGGATCGCGATGGAAGGGGAGCGTTTGCGCGACTGGCTCCATCCAGCGTCTGACACACCGTTCTTGATGCGGTTGCGTTTACTCGCACAATATTTTCTTGTGCGCACGTTCTTTCACGTCTTTCCAATGCCACGGAAGAGCGGTTTTCGACGAAGCTTTGCGTATGCTGGTGAATGTATCGATCGAGGCGAAAGTGTATTGGTATTTCCCGAAGGCGTTCGCGCACCAAAGGGTCAGATGCACATGAGTCCGTTTAAGGCGGGCATCGGAGTGTTGGCAAAAGAACTCAACGTTCCTGTTGTGCCGGTGAAGTTAAAAGGACTTTATGAACTTAAGAAACGGCGGCAGTATTTTGCTACGCGCGGTACAGTTTCAGTTACTTTTGGCGAGCCGGTTACGTTTGATATCCGAATGCAACCGACGGAGATCGCCGAGGAGCTATTCCGACGGGTTGAAGAACTCTAGGTACATAACATTAACCACTCAACTTTCGGCGTAATGACTCAGGCTGAATAAATTACAGAAGGGTGGCTTGCCCCCGCTCAAGATGCGTTTGACTCAATGTTGAACGCAAAAGATTCTTGAGCGGGGGCCAGCCACCCTTCCCCACTGCAATTTATTGGGTTGAGCTGTTGCCATTAAGATTGACCACTGCTGTTATGTACGTTGAACTAGGCGACATGAGCTCGCGTGGGATGGCAGGCTGCATATATTTTGTTCGTCCTTGCACAAAACCGATCTCTCTGGGCTAAACTCACAACGTTCAAACTCGATCAATATCTTGAAGGAGCTTCCTAGGTGCGCCTTTTATCACTGCTCTTCATACTTCTATCCCTGACTTCCGGTCTTATTTGCACAACTCAAACTCCAGTGGCAACACAAACACCGACGCAAATGCCTTCACCTACTGCTTCTCCATCACCAGTGCCACTGCCACCAGCGACGGTAAACATCAACGACTACCGCGCCGCGGCATCGCGAATCATTGGCGCTGCACTTACGAGTGACAAGGCCTATTCGCGTTTAGCTCACCTGACCGATCACATCGGCAACCGACTCAGTGGCTCAAAGAATCTGGAACTCGCGATTGAATGGGCGCTCGCCGAAATGAAGAAGGACGGGTTGGACAATGTGCGAGGTGAGAAGGTGATGGTGCCGCATTGGGTGAGAGGCGAAGAGAGTTTGGAATTGACGAGTCCGGTCTCGCGTCGCCTGACGATACTTGGTCTTGGTAACAGCGTTGGTACGCCGGCAGAAGGAATAACCGCTGAAGCAATTGTGGTGAATAGCTTTGCTGATCTTGATCGCATTGGTGCAAGTTTGCGTGGAAAGATCGTCGTCTTCAATGTGCCATTTACTAACTATGGTGAGACTTCGAGGTATCGGACAGGAGGTCCATCGCGTGCTGCGCAATACGGTGCCGTTGCCGCTATCGTGCGATCGGTAACTCCCCGAAGTTTGCAGTCACCTCATACCGGAGTCACCAATTACGATCCGAATCAACCGAAGATCCCAGCAGCAGCTGTAACAATCGAAGGCGCCGAGTTGTTACAACGCATGTTCGATCGTGGCGAACACCCAACGCTTCGCTTGAAGATGGAAGCGAAATTCCTTCCTGATGCTGAGTCGGCAAACGTTATTGCTGAACTGAGAGGGAGCGAGCGACCGGATGAAATTGTACTCGTTAGCGGACACTATGACTCGTGGGACGTGGGCCAGGGCGCGCATGACGATGGAGGAAATTGCATCGTCGCCTGGGAGACAATTCGATTACTTAAGGAGCTTGGTCTACGACCACGCCGAACAATCCGTGCGGTGTTGTATACGAACGAGGAGAATGGATTGCGCGGCGGTAATGCATATCGCGAAGCGCACGCTTCGGAAGTTTCCAAACACGTACTCGCAATTGAAGCTGACTCTGGAGTTTATCAACCACAAGGCTTCGGCCTGATCGCCACCGCTCCACTGCAGGCGCGTGCGAACATGTTAGAGATTGCTAAGCTTCTTGCGGGGATCCGTTCGAATCGAATCGCAGCAAATGGTGGCGGAGCCGACATTGGACCAATAACCCGCGACGGAGTCGTTGGAGCGAGCCTGGACGTTGATGGGCCATACTTCGACATCCACCACACTCAGGCAGACACACTCGATAAAATCAATCCACAAGATCTCGCGTTGTGTGTGGCGACAATGGCGGTGATGGCCTACACAGTTGCGGATATGCCGCAGTCGCTTAGTGGGAAATGAATGCCTACCGCAGTCTTCTTCTCTGTGCAACCTTTGTGTCCTCTGTGTCTTTGTGGTGGTGTTTGAATTCTGAGCGTTAGACCACCACGGAGACACAGAGGACACGGAGGTTGCACAAAGCAAAACTATCAATTGAGCAGTGGCTTAATTACGCGGGCAAGTCGAAGCATCGGATGATCATCTGCCACAAAGAAACCATCTTCCAAACCCCAAATCACCGAGAGCACCGCTTGAGCAAAGGACCATCCTAACGCGCGTTCATAATCCAAATGGAGAGCAGTCGTTAATGCTTTTAGCCGTCGCTCAACTACCTCGCGTGACAGGTAGAGGTCTGGATTCTCAACAGGATTCCTAATTACTGCGCCGAGCTCATATTCCAGTTCGCCCACCACACCCTTCGGATCAATCGCGACCCAACCTCGTCTCGTATCGAACAAGACGTTGTAATGGTGTAGATCGCCGTGCAGCAACATCGTTTGCTTCTGTGACTCCGCGAGCCACCGATAGATCTCTTTGGCCTGCTGCGCCAACTCAAGTGATATTGGACCATCGCCGCCTACAGCGATATAGCGATCGAATCCGCGTGCCCAATCAAACACGGTTGGGCAACCTGGTGGTGGCTTGTGATTCGCCATCTGACCAATTACATCAGCAAGAATTCTTGTCGCCTCCTCATCATTGCCGGCTCGAACAAGTTCAACCAACTCCGTACCCGGTTCCAGTCGCTCCAAAAGAACTGCACCCGGTTCGCTCTTGTAGGCCGTGACCGTGCCGTTTGCTTCAAATGCTTCGAGAACACTTCCTGAATTCAACTCATCATCGACCTTACTTACTTTGAGAACGACGCGAGTTCCTCGACGTTCACCAAATCCCAGCAGCGAGGTCTCCGTCTCACGCGTTTCGGAGATCGTAAGGTTCCATTCCGCAGCCCGCGATTTCAGTTTTTCCATTAGAGGCAACATGCTATATCAAAAACTTAGCTTCGCACCCATCCGCTATCCCGACAGGTCGGGATACTGACTGTCTTGCCACCTTGTCGAATGTTTCGCACCTTGACGAGAAGCTAAGTCTATCGGACATTTGCCGCATGTTTCCAAATTCTCAAGACGCATTTCCTCTTCCGCAACGTCCAAGCCTCGAACGTTATAAAAAGCTCGCAACAGAACTAGTAAAGAAGTGTAAGTCACAGAACGAAGCGGCCATCAACGATTGGGCCCACAACTGGGTAGCAACGCTCATAAAACAGAGCGGCATTAAGTTTGTAAGACCTCTCCCGATCGTCACCGCAGCGTGGACAGAGAAAGTCGCAGGGTTCGTCCAGCGACAGCTAACCGAGCACGATGGGCGGTGTCGGCTCGCTGACGCACAGTTTATTATCGCGCGCTCACACGGTTTTGAAGGCTGGGTCCAGTTCTCGAAACACCTAAGCGCGTTGGCGCAGAAAGCTTCGACGATCACACGGTTTGAGGCAGCCGCTGATGCTATTGTCAAAGGCGACATTAAAACACTCCAACGACTGTTACGAGATGATCCGCACTTGATTCGCGCACGTTCAACGCGCGAGCATCGAGCCACGCTACTTCATTACGTCTCGGCAAATGGCGTCGAAGGTTATCGACAGAAGACACCGAAGAACATCGTCGCTGTTACCGAAGTGTTGTTGAAGGTCGGCGCAGAAGTGGACGCCGATGCAGATGTCTACGGCGGGGGCGCAACGACGCTAGGCCTCGTCGCTACCAGCATCCATCCGTATCAGGCGCGTGTGCAAAATCCGCTAATGCAGGTCCTGCTAGATCATGGAGCTCAGATTGATCATCAGACTGCCGGCGGCAATCAAGAGAACAGCGTTATGGCAGCACTCGACAATGGACGTCCTGCAGCCGCGGCTTATCTAGCGGATCGTGGCGCACGATTGAATCTATTGTCCGCGGCTGGCGTCGGTCGCCTCGATGTAGTCAAAAGCTATTTCAACGAAGACGGTACTCGAAAAGCAAAGACGTCTCAGAAGCAAGTGCAACGTGCATTCCTTTATGCATGTACGTGGGGCCAAACAAATGTAGTTGAATTTCTTTTAGACAAAGGCGTCGATCTCGATAAAGGTGGGGATGGCGGACAAACGCCATTACATTGCGCGGCGATTGGGGGGCAACTCAGCACAATGAAATTGTTGCTGAAATTCAACCCACAACTGGAACTACGAAACATGTATGGCGGCACAGTGCTCGGGCAAACACTGTGGTCTGCTGCTCACGGTGGTGACGCAAAAGTTTATGCAGAGATCATCGAGACACTGATTGCCGCCGGTGCGAACATTCCACCTCGTCACGTTCCGGTGAACAAACGGATCGACGATTTATTACGACGTTATGGCAGTGAGCCGGAACCGACATGGTATTGGTATGGCGAGAAGCCGCGGCGCAAGAAGTAACTCAACCAATGTTCGAGATGCTTTTTTGCTTGCCGTTGACGTCCCGGAGGGCTGAATATCCATCGCCGGTCGCCACCATCGAAGCCAACGACAAGCTAAAAGAAGGCTCTGATTAAGGTCTAAGACACCACCCGCTTTAGCGGCGTGGAGTCGAGACACTTGGTAGAGATGTGAGCGACAAATGAAGTGAATTGGACAAAAAGGCCAACCAAATCGGGAAATTCGTGTCTAAGTCTTTGAAACTTCGACTCATCGGCTTAAAGTTCAATGACCAACTCACAGAGGCATCCAGTCTTGACGGACCGTGAAACTGAATTGACTAGTGAAGCAGATCTAATCCGGCTCGCCCAAGCGGACGATACCGACGCGTTTTGCCAGCTTGCCGAACGCTACGCGCGAAGGATCTATCTACTTGCGTTTCACTATTGCCGCAATCCCCAGGATGCCGAAGATCTGTCCCAAGAAGTTTGGTTGAAAGCGTATCAATCGCTAACCGGTTTCCGGTGTGATGCGTCCTTCTACACCTGGCTTCGAAGAATCACTATCAACACATTTCTCAATCACCAACGCTCACGTTCGTTTTTGAGGCAGGGACAAACAACGATTGCTCAGTTTCTCGCCATAGACGCAAACACAACGAGCATTCCTTCGGACCTTGCCTCGGAGAAAGCTATCTTCAACAAGGTGCTCTTCGAGAATGTCATGAACGCTTTAGCTGAACTAACCCCGTCGCAACGGCTCATATTTTTACTGCGACACTACGAAGGCATGTCGTACGAAGAGATAGCGAACGCGATGACCTGCTCTGTTGGTACCGCGAAGAAATCAGTTTGGCGTGCAATAGTAAAACTGAGGTCGCGCCTGGAAGTCGTCGAATCGCCACGCGAGGAAACTTTGGCAGAATTAGCAACCGAGCATTAAAGGAGTGCCATGCACAACTGTAAGACAACGAGAGATCTAATGACTGAACTTCTGACGGAAGGAGCAGCGACACCAACTCACGAGTTATTAATCGAGTTGCGTTGTTGCAGCGAATGCCGTGAGGAGTTTGACGCATTGAAGAATACTCTCTATCTAACGACCAGGACCATCGAATCTGTAGCTCCTCCCGACGAATACTGGTCCGACTACCACGCGAGTCTCAGACGTAAACTTCTGGCGAGTCGTGCTCCAGCTGTAACTCCGAGCGAACCATGGTGGTGGGCGCGTCTCTTCAAGACGTCAGTGCCCGTACCTGTCCCTGTTGGCCTCGCGCTCCTCCTTTTATTTGCGGGTGCATTGTTCTATACGTCGCGCGCGTCAACAACAAAACAACAGCAGGAACCAACGGTCGTTCGCATGCCTGTCGAAGTGCCCGTCATTCAAGAGCGAGTTGTTACGCGAACTGTCTATCGAGATCGATATCGAACGGTGGTTTTAAGAACGGGCAGCAAGGTCAACGATCAGTCGACGCTCGCGCGCTCCCAAAAGAGCGATGTGGTTCCGGCAACTCTGATTGGCTTCAAGCCGCTAGAGGAAATCAAGCTAACAGTTATCAAGGGAGGCACTGGCAATGAAAAGTAAGTTTTTGACGTTGCTGATCGGCCTCCACTGTCTTGCAGCGACAGTCGTTGCGCAGAGTTCCGCGAAGCGGCAGGTGGTGTTGCCACTTTCAGATGGCGGGTTTGTTGCGTTTAGGAGCGAGACCTCGGCGTCCGATAGCAAACAGGTGATCGCCACTCAATCACTCGCGGCGTTGATCTATTCTCAAGCACTGGCCGGCGACAACCGGGTTATTCATCGTGTCCTCACCGACGCAGATCAGAGGGTTATCTTTGGTTACGACTTGTGGGTAAATTCAGATCCGATCACACGAAAGTTTCGGCTGGCTGTGATGCCTGCCGATGAAGCCTTTCGCCGGACATTTCTGAAAGAAACCGCCCCTTCGCAAGTCGCCGAGAGTTTCGCTACTTTTCCCAAGTCAATAGCGCCACAAACGCTCGATGATGGCGATGCGGTTTCCCTCGAATTACTCGTAAACCAACAATTGGGAATGAAGATCGTTGATGTAGTTAAGGTCACCTTTGATCGATCCACGCTGCGCGAGACAACTCCCGAAAACCAGCCGCGCGATTTCTCGTTAGACGCGGTATCACTATCGATCAAGAGCTACCAACTGCTGATTGACGGAAAACTTGTAGGTAAAAGTAAATCGACTATCGGTTACAGCGGATCGCTGTTGTGGTTCTACGTTCCCGAGCGCGGGCGGTTTATCTTTTCCCTTGTTCCGCGCGAAGGATATTCATTTCAAAAGGTCGGCGTTCTTGAAGGAAACAAGATCGAGTTTGTCATGAACGGCGAACGATACGAGTGGGTATCAGGCGCCGAGATCCTTGCCAATGGCGGCACCTGGAATTTATGGGTGCTTTACGACAGTCGCTACACACCGCTGTTTGGCTCGGACAAACCGATCACGCAAGACAATAAATCGGGCCTCCTCAAAACGCTTGAAAAGAGAATAGATTTCCAGAATGGTTCACTAACGCTCCGCAACACCAATCCTCCGGGTCCGGCAAAAGAAAAGGCGCTAGAGGTTCCAAAGCGCGTGATGGTCGGCAGTGCCGACAACATGGATCACCTCATGCCGAAGAGCCCGTAATCCATAGATTCTTAAGACCCACCAAAGGGACCAGAGAGGATTGCAGAATTGCAGGATTTCAACACATCCGAGTTTCCGCGATCTGGCAATCTTGAAATTCTGTAATCCTGTCCGACTGCCTTCAACCGACGCTGAACTTCACGAGAAACAAACACCCCAGCATCAGAGCAATCGCCGAGAACATGAGAACAACGTATAGCCCGGCCCTCGACGCGTTCACGAGATATGACTCTGCCGGCGAGTTGGGGTTGTAATGCACCACGAGCTCATCAGGAAATGAGTCTGCTTGTTTTTGTGCCCACTTCATTGTGTTGTGACGAGGCAATTGAATGTGGCGCGGAAGAATCCAGTTACTTTCGAATTCTTTCCCGCCGACTTCATAGCGATACCGAATTAATGGTGAATATCTGAATGCCGGCGCGCTCAACATCGGTTGCTGTGGTTGATAGACGCCTCTCTCAATCACATTCCCCTTCGTCGTATGCCACCGATCGGCCAGCCCACGATTTTTTATACCTCTGATCCCAGTCCAAAGTCCGACGAGACCTAGGACCACACCGAATATCCCGGCAAACAAATTCTCCATGACTACACCACCACTCTTCTGCAGTTCTCGTCGACCGTGCTAGCCTTTCGCCGTGGCGAAAGACGATTCAGCCGAACTACTCAACATCGACGGGCACGAGGTTAAGATAACTCACCCCGACAAGCCATACTTTTCAGCAGAAATAAAACTATCGAAACTGGACCTCGTTCGCTATTACCTTTCTGTTGGTGATGGCGCGCTCAACGGAATACGCGATCGTCCGATCGTCCTCAAACGATTTGTCGACGGAGCCGATGGTCAGGCGTTCTATCAGAAACGCGCCCCAACAAATGTTCCCGACTTTCTTCGAACAGTCACACTCTCCTTCCCTTCTGGTCGCAAAGCAGAAGAGATCGTCGTTGATAATGCCGCTGGTCTTGCGTGGATAGTGAACCTCGGCTGCATCGAGCTTCATCCGCATCCGGTCCGAGCGAACGATTTACAACACCCAGACGAACTCCGCGTCGATCTTGATCCTGTTCCTGGAGTTGAATGGGACGACGTGCGACGAGTCGCATTAGAAGTGGAGGCGTTGCTCGAAGAGCTTGGCATGCACGGCTGGCCCAAAACGAGTGGCTCGCGTGGGATGCACGTAAATGTACGGATTCAGCAGCGCTGGACTTTTGTTGAAGTGCGACGCGCAGCTCTCGCGTTGTCACGCGCAATCGAACGGCGTGTTCCGAAGTTAGCAACATCGAAGTGGTGGAAGGAAGAGCGGCACGGAGTGTTTCTCGATTACAACCAGAACGCGAAGGACCGCACAACGTGTTCTGCATATTCCGTGCGGCCGCTTCCGGATGCAAGAGTGTCTGCACCTTTGCACTGGAAGGAAGTCGCTGATTGCGATCCGGCTGATTTCACAGTTGTCACGGTCCCCAGGCGCTTTGCGAAAATCGGCGACCCCCATGAAAGCATGGACCGCGCGCCTGATTCGCTGGAGCCTTTGCTTGAGCTGGCAAGTCGAGATGAAGCGGAAGGACTCGCGGATGCTCCGTGGCCGCCGCACTTTAGAAAGATGGAAGGAGAGGCATCGCGCGTAGCTCCGTCGCGCGCGCGTTCCAGCACGAAGACAAGCCCGACGAAGCGCACACGCATGCCACTCCTGGTAATTGCTAACTCATCTGACAAGAAGGCTGCGCTTGCCGGGTTAGAAAGATGGAAGAAGAAACACAAGAAGGTGGCTAAGCTTCTCGCACCCGAAGATATCCTGGTCGATTCGATGCGCGGCAGATCATCAACGTGGACGCGCATTAGAGTTAATCTGCGGAACGTGCCGGAAGCCGCGCGACCAAAACAAGCTAAGCCTGATCCCGATGATGATCCGACTCGGGAATGGAGAGAATGGCGCGCGAAGAACAAAAGCTCATCAGCGAGCTAAGAAGAAAGCGAATCATTTGAAAATTGGAATTTGAGATTTGAGAATTAAGATTTGTGGTCTCGTGCGGATTCATTCACCCTTTCTGTCGGCAGAACTAAATCTCCATTCTCAAATCTCAATGATAATTCTCAAATGATTCGCGTTGGTTCGACGCACAGAAAACGACAA
This sequence comes from Acidobacteriota bacterium, assembly GCA_046765655.1. Taxonomy (GTDB): domain Bacteria; phylum Acidobacteriota; class Blastocatellia; order Pyrinomonadales; family Pyrinomonadaceae; genus PSRF01. The sequence goes on from JBKPMX010000126.1 coordinate 10,679, forward strand.
TGATCTGTTCGAGCTGTAACCACTCCCTTCCCGTTGAAGCGCAGTTCTGCAGTAATTGCGGAATGGCAACGGGAGAAATCGTTCTCCGCACCACAATCCAAAACTCACCAGAAACAAACGCGCATCTACGAAGTCGCGATGTCGAAGCTGAACCAGATCCACGCATCGGGTTAGTCCTTGATTCCAAATACGAATTGCTTGAGCGACTTGGCGAGGGAGGTATGGGCGCTGTCTATCGCGCGCGCCGTCTGCACATCGGCGATGAAGTGGCAGTGAAACTTCTGAGTCACGACATCACGCGCGAGAAACAAGCAATCGAGCGTTTTCGTCGTGAAGCTCGCGCTGCGGCACTGATTCGTCATCCGAACGTTGTAAGCATTCACGACTTCAACGACGAAAGTAGCGTTGGCGACCGAGAGGAAGCCTACATTGTGATGGAGCTCGTGAAAGGCGAATCACTGCGACACCTGCTCGAGCGCGAACGTCGTTTACCTCCTGAACGAGCGGTGAAATTAATGCTAGACATCTGCGCAGGCGTCGGCGTTGCGCATCGTCAGGGCCTGTTGCATCGAGATCTCAAACCCGACAATGTGATCGTTTCACCTCCGACTCATGAGGGTGAAGACGAAACTGTAAAGGTGGTCGACTTTGGTCTTGCAAAGGTACGCGACGAAGTTTCGCCGCTTACACAAAGCGGAACATTGATGGGAACGCTCTACTACATGTCGCCGGAACAGTGTCGCGGCGACGAACTCGATGCGCGCACTGACGTCTACAGTCTTGGCGCGATGCTCTACGAAATGCTTTCGGGTCGTCCGCCGTTTCAGGCAAACAATCTCACCGGCCTGATCACAAAACATTTGCACGAGGCGCCGGCGACTCTCGATTACTCACTCGGCATCCCTGCGGCGTTGTCGAGCATTTGTTTTCGCGCGCTTGCGAAAGCCCGAGACGATCGACCTGCGGATGCGCTCGTTCTCGCTAAGGAACTGGAGACCGCATTGGCTTCAACGAATATGAAGACAGTACCGAGTCAAGACGTTGCTGTCGCTGCAGCTCTCCCGCAAACGCATAAACGGCCGGAATCCAACACGGCGAAATGGATCTTTGCTGCTGTTGGCATAGGTGTTCTGGCGGTGGTTTTAGTTGCGGCCGGAATAGCAATCAAATTCGGGATTGACATGTTAAGACAGCCGAGCACTCCACCACCGGATAACAACTCGCCGGCAGCAACCAAATCACAAGCTGGTCCAACTGAGACAAGTACCACGACAGTGTTAGCGGCAACTAACCTTCGTGGGACCTGGAAAGGAACTTACGGGCCGCTCGGCAATGCAGCGACACTCGTCATCAAGAATCACAGCGGAGAAACTTTTGACGGCGTGCTTGAACAGGGTGCAATCCGCGTAGCCTTCGCAGGCACAATTCAAGGTACCAACTTAAGGATGAAGCAAACGAAGGTCATTAGCGGAGAAGGTTGGAACCTGGGGGAAGATACGGGAACGATCTCTTCAGACGGAAAACAGATATCGGGAACAGGGAAAGACGAGTTTGGGGGATCGCTGGGAATCACTTATCAGTGGAGCTTCTCGCGGTAAAGTTGGCTCAATCATGTGGTAAACAGCCACATAATTATCCAAATATCTCCATCAGTTCCTGCGGCGGGACTACTTCTAATTGATCGAACGTACAATCGGTAGGCTTCTTGTCGCTTCGCCATCTGCGAAACTGAGCGGTGTGCCTGAACCGGCTACCTTGCATGTGATCGTACGCGACTTCAACCACCAACATTGGTCGCAATGGCTCCCACGACATGTCCTTTCCCTGACTCCATCGACTCTGCGCACCGGGAACGCGTAGATCTGCCGTGGCCCATTCCCTCCATGGATGATTCTTCAACGCGTCTTTTCTGTATGGCTTTAGAAATTCAACCAACTCCTCGCGCTTCTTATCAGTGAAACTCGCGCATACACCAACGTGATGCAGTTCGCCTTTGTCGTATAACCCCAATAACAACGAACCTACCGCCGTCCTGTCGCCTTTCTTATGCCAACGAAAACCAGCGACCACACAATCACACTCGCGCTCGTGTTTGACCTTGAACATCACACGCTTGTTTGATTCGTAAGTCCCGTCCACAGGCTTCGCTACCACACCATCAAGGCCGGCGCCTTCAAAGCGTCGGAACCAGTCGCGCGCGATATCCATGTCGCTCGTAGCCGGCGTTAAATGAATTGGTGGCTTTGCCGATGACAACAAGGATTCAAGCTTCCGCCGGCGTTGTTTGAAGGGGGTATTGCGAAGATCTCGCTTTCCTTCTGCAAGAAGATCGAAGAACACGATGGATGCAGGCATTTGCTCCGACAGCATTTTCACACGCGACGCAGCCGGATGAAGACGTAGTTGAAGCGCGTCGAAGTCGAGACCACCATCTTGCGCCAGTACAACTTCGCCATCAAGCACGCATTGCTTCGGCAATTGCTTTTTGAGAGGCTCAACCAGTTCTGGAAAATATCGGTTCAGCGGCTTCTCATCACGGCTCTGGATAAAGACCTCGTCGTGATCGCGAAAGACAAGTGCACGAAAGCCGTCCCACTTCGGCTCGAAGATCCATTCTCCGGAGTTGGGCAATTCGCTGACACGTTTCGCCAGCATCGGCAGGATCGGTGGATTGACTGGAAGCTTCATAAGTTAAAAACCACCGACTTCATGTCGGTGGTATTTCAGTTTCAGCCTAAGAACGGGCCCCACTCGTTTTCTGCGGCGCGCGGGGCGCGCCGAGCAGGCAGCGGTCCCTTGTGCATTAACCCGTGTATCAACGGTTGTGGTTATCAGAAGGAGTACCAGCGTTCCGATTAGGTGGGACTTTTTCATTTGAGCTCCTCAGCGATTGGAATTAGGTGCAAGACCAGCGACTTAACGTCGGTGGTCTCTTTAATTTCAGCCTACAGCCAACCCCCTACAGCTTCGGCGCGCGTGCGCGCCGTCTTCTTCATAGAGCTTCTTTAGGTCAAAACTGATGTACCACCCGACAGGACGTCGGTGGTTTCTACTATTTCCCAAAGGCATACAACGCACTGCGCGTCCTGATGTAAATATGTCCATCAGCAATCGCCGGCGTGGAATACACTTCGTCATCAAGTTCATTCACGCCGAGCACTTCCCATTCGCCCATTGCCTTCAACACTGACACCTGTCCACCCTGTCCAATCAAATAAACTTTGTCATCAGCAGCAACCGGTGAGGCAAAGTACTTATCGATCGCACCATGAAGTCGCCCCTGCTTGATGATGTTTCCGGTTGCGGGATCAAATGAAATCAGAATCCCACTGTCATTGATCATGTACAGTACGCCCTTGTAGAGCAGCGTTGATGGGACCTGCGGAACTGGCTTCTGATAACGCCAACGAATTGCCGATGCGGTCTGATCACCTTCACCACCCATCTTGATCGCAAGTAGGCCATTTTCCGACGCCATCATCGCGCGAAAAACTTCCCAATCTTTGGCATTCAACTTCTCATCGCGATTGGTATCGAACGCTTCGAACGCCCCAGTTAACATTCGCTCCATGGGTGGACGACCCTGGCCAGTCGGAAGTTCGGACTTTGCGATCTGTTTATCATTGTCTTTGTCATACTTCGGCAGCGCTTCGTCCCAGGAGATCGTCGCTACCTGTTGCCCCGGTTGGTTCTGGGGAAATCCCCAGCCGTTGATGTACAGATACTCCGAATCATGACTCGCAATCGATTTCATCTCGCACGCGAGACCGCGCACCCACCACACTCGCTTACCATCCGCAACCGAGTACGCCGACAACTGAAACGATTCGGGAATTACGACTTGCTTTGGACCTTGCTTTGGCTGATAGACGATTGGAGTCGAATAACCGGAAATCACCACCGGCCGATCGACTTTCCAAACCACCTTGCCTGTATTCTTATTGATTGCGATGAGATAGGAACTCGGGTCATCCTGATCGACAGGCAGGATAATCTTGTCGTCTACGAGAATTGGTGAAGCGCCAAACCCGTAGAACATATTGAATGGACCAAGCGGTACAGTCCAACGCTGTTTGCCGGCGGCATCAAACGAGACCAAACCAAACTCCTGAAAGAACGCATAAACATTCGTGCCATCAGTCACTGGACTCGGCGACGCTGGTCCATTCACGTTTTGCAAACGGCCATCTCGCGATTTCGGCACTTCACGCTGCCACAGGATCTTTCCGCTTTTCCGATCAAGAGCAATCACAAACAACTTGTGGTTCTGCTCTTTGCTATGTGCGGTAACGAAGATTCGATCACGAGTCAATACGGGCGAAGAGTGTCCGGGAGGAAGTTCAGTTTTCCAAGCTACATTTTTCTGTGGACCAAATTCTGACGGTAATCCAGTTGCAGCTGACACACCCTCACCATTAGGACCTCGGAACTGATCCCAGTTCTGTGCAAACACGCTAGAGCCAGACAGACAAACTGCGACTACAAGAATTATTTTTCGCATGTGAGTTCCTTAAGAAAGTTGAAAAGATAACGAAACGAGCAACGCGGTGAGGTGATTCTAATTGAGGAGTACTGAAAAAGAAACGTCGAACTGATTCTCTTCAAGCAGATAGGCCCGTTATGCCATGAACCGTCACGCGCGCTGTGATAACCTTGCGCCCAACCAAACAAGCGAAAGGAGAATGAAATGGCAGTAAAACCAATTCCCGACGGATACCACTCCGTGACGCCTTACTTAGTAATGAACGACGCGGCAGGTGCGATCGACTTTTATAAGAAGGCATTCGGCGCAACTGAGCTGTTCCGCATGCCTCATGGTGACAAGATCGGACACGCAGAGATCAAAATTGGCGATTGCCCGATAATGCTGGCTGATGAGAATCCACAAATGGGATACGTTGGACCGCAGGCTCTGGGTGGCACGCCGGTTAGCCTGATGATCTACGTCGAAGACGTTGACACCACTTACAAGGAAGCGATTGCGTCAGGCGCAACTGAGATGAAACCTTTGCAGGATCAGTTCTATGGCGATCGGTCGGGGACTCTGAAAGATCCTTACGGACACGTATGGACCATCGCCACTCACAAGGAGGATGTCACGCCAGAGGAGATGGACAAGCGAATGGCCGCTGCGCACGGAGGTTAGGTTTCTCACTCTTCTTGACTCATAAGGGCGGCTCCGGCCGCCCTATTTTAACGCGCCGTTGTACGGCCCTTGCGTCCGTGCTATGTGGTTAACGCAGTGGCAAACAGTCAGTACCGAAACGCGGACATAAACGAAACAGACCCGACGCTACCGCGTTCCGGTACTGACTGTTTGCCACTGAGCTACCCACGAGAACGGTGCTCACTTATTCCGGCATCTTGCCGGTTGAAAGAAAACGCCAGCGTTTTGATTTGCCGCTGCAGCTCGCCTGATAGTTATCCTGAATCAGCTTCGGCATCTGGCCGGGACTAACATCGGAGAGCGAAATCACTGAAGCCTTTGACGCGCTGCCAGGAAACCCAGACGCGCACGAATCCTCGACGACAGTGCCGAAATCTTTGATCAGATTCCTCCGTCCGTTTTGAAAACTCACGAGCGTGGCCATTTCAGTTAGAGTCCCCATACTCATGTCGCCCGTGACCATGAATAACTCGTTTATGCCGTCACTGTTTAGATCCGTCTTCAGCACGATTCCCACGGCAAAATCGTTGTCGAACTCCGCGATCAATTGAGGACCTGAGAAGATCGCAATTCGCTTCGTACCGAAGTTGTCAGCATGTGACGCACTGCATTCATTAACGGAGATCACATAGGCGATCTCATTTTGACCCGCTGCGGTAAAGCTCCCGGTGGCCATATCAGAAATCGCAGGAACAATTTGTCCGGCACTACGAGCGGCAGCGAGTGGATCGCTCGCGCCGTTTCCATCGAAGCCCTGCTTACAACGATTCGCATCAGTTAGATATTTTCGGAACACTTTCGACAGCACGGAACGCTCGGTTGCTTTTGTGATCTTCGGTGACGAACGGACGTCTGATGTTCGGAAGTCAAATAGAGTCTGCTTCTCTTTTTTCAATTGTTGAGCGGGAATTATTGATAAGCCGAGCAAGACGATTAGAAGAGTTTTCATTGGGGGTCCTGTTGTTTGAAGAATGGGCTGAAAGCATATCCACAGATGACACAGATTATCTGTTGAAGAGTGACGTTGAGCAGTTAGACTATAGCTAAACTGGCTAAAGACTCAACATCCTTTCTCAACAACCAATCTGTGTAATCTATGTAATCTGTGGATATTCTTCTTTTCGTTATATAGTGTGTCGCGCTACCGGCATTCGCCTAAAGTACACCAACTCACATAGGGAAGAGACGATGAGAAAAACTCTAATCCTCCTTGCCTTGCCACTTTTTACATTTCTACCGTGCAGCACAACACAAAAGACACCAACCATCGAACTCCAGCCATGTGATGTTACTGGCATCAAAGAGAAAGTTAAGTGCGGGACGCTTGAGGTATTTGAAAATCGCGCAACGAAAACCGGCCGCAAAATAAATCTCAAGATCGTCGTGGCGCCAGCAACCGGACCAAACCGCAAAGCTGATCCGCTTTTCTACATTCCCGGCGGTCCGGGAGGTTCAGCGACAGAAGACGCGCCAGGAGTCGTAACGCTAATGGCCAAAATACGGGAGCAACGCGACCTCGTCTTTGTCGATCAGCGCGGCACCGGTGGTTCGCACAACCTCTATTGCACTTTCTACGATCAGAACGATCCGCAAACTGTTTTCGGCAATTTCTTTCCACTCAACGACGTGAAGAAATGCCGCCAGGAGTTGGAGACAAAGGCTGACCTAACGCTATACACCACGCCGATCGCAATGGACGATCTCGATGAGGTCAGAGCGGCGCTTGGATACGATCAGATCAATATCTTCGGTGGTTCGTACGGTACACGTGCGTCGCAAGTTTATTTGAAGCGTCATCCAAAGTCGGTGCGCACAATCACCTTACAGGGAGTGGTCCCATCGGGCGATTACATCCCTTTCGATTTTGCACGTCGCGCCGACCGCGCACTACAAGGAGTGATTGACGATTGCATCGCCGAAGCAGCGTGCAATGCCGCTTTTCCAAATCTACGTGCGGACCTCAAGACAATGCTCGATCGATTACTGCAGGGACCAGTTGAAGTGGAAATGAACGCGGCCGTTCCAACAAGCCCGGGATCAGTTCCTCCTCCGCGTATCACGAAGATGAAGCTATCGCGCAATGTTGCTGCGGAAGCTATTCGCTATATGTTGTACGGCGCAGGCTCGGCCACGCGGATACCCCTAATCATTCATCAAGCGGCGACCGGAAATTTCACACCTCTGGCGCAGACCGCATTTCGTTATCGCATCGGGCTCGTCTCGAGTGGAAGCAACGGCATGTACCTCTCGGTGACGTGCGCTGAAGATTTGCCGTGGTTCAACCCCGCTGAGGCCGAGAAACTAGCCGCGAATACTCTCCTTGGTAATTATCGCGTTCGAGATCAACTTGCAGCATGTGAACTTTGGCCGCGCGCTAAAGTCGATCCTGATTACACTCCGCGAAGCACGGCTCCAGTGTTAATGCTGACGGGCCAATGGGATCCCGTTACTCCTCCGACGAACGCGGAGACGGCCGCCAAGTTCTTACCAAACAGTTTGCAGATTGTGGTGCCGCATGCCGGTCACGGTCTTGGTGGAGTCGATGGTATTGAGTGCATTGACCGTCTGATGAGGCAGTTCGTAGACGACGGAACTACAAAGAACCTCGACACTAGTTGTGTGAAAGCTATAAAGCGCAGGCCGTTTACTTTGAAGTAAAACCATCAGTGGGCAGCCCTTTGTAGACCCTCTCCCCAACGGAGCCGCGCCGCTACATTCAAGCGGGAGACTCAAGCGACCGCAACATGGTTATTTCGGCTCGACGCTTCTCACCAGCTTATGGTATGAATACCCCGCTAACGTGATTCGGAAAACAAGGCATCCTCTGACGGATGTTTTGTAACCTATCGTGCGGCAGCGCCGACTCACCGTCCTGATCAATCTTTCAGGTAGATCCAGTTGCGATTTTGAATTAACTATTCGAGTACAAGGCTCGAATCGCATTCCCATAGATCCAATTTGAACAAACAGGTCCTTAGAACCCCGGAGGTTTTAATGAATAAAGATCGTTTGAATCCAAACCGACGCACTTTCCTGAGCCACGTCGGCGTTGCCGGTGCCGCAACGGTGGCCGCCGGCATTGTTGGCGCTGAGCCGTTGCTGAAAACAGTTCGTTCCTCAGTGCAAGCCGCACCAACTTCAAATCAAAGAGCAAACTCTTGCGCCAAGGTTCGACGTGACGCTGCACAGACTGGCCTTCAATCAACACCCTCTAACCTGCAACATCCATCTAACAACGACGAGAGTCTCTATCCGAATAAGATCGGTAGTTTTTCCAAAGGACTTCCGCACAACAACGATGGCACAGTTGACCTGAACGCCTATAACGCTTTTCTTCAAGCTATCAATAGCGGAAACCCGGCAGACTTCGATGCCATCCCCCTCGGTGGTACCGTAAAACTCACAAATCCACAGGCAGGTTTAGCCTTTGATATGGAAGGGCCGGACGCACATGCTCTGGTTCAACCACCAGCTCCCGCTTTCGCGAGCCGGGAACAAGCGGCCGAGATCTCCGAGAACTATTGGATGGCATTACTGCGCGATGTCCCCTACGCGAATTACGCGACCAGTGCTATTGCTAATGCTGCCGCGGCTGATTTGACGTTATACGGATCTGATTTCAAAGGCGCGAAAACGGCGGGCGGTATCGTCACTACCGACACGCTCTTTCGTGGCCTCACACCGGGAGATAAGGCTGGCCCTTACATCTCTCAGTATTTTTATCAACCGTGCAACTTTGGCGCGAACAAAGTTGAGCAACAGATAACCACCACGATGCCCGGCATCAACTACATGACCAGCTTTAGTGACTGGCTTTCCATTCAACGTGGCATCCCTCCCGCAAGCGGTAACGTTTTTGATCCCGTACCCAGGTACATTCGGATGGGTCGTGATATGGGCCAGTGGGTCCATATCGATGTGCTGTTTCAGGGTTACTTCCAGGCATTCCTTGTGTTAGCGGGAGCTGGCGCACCTTTCGATAACGGTAACCCATACACAAGCAATCCGACTCAAATCGGATTCGGTACTTTTGGTGGCCCACATATCGCGACGTTGCTGTGCGAAGTGGCAACGCGGGCGTTGAAAGCCGTCTGGTATCAAAAATGGTTTGTGCATCGTCGACTTCGACCTGAAGTACATGCGGCGCGTGTCGATCGAACGCTAAACCACGGCGCTGGTTATCCTGTTCACTCGGAAATCCTGAACTCGCTTTCTAACGCTTCTCGCTTAGGCGGATACATGAGCCCCGGCAATGCATTATTGCCGATGGCGTTCCCTGAGGGATCACCGACGCATCCTGCTTATGGGGCCGGTCACGCTACGGTCGCTGGCGCGTGCGTGACGATCTTGAAATCGTGGTTTAATGAATCAACACTGCTTGTGGATATCGGACTTGATCCGGTGCAGCCAAGTGATGATGGGTTAAGCCTTGTACCTTACACGGGCTCCGATGCCGGTTCGTTAACAGTAGGCGGTGAACTGAACAAGATCGCTTCGAACGTTGCGCTTGGAAGAAACACGGCCGGTGTCCACTGGCGTTCCGATGGAAGTCAATCGCTGCTGTTGGGTGAAAAGATCGCAATCGGAATACTTCAGGAAGCACGCGCCTGTTACAACGAAGTCTTCGGTGGATTTAGTCTCACGAAGTTTGACGGAACTACAATCACGGTCTAGGCGAACTGCGAATAAAGTGGCCGAGGAATGAGGCGAAGACGTTCATCCCTCGGCCTTCTTTGCGAAACGCTTGCTTCCCGCTAGTCAATCGGTTCCGGATTCATATGTGGTGAACCCTTCTCAGGACCAACTCCTGTTCTGCCGGGCCGATCGGGAATATCGATCGTCACTTGGCCCACATTGTTCGAGTAATCCGACTCAGGAAGCTGATGACAGAAACCGCTCGGATCGGTGAATGGGCACGGCTCTTTGCCTTTTGCGACGAACGGTGGATTAACCGTGATGCGAAGAATGTACTGACCTGGAGGTACTACCGGCTGATTATCTCCACCATCAAGCACGAAATATTGTCCACCGAGATGCAGGTTGTATGTATCGGACCATCCCGCGCTTATTCCTTGATTTCCGGTGATACCAATCGCTCCACAGTTCTCATACTTGCGTGGACCTGATGTCGGGCCGCCTAGCCATTGCGGATTCGGATCCGTGTCGAGCATGCAGAAGCCTCGCTTGGCCGCACGCCAAACAAACCCTGTATTCGGATCAATCAACTCATAAAGCGCGTAATGTCTGAAGTGGAAATGGTTGTGACAAGTAGCGAACTCGAATAACCCATCGTTCGCTGCAAAGTGAGCGTTGGGATCGCCGACGAAGATATCTCCCGTTCCAATATTGGGAGTAGTTACCGTGAACCGGACTAATTTGTGGGTGCCTGGGGTTATCTCGCCTTCGATGACGCTGCAAAAATCTGCGGGTAGATCTTCTATCCGCACTACCCAGTGATCCCTGAGAACGTCACTTCTTACGATGAGGTCAGGCGTTCCCGATTGAATGTTCTTCGACGACTCACGATTCGCATACACGTGAGTTGCAATTACCAGTACTACTAGCAAGGCAGTACATGTCAGGGACGTAAGGATAAGTTTCCTCATGATCGATTCTCCTTAGCTCAAAGAGAGTTGGTTGGGAACTCTGCTTAGACCGTGAAGACTACGACCTTCCCGGTGCGGGGTAACTAAGAACAGAGCATCAAGTTGGTTAAAGTTGTAACGCAGACTGAGTGCAGCGGTACGTTATGCTCGAACAGAAGTGATGTCAATTGTTTTGCTTGCATCCATGTAGGAAATCGTGTGACCTATGGCCGAGATCGGCCACAACTGCTTTCGCTGCACACTCGTGTTGTTGTCTAAGTGCTGCAATCATCTAGCGATTCGATGATCATTCTCGAGAATTACGAAGAATCGTTCCCAATCACTAAATTCTGTTCGCAAATCTCACCTCATCAAGCATAAGGGCATGGTCATTGCTCTTCTTTTACCCAAACAAACAGGTGTCTCGAGTTTCGCGTCGGACTGAACATTCGCGAGGTCGATTACCGAGCAAAGGGGAAGAGTGATGAAAGAGATAAAGGTTTGGCCGCACCTGACGATTGTTGCGGTTCTTTGTGCAGTAGTGGCTGGCGTTGGTGTCGGGTTGTGGATGAAGCGCAACGAAACCGCATCAGCCGAGTCAGTATTGACCGCCGGTCGAATTCAGAAGGTCGATGGCAACGTTGCTCTCGCCAATGATCTAACGAATAACGGTTCAGATTTACAGTGGAGCGACGCTACCGCCAACACGCCGTTTTCGGTTGGTGACCGGATTTACACAAACGACAACTCGCAGGCAAGTCTCGCATTCACTGGGAGGAATTACGCACGGCTTCAGCCAAATACATCACTTGACGTGCTATCACTCGATCGACGGCGTACGCAGCTGGCATTGCGCGATGGCTCGGCGATGTTTGACGTTGGATACCTCGAGCCGGGTCAGGTTTTTGAAGTCGCTACTCCTTATGGCGCAGTCGATCTTAACCAACCTGGACTTTACGACGTCGGAATCGGCAATGATGGAAACGTTCTGGTGTCCGTGCTGAGTGGTCTGGCGCAAGTAGTCGGTTTGGGAGGAACGGGTCAAATCAGCAAAGGTGAGATGCTTACGTTAGTCGGCCAGACAGCCGCTAACGTTCTCCTTTCCCGCCTCGATGGTGGACGCGCTGGTTATCTGGTTGATGATTATTATCGCTACCAGTATCCGCAGTATTACGACGGTCGGTATGCAGACTACAACACGTATCTCCAAAACCCTTACTACTTCGATCCATATCGACGAAACATTAGCTATCAGTACGCTAGTTCGTACATTCCGGGTCTGAACGATCTCGACTACTACGGCAACTGGCAAAACGTGAATGGCTACGGCTATGCGTGGACACCGCGTGTAGACAATGGCTGGTCTCCCTATCAACAAGGTTATTGGATCAACGATTACCCCTATGGTCCAACTTGGGTTTCGAGTGAGCCCTGGGGCTATGCTCCGTATCACTATGGACGCTGGGCCTTCGCCGGCGATCGTTGGTATTGGGTGCCCGACGGTGTGAACACGACGCCAACGTATTCGCCTGCGCTCGTCGGCTTTATTCCCGATCAGAACCAGATCGGTTGGGTACCGCTGGCACCCAACGATCCTTATGTGTCTCGTTATTACGATCAGGGTTGGAACCCGAATTACTTATCACGGCAGGATCTATATCAGCAGCATTTAGCCAACATGGCCGTGCCCGGAGCAGTCGCAGTTCTGCCGACAGATGATTTCATACTAGGCTACGACGATCACCGAATTCGCAGATGGGATCGCAGGGACTTCGATGGCAGGCGCGCAGTGTTGGATCCGCTATTGATGACTCCGCTGCGTAATGCAGTTATTCATTCAGCGTGGGGCTATCGTGGCAAGAAAGATCTGCCTCCAGGAATCGCTAAGAAACTTTACGACAGGCAGGTGATCGCGAGCAGTGCGCCGCAGGACCTTCCATTCAGAAGGGATTTTGCGCGGCGCTTCGGTGTTGCGACAGTTCCGGATCGCGTAAAGAACAAGCAATTCAAGGTCAATGAGCGACCTGATAAACAATCTGCGCGAGTCGGTGAGGGCGATCGCGGAAACTTCGGAGGTAACGAAGATCGATTTAATCAAAATGGGCAGCCGTCAAAGCATGAGCTGAAACAGATGGAACCGGAGCAGCGATCTGAAGAGCGGCAGTTTCGGCGAGCTGAAGGTACGCGAGTCGCTGCTCCCGTGGGTGAACAAGGTCGAGGCCGAGGATGGGAGCGTCGCTCGCAAAATGCTAGTGCTCCGGCGCCTGTGATTGATCGTGGCCGTGGTCGAGGCGTTGAGCGTCAACAACAGGTCCAAATGGCGCAGCCACAGACGCGTGCAATCGATCCTTCAAATGGTCGATCGAACAAGCACGAACAGCGGCAGATGTCTGGTCCACCAATGAGACAGGCCGCACCAGCTGCAGCGCCGGTGATGCAACAAGGCGGTGGAAACGGCCACGGGCACGGAGCAATGAGACAAGCTGCACCGGCTGCGGCTCCGGTTATGGAACAAGGTGGCGGACACGGTGGTGGGCACGGAGCCAACAAAGTCGAGAAGCAGGGTGGCGGCGGTCATAAGAATGGTGGCGGTCCGCCCGCTGCTTCTCCAGGTGGTGGCGGCGGAAAAGGCAAAGGCAAGGGTAAGGGTAACGGCTAACGCGCAAAGGGCGAAGGGCTAAGAACGAAGGGCTCTTAGCCCTTTGCTCTTAGCTCAATTATCGCCACACCTCCGGGCGGGATGCGCACACTCAACTGATTTGATTCACGCTGCACCTCAACCGCCTTGTCAGTAATCCAATCAACTGCACTGAGGATCGATTGTCCGCGCACGCTTATATTTGCTGTCACGTAAGCATTCCGATCGACTTGCGCCAGTCCCTGTTGTTGCTTGTATACACCATTGTTATTCAGCAACGTAACAATCCAACTGTTCGCCGTGCGATTAACCAGATATTCAACGTCGCCCTTCACCTGCACCCGGGTCGCGCTGGAAAAAACATGTGCCAGCATGTGCGCTGCGAATGGCGTCATCCGTTCGTCTTCACCCAGCAGATCGGGTAACGCAGAAAAGATCACACTTCCCTTACCTCGCTTGTTAACTGTGACCAGTGGATCGCCATTCGGCCCAGCGATTATCGCTTGCGCACCATCCAAACGCACTACTTGATAACGGAACATCTGCCCGCTGAGATTGGAAGCACCGTCGTCATTCAACAAACAACGCGCACTCTCAGCCTCGGCAAAATCGTTAGTAAAACGAATACCGAGGAAACGTTCAGCAAAGCTCTTTCGCTGTGCCGCATTAACAACAAGCGTTCCTCCGTTGACTACGTAATCAGTCAGTCTATTGGCCCAAGCCTCGGATAAATCTGGCTGACCACCAACTACTACTGCCTTGTACGAGTCAACTGGCGGAAATGGAGGACGAACTTCGTCACGAATGATTGGTGGCGCCGACGAATTGAGCTGGATCGCCTCGTTTAATGTCTGCCGATCAGTTGCGTCTTTGATAGTTGGCGTGGCAAGGAGCACATCAAAAATATCGCCGAACACTCCTGCGACAAACGGTTGCCGATCTGCGATGGCCGGCTCGCCCTCGACCACGAGCCCCGGGAAATACGCGACGCCAAACAGCTCTCGCAAAGCTCGATCGCTCTTGCTGATCTGCGAGACTTCGAACGGCCATTGCGGATAATCCGTCATCTCAAATCCGTGTGCGGGGTCCAATAGAAAAGCGACCGGCGTATACGGCGTTCCGCGATGTGGATGATTTTCAGCGAAGCGCATGAACTCATCTGTGATTCGGCCGAGCGGATTCAACTGCAATGGGTGTTCGCCTGGTCCAGGCTTGAAGAATTGATCGAAACCCTGCTCTAGATAGATCGCCGACGCGCCTGACATGTAATAAAGGTAGTAACTCTTTCGATACCACGAGAGTGACGGGCCCATCGTTGGACCGTAACGCGAGTGAAAAAAGAAATCCGGTCCTGCGAAGTTTTGACCGGTCGTGAATGTCGTCGCCGTGTCACCAAAATTAGGTGCGTGATAGTAAAAGAAAGCTCCGCCAAATTGACGCGCAGCGCCGCGCGTAAACGCAATCCTCATCGCAGTCATCGGCTGCACGGCCGCGGTTTCCATGCCGAGGAACTTAACTCCCCATTCGCTCAACGCGTGCGCGAACGACGTACTCGATGTCGACTGCGCTGGTAACAGCTTGTCCCACATCGGACCCGTTGGCGTGTGAAAGATCAATTGCCACTTCCGCGCGAGAGCGTTTGTATAGAAGGTGCGATGTGCTTCGAGTAACTCCTGCCGACTCATGGCGGGATTGATCTTCAATTCAGCCGGAGCGCTCTCCCAAACAAATCCGATGCTTTCCCCGGAGATCCATCCGAGGAACTGATCCTTAAATTCGCCGGTTAAGAGTTTCCACGCCGCCTGCGCATCAGCATCGGGCATCGATGCGTTTCCGTAGTTGATCAAAATCGCAAACGGTGCCTTTGTTTCTCTAAGATAGCGAACAAACGGACTTCCCTCTTTGAGGTACTCGGGAAGGTTGTTGATGTAAATGACGGGGACGATCAGTTTCGACTGGAATATGGGGACATCCTTCGCCCCTTTGTACTTAGCGACGAAGGCGTCTACCAGTTCCGTATGGAACGGGTAGAGCGGACGCTGATCCGCCGGCTTGTCATACATTCCCCAGAAGGCAGTATTGATGTTCCATGGCATGAAGAACTCGCGTCCGGCAATACGTGGTGCTGACCACGTCGAGGGCACGATGTCGGCTGATGATGCGATAAGAGAGGACAGCGGCTTGCCGCTTTGATTCCACTCACGCAGGTGACGCATCGCAGCGAAATCCGGTTTTTGTCGCCCTGACGGTTTGTAACTGGAGTCATTCGTGAGGACAAAACAATCGACATGACGTCTGGCTTCGGCTGCTTTGTCGATTTCGATCGTGACTCTCGCCGGACCTTTCTTCAGCGTCGTCGTCGCGCTGTCCCAGGCAAAGGCCCATTGCCAATAAAGACTGACTTCGTCATGCGGATCGATTACGTCTTTCGTGCCAAACTCATGTTGAAAGACGGATGTGTTGTCTTGGGCGATTCGTACCGTGAATGCTTCGTTCTTGTTGGCCCAATCAGCATAGCGGATCCAGAAGTTGTATTGACCGGCGCGCGGGATTTCGAGGTCTTGATAAATTGTCGCCCTGGTTTCATCCGCGCTGGCCGCTGCCGAGTTCCATTCGCTTTCACCACCCTGCGACCACTCAGCGGAAACGCCTGGACCATTCATCCCCCAACCGGGAGCTTTGTCTTTTGAGAGATTCTGATGTGATGGATTGAGGAGAGGCTCTCCGAGCTTACCGGTGGAAAACCCGCGCATGTTCTCTGCTTCATACCAGAGATACTCGTTTGTTTGTTTTGTTTGGGAACGAAGGGCAGGCGCAATTGGCAGAACGGATATGATGAAGAATAGCGCGCAACGTTTTACAAACATAACTCCAACTTCCGAGGAACCACGCGAGGTGCGAAGCTCAGCGCTCAAACTTCACTGAAATAACTCAACGTTACAAAATTGCAGGTTGGGAAGGGGGCTTGCCCCCGCTCAAGACTCGTTTCCACTCAACGTTGAATGTACCTGATCTTGAGCGGGGGTAAACCGCCCTTCCCAACCTGCAATTATCTCAGCTTGAATTGTAGTCCGAAGCTTGACCGCTCGTGTTTTGCACGTTGAACTGGGAATGGAACGAGCATTAACCGAGAGAATCCAGACACTCACTCAACGAACGCTGTCTACAAGTAAACATTGGGGTATCTCGGAGAGTATAAGAGCTCGCCTTCGTTTCCCTCAGTTCCTGCACTAAATCCAGAAAATCTGCCGGATAGTCTGTCTCGAAGGCAACGACAAACTCCTGATCATCGAGGCCAAACGAGTAAGTGGTGTGCAATTTCACTGACCGATATTTCGATCCGATCCTGATATGCTCGTCCATCATTTCCTGCCGCAGTTCAGCGGGTTTCGAATACCACTCGCGAGTCTTCACAAAGGGATAGACAAACAGATACTGCGATTTGCCTGGAATGATGTGCAGTCGATCTTCCACGTGATCCGGATTGTCTTTGTCGATATACATCGATCGTTTCGTCATCGACAGAAACGATTGCGAGGGTTCGATGTATTTCGCCATCTCCGTCTTGTTCAATCGCGAAGTCATTTCCTGAATTGGTTCCAGCTCATAGCCGATGCGCCAGATCATGAAATCGACGTTGGTACGCAAGCCGACTGTAGAATACGAATGAATAAGTAACGACTTCCGGAATTCATCTACGACGTTGACGAACTCCTGCCGGCAGCGCTGTTTGTCTTCATTGGCGAGCAGGCGCCATTCAGGACGAGTTTTGTAGAAGGTGAAGTTGACGAATTGTCTCGGTAGCTTGGCCTTTTGCTCTTCCACTTCTGAGTGGGTGGGGGCCAAACGAAGGGCGCCGCGCGTGTTATTGGCTTGTTCCTTGTCTGCACTCATTGTAGTTACCTCTCGTCAGGTGACTTTTGAAGATTGTCTGACCTTGATCGGTTGCGAAGGCGCGATCATTCTGCCGACTCTCAACGATGAATGCAACTTGAGAGCAAGGATGAGCGATTAGGGATGAAAGCAGAGACACGGAGACAGGGAGACACAGTGACCCCGGAAATCTCCGTGTCGACGCGTCTCCCCGTCTCCCCTCTTGTCCTTCATCCCCCCTCCCGGTGGATATTCGTTTGGCGACTTCGCTATACTCCTTCACTTTACAAACCATCAACCTGGGAGAGAGAACCTGATGAAGTGGATCACGCTCGTCTTGTGTGCCGTTGTGGCGATGATTGCTGTGGCTTGCGGCGATGCGACGCGAACAACAAATTCACCGGCGCCGTCAGCAGCACAGTCGCCTGCTGCGACGACCGCCAGTGCAACGCCTGATGAATTTGCCGCGGCGAGGGCAAGCTTTGCAAAGAACTGTTTAGGCTGTCATGGAGAAACCGGCGAGGGCGGAACCAAAAAAGTCGAAGGCAAGACGCTGAAGGTGCCGTCGTTCAAAGCCCCGCATTCGTTGAAAGATTCAGACAAGGACTTTATGGAACAGATACATCAAGGCGGAGAGGGCATGCCTGCATTTAAAGACAAGTTGAGTGAGGCGGAGATGGCGGATCTCGTAAAGTTCATCAGGAAAGAGTTTCAAGGGAAATAAGTGGTTAGAGAACTTGGTGCTGGGTACTTTGTGCTTTGAACTTTGCGCTTTGTACTTTGTGCTTTGGAACTTGCCCTTCACTATCGACCGAGACCGAACGACCAAGTACCAAGTACTAAGTACAAAGTTCCAAGGTCCGCTTTACGATTCCCGATTCACCATTTACTATTCACGAACCGACGCACCCGTAGCTCAATTGGATAGAGCGCCTGACTTCGGATCAGGAGGTTGCAGGTTCGAGTCCTGCCGGGTGCACTTTTATTTGGCTAGCGGAGTGCATCTGGAGCATGAATGTCTGAACTTTCTAACAATGATCAGCGCGCCAAACTCGCGCTTATTGGCTTCCGTTACGACGAGAACTCGTCGTTTATGAAAGGCGCCGCCGAGGCACCGCCACATATTCGCGCCGCGTTCCGCTCGGAAGCTTCAAATTTTTTCAGTGAAAGTGGAATTGATCTCGGGGCTGAAGGACTATTCTTTGACGCCGGTGATATCGAAGCTGTATCAGGCACGGATACGATGACATTGATCCAGGATTCGATGTCGACACTGCTCAACGATGATCTCGCTCCTATCGCATTGGGTGGCGATCACTCGATCACCTACCCAATCGTGAAAGCGTTCGCACGAAAGTATCCCGACTTGAGCATTCTTCACTTCGATGCGCATCCCGATGTCTACGACGAGTTCCAGGGGAACCGCTACTCGCACGCCTGTCCGTTCGCACGGATCATGGAAGAGAAACTAGCGAAGCGATTGGTCCAGGTCGGAATCAGAACTGCAACTACTCATCAACGCGAACAAATGAAGCGATTTGGATTAGAGGTGGTGGAGATGCGTGATTGGAAACACGGCCTGGCCTTCGAGTTTAATACGCCGGTCTACATTTCCTTTGATCTCGACGCGCTCGATCCGGCATTCGCACCAGGTGTCTCGCATCGTGAGCCCGGTGGTTTATCGACAAGACAAGCAATCGATCTAATCCAACGGATCAAAGGGCGCATTGTCGGAGCAGATATCGTTGAGTTCAATCCGCGAATGGATCCAATTCACGTCACAGCCACGGTCTGCGCAAAGCTACTAAAAGAAATCGCGGCAAGAATGATCAGCGGCTAAGTAATACCACTTCATGTCGGTGGTATTTCAGTTTCGACCTACACATTGTTCCAAAAGGACTCGGCGCGCGGAGCGCGCGGAGAATCTGTGAGCTCGCGAATGTAGGTTGAAACTTAAATACCACCGACATGAAGTCGTGGTGTCTCAGAATTAAGAATTCGACAAGTGGCAAATGATTTCTTACGCTGCTGCGCCCGCTTGCGCATCCCGCTTTTGGATCGGCACGTAATCACGTCCACGTGCACCAAGATAGACCTGCCGCGGTCGAGCGATTTTCTGGTCTTTGTCTTCCAACAACTCAACCCATTGCGACAGCCAACCTGATGTTCTCGGAATCGCGAACATCACCGGAAACATATCCACCGGGAAACGCATTGCCTGGTAGATGATGCCTGAATAGAAATCGACATTCGGATACAGCTTCCGTTTGACGAAGTACTCGTCTTCCAAAGCGATCCTCTCCAGTTCCAATGCGATATCCAACAACGGATCCTTACCGGTAACTTCAAACACTTCGTATGCGACTCGTTTGATGATGCGCGCGCGCGGATCGTAGTTCTTGTAGACGCGATGCCCGAAGCCCATCAATCGGAACTCACCCGACTTCACTCGCTTGATGTAATCAGGCACATTACTCAACGAACCGATTTCGTTGAGCATTCGCAAAACCATTTCGTTCGCGCCGCCATGCAGCGGGCCGTAGAGAGCAGCAGCAGCGCCCGCGAGCGATGAAAACGGATCAGTGTGTGCACTACCGATACTTCTCATCGCGTTGGTACTGCAATTCTGTTCATGATCGGCGTGCAGGATGTAGAGCACTGTCAATGCGCGCTCAAGAACCGGATTTGGTTGATACTTCAACTCGGTTGTCTTGAACATCATGTTCAGGAAGTTGCCTTCGTAACTCAGATCGTTATCTGGATACGCATACTGCATCCCGATGCGATGGCGAAATGCGAATGCTGCAATCGTCGGCACCTTTGCTATCAAACGATGGATCTGTTTCCGACGACACTCTTCGTTGAAGATGTCTTTTGCATCCGGATAGAAAGTCGAAAGCGCACCAAGCGTCGCTTCGAACATGCCCATCGGATGTGCGTTGTAGTGAAACCCATCGATTACTTTCTTAATACTCTCGTTGATGAACGTGTGGTAGGTAATATTCTTGGTCCACTCGCGCAGCTGTGGCTCAGTGGGTAACTCACCGTGCAGTAAAAGATACGCCACTTCAAGATAGGTACTCTTCTCCGCGAGCTGTTCAATTGGATATCCGCGGTACTCAAGAATTCCTTTATCACCGTCGATAAAAGTTATCCGGCTTTTGCACGAGGCCGTATTCATAAAGGCTGGGTCGTAGGTCATCAATCCAAAGTCGTCGTCTGACACTTTGATCTGACGCAGATCCATCGCGCGAATGGTGCCGTTTTCTACCGGCAACTCATATTGTTTTCCGGTTCGATTGTCTGTGATTGTTAGGCTGTCGCCGCTCATGTTTCCTCCGAAAGGTGGGGCCATTAGTAATGAGATTAACGCCGCCGCGGATAGGAAGCAACATGAGGTCACATACCACCTCGCCACTATTTATCACGATGAGAGACCACCGACTTCATGTCGGTGGTCTCTAATAGTGGCGAGGTGGTACTGACCTCGCATCAAAACCAAAGGCCCGCGAGAATCGCAGGCCTTGTAGCGAGGTTATTGTAGACCCAACTCTCTATTTCTTCTTCGCCTCCTTGATGTCACGTTCGGCTTGGCGTCTGGCGTCGTTTGCATCGCGCTCGCTCAGACCAAGATCTTGCAAGGTCTGCCCGAGACTCCGGCCGGATGCCAGGCCATTAAGTATCGCCTCGCGCGTGATGTTCGGATGACGCGACTGCAGATTCTGGCTCACTCTCGTCGCCGAAACGTAATTACCAAACTTCAAATCAGGATTAGTGAGTAGCGCTGTTTGATAACCGGCTCTCAAATCATTCGCATTCATGTGTAGCGCACGAGCCATATTCGGATGATCGCGAAGTTCGTTATCAGCATCGCGAAGATGTGAACTCGCTATTCGCGCTCGTTCTTGACCCGCATCTGATCGGCCACCTGATTTAACTGAAGCGTTATTCCGGCCATTATCTGAGCGACCGTCGGAATGCACCGACGAATTCCCTACTCCGCGCTCCACACCCACGCCCGGCGGTGGGCCACCACCGGCGTTTCCTGACCCGGATCCATGTCCGCCTCCCACTCCACCACCACGGCCTTTGCCCTGGGCCATTGCCGACGACGAAAGGCCAACAACCAAAACACTGAAACAGATTACTTTGAAAACTGCGAGTATTTTCCTGTGCATAGTGAACCTCCGCTAGATGTAGGTGTGCGGTAGTCGGGTAAAAAGAGGAGAGAGCACAACTATATCACTGCAGCTAGGCTATTGGGAGTTGGTGCGGCGAATTGTAATAACACTGCAACACTGGAACTGATCTATTTGATATCAACGAGTTCCACGTCAAAGAGCAGCGTCGCATTAGGAGGTATGTCGGGAGGTTGACCGAACTTCCCGTAGCCGAGATTAGGTGGAATGATCAGTTTTCGCTTGCCGCCGACTTTCATCGTTGCCAAGCCTTCGTCCCAGCCTTTGATGACCGTGCCACTTCCTAGTTTGAAAGTGTAAGGCTGTCCGCCATGATCGTCTGTACTGTCGAACTTTTTGCCGTTCGTGAGCGTGCCCGTGTACTTAACGCTGATCGTCTGTCCTGATTGCGGCGTTGGTCCATCACCCACAACTACGTCGCTATACTTGAGACCAGAAGCGGTGACAATTTCAGGACCTGCAGCCTGCTGTCCACGTCGCACAAGGAAGTAGACCACGGCAGCGAGTACAAAAATCGCGACCACTGCCATCGCAATAGCACGCCAATTCATGTCTCGGCGCACCGGTTGAGGTTTCGGACTCGAAGAAGCGTAAAGCCCGCGTGGCTTTTTCTTCGCCTTTGCTTTTCTGTGACGACTAGTAGGCACTAAATATGGCTCTTTCTATGTTGGTGACAAAGTGGAGTGACCTTATACAAGGAATCCGAACGGCTTTCAAGCGACGTAGCAAACAGTCAGTGTCCCGACACGTCGGGGTAGCGTCGGGTCTCTGTTGCTCGGTCACTTGATGTAGTGGCAACGCAGGCCCGACGTGTCGGGATACTGACTGTTTTGCCGCGGGATCGTCCGTTAAGCATCTTGACTACAAACCAACGTCTGTCGAACACTACGCCGCATGCCGATAGTCGCTGTGATCCCTGAACCAAATGCACGCGTCGAGTTGCGCGAGGTGCCAAATCCGGAATTAGAAGAAAACTCTGCGCTGCTGCAAGTCGAGCTCTCAGAAGTTTGCGGCACCGATGTGTATCTACAACAGGGCCGACTCGAAGGGGTTCCGTATCCACTTGTACCCGGTCATGTTTCAGTCGGAAGGCTGCAAAAGATTCGTGGCGAATTGTTCGACGTCAACGGTACCAGCTTTAGCGAAGGTGATCGCGTAACGTTCCTCGATGTTCATCGAACGTGTAACGCGTGTTGGTACTGTCTCGTCGCAAAAGCCTCTACGCGCTGCCCGCATAGAAAGGTGTACGGGATCACCTACGGATTAGATGACGGACTCTGCGGCGGTTGGGCCACTCATATCTACCTGAAACCTGGTACACGATGCATCGCCATAGATTCTGACCCGGAGACTTTTATGACCGGCGGCTGTGCGCTTCCCACGTCGATTCACGCAATCGAACGCGGATCGGTGTCGATCGGAGACACTGTTCTTGTTCTCGGTTCTGGACCAGTGGGAATTAACAGCATCATCATCGCATTAATGAGTGGAGCATTGCGTGTTCTCTGCATCGGCGCACCTGATGCACGCCTCGACGCCGCGAAACAAGCAGGCGCGAATGAAGTCTTGAATTTCGAAACGAATGATGAACGGGAGCGACACGAGTGGGTGATGAGCCTAACGAACGGACGTGGCGCAGATGTAACGATCGAAGCAACTGGATCTCCTGACGCGGTAAGGCAAGCGATGAACTTCACGCGCGACGCTGGGCGCGTCGTAGTAGTCGGTCAATACACCGATCATGGACCAGTGACTTTCAATCCTCATCTCGATCTAAACAAGAAGCATCTGGACGTGCGTGGCTGCTGGGGTTCTGATTTTTCGCATTTCTATCGCGGCGCCCAAATTATCTGCAATGAACGGCGGTCGAAGTTATGGAGTGGGCTGACTCAGAAGAAGTATCGATTGAGTGAAGCGAACGAGGCGCTGGAAGATGTGGCCAGGGGGCGCGTCTTGAAAGCGCTCATCGATTCAAACTAAACAACCGACTTTACGTAGTTATTCAGCTTCGACCTGGCAAATCGATGTTTACGAAGCTCTGAACAAGTGACCAAACTATTCAGTACCATTCGCGGTTCGGATGGCCAAGACCTAACATTAGTGCGCGTGTTGAGATTTGGCCATCCGCTACCGCGAACGGTACTGAATAAAAATACCACCGACATGAAGTCGGTGGTATTCCGTGGAAAAGCTCACCGCTCTCTCAACTAAGCCTCTCCACTTAAAACCTGCTGTAGAGAATTGTGGCTATCAGTCGCGCGGAGGTCCGTCAGGGCCACCGGGACCACCATGACCGCCGCGTCGACGCGGGCCTTCCTCACGCATTTTTTGAAATTGCTGCCATTGCTCAGGCGTCAGCACTTGTTTGAGTCGTTCATCCGCCTGCGAGCGAATCTGATCAACGCGCGGCTCAGATTCTTTTCTCAATGCGGTCAACTGCTCGCGCGTGTCAGTAAAAATCTGTTGCACCTTCGTCTTTTGATCTGCATTCAAATTCAATCGCTGCGACATTTGCTCGAAGCGATCTCTGGGACCGCCCATGTTACGCGCCCAGCCGCGATAAACATTTAAGGCTAAAATGCCGGCGGCAAATCCCAGTACGAAGATCAACGCCGCTGCTAACCTAACTTGCCAACGGGTTTTGTTTGCTGGATTCATTTCTCTTTAGCCTCGTCCACTTCCGGGTAAATCGTGCTCAGCACCTGCTCGTACGACAACTCATCTTCATCGCCGAGAATTACTGATTCGGCGG
Source organism: Acidobacteriota bacterium (assembly GCA_046765655.1). Classification (GTDB taxonomy): domain Bacteria; phylum Acidobacteriota; class Blastocatellia; order Pyrinomonadales; family Pyrinomonadaceae; genus PSRF01. Next base: position 34,893 of record JBKPMX010000126.1, read on the forward strand.
AATAAACCGTTGTTGCAGGTTCGGAATTCCCAACGGCCGGGCCCGGAACTACAAAGCTTAGAACGGCAAGTGCCGCGGTTCCGAGAGCCATCGACGACACCAGATAACGCGCCGAACTCCACAAACGAAGCATCGCCGGCAAATTATCAGGTTGCTGTTCTCGTATCCGCGCAAGCACAGTGGTTGCGAAAAATGGCGATGGTTCGACTTGTACCGCAACCCGCGCGTGCATTACCTGCGATGTGAGCACAGCTGCGTGATACGACTCCGCGCACGATGAACACGCCTCGACATGGTTACGCACTGAAGCGAGTTGCGATTCAGTCAAGTCAGCTAATGCTGCGTTGTCGATAATGTCTATGATATGGCTGTTGTTCATTTAGTCACCTGCAGTCCTTAAATCAACTTCCTGCTGCTTCTTCTCACCGATGAGTTTTTCCATCGCCTCTCTTACCTTGCGCCGGGCCCGGAACGCTCTGACTTTTACTTTCGATTCTGACCAGCCGGTCACTTCTGCTACTTCTTTGATGGTGGCATCGTCACCATCGATCATCGTTAACGCCAAACGATCTTCAGGTGACAGGACACCCAGCACCCGATCCGCTAAGTCTGCTGCGATTAAGTCGCGTTCTGCTGACCGGTGTTGTGCGTTCGCGACACTTGATAGTTTTTCGTCGAGCCATTCATTTTCGTTTTCGGTCAAGTCAGCAACGGTTTCGGGACGTCGTTTCGCACCACGCACCATGTTCAAGCAGGTATTCGTCGCTATCTTTGTAAGCCATCCCTCCATCGAACCGCGGCCCTCATAACTCCCGAGCTGCGTATAAGCCTTTAAGAAAACTTCTTGTGCTGCCTCTTCAACCATGCTTCTTTGTCGGAAGAACCGACTCGCAACACTAAAAACTCGCGGACTGTAACGTCTAACTATTTCTCCGAAGGCAGACTCGTCTCCATCCTGTGCCTGCCGCGCCAGGTCGAGGTCCGGAGCCTGTTCATAACCTTCAGCCAGAAGAGTCGTCCCTCACTTCAGTGTTCGATGTGGCGGACTGTCGCCATTTGCCGCAGCCCGCCACCATCGTGGGGGAAACAACTTACTGATTGATGCGCCGTTCACCTCGACCTGGCCGATCGCCACGTTTCGTTTTGAACTGCGCTCTTGCCTGCTCAAGCTGAGTCTTTTGCTCAGGGGTCAAAATCGCCAGCGTCTCCTGATGGAGCTTGAATTCCTCGGCCATCAGTTTAGCTTCAAGCGAGGCCATTTCGGTCAACTTTTGCGTTGCTAACGATTCATTGAACGTATCGCCTTGACGGGCCTGTTGCAACTCCTGACGCTTCGCTTGCAGTTGGTCGCGAAGTGGTTTGTTGCGTTCGGCGAAACTCTCATGGAGCTGTTTCATCTTGGCCTTCTGATCATCAGTTAGATTGAGCTGGCTGAACAGCCGGTCACCGCCGCGTATGTCGCCGAAACTGTGATCACCATGACCACCCCAGCCACCTCGACGGGCAAAACGGCCCTGCTGACCCTGCTCCGGGGTTGACTGATTCGGGCTCACCGACTGAGCGACAACAATCGAACCAGCAACAGCCACACCTGTAAGAACGGTGGCTAATCCTAATGTTTTAAACTTTCCCAGTGTCTTCATTTCGTCTTTCTTTCCTTGTTCTTCTTGGCTTGTTTAATGACAGGGGAGCCTCCCACCGACAAAGACACCGGGCGCAGGGGATTGGTTACAAGGTCGTCGTCTGGTTCAGAACAGGAGCGAAGCGACTGCCAGACGAAACGGCCTCAGCCCGTTCGAAAGCAGTCGCTTCGCTCCTGTTCTGAACCACCAAATATTCCTTCGTCGTCTGTAACCGATTCGTCATCCGGCGTGTCTAGCCTCTCGATGAAATTTTTCACTGCCCTTTTCTTCGCTCTTATCGTCGCGGTTACAGGCGTCGCTCAGACCTCTTCCAAACCAGCATCACCTTCGGCGGATCTGATAGCAGCCACTGAAAGATCAAAGGCGGCCGCTGAAGAGCAAGTTCCGGTTGCTGAGGAGGCAGTCAAAAAAGCAACGGATTCGTTAAAGCTAATCGAACGACTCGTCTCTGAAGGTTTGGTCGCGCAGGTTGAAGTCGAAAGAGCTCAGGAGGAGTTGAATTGTACTGAAGCACGGGTCAAAGAATTGCAAAAGCAAATATCCGACTCAATTCATGTCGTCGCAGATCTGAAGAAAGCCGAACTCGCTCAGGCGGAGGCCTCAAGAATCAAGCAGTTCACCAAGCCGACGTTAATGGCGATTAACACTTCCGGTTCTGTCACGCGAGCGACGGGTGGAAACTGGTCGATGGCGAACTTATCGGCGGTGCAGCAGTTCTTTGCCAGCACGTTCGGACGGGCACTTCCGATTAGCACAGTCGGACAGAGTGCAACGCATAACCGTCTGGGTTGGGATCATCGTAACGCTGTCGATGTTGGTGTCCATCCAGACAGTAAAGAAGGTCAGGCGCTGATCGGGTTCCTGCAAAGCTCAAACATTCCTTTTCTGGCTTTTCGCTCTGCTATTCCAGGAGTCGCTACCGGACCTCATATTCACATCGGCAGTCCGTCACATCGCCAGGGTTAGATCGTCGCCAAGACCACCGACTTCATGTCGGTGGTGTTCCAATTTCAGCCTAAAAGTGACGCGCCCCAAACCGATTGTTAGAGACCACCGACATAAAGTCGGTGGTCTCTAAAATCTTTACACATCTTTACAGAGTGACCATCAAACACGGGTCTTACATCGCATTCCGCTTCCGAAACCTTGTCGAAAATTCGGTCAATCAACACCTGTGTAAAGTTATGTAAAGCCGCTCTTTCGATGTAACGCGAGATGCATGAATGGTGTCTGTGTAAGTGGTCACACAAAGAATTCTTGTAAGAGGAACCAAACTGGATCAAACAAATGAAGATAAAGAATTTCAGTCTCCTAAATAAGTTCAAGTCACTGAAGATCGGCAAGAAAACAAGGCTGACAATGATCATTGGTGTCGTTGTTATTGCTGGTTTTGCCGGCTTCGCTTTCTGGAGTAATCGCGCCAGCGCAGCCGAATACATGACGGCTAAAGTCGAGCGCGGCAATCTCCGCAATACCGTAACCGCAACCGGCGTCCTGCAGGCTGTGACAACTGTTCAGGTTGGTAGTCAGGCGTCAGGTACGATTTCCGCTCTTTACGCCGACTTCAACTCGGTAGTGAAGAAGGGCCAGGTGATCGCGCAGTTGGATCCGTCCACCGCGCAGGCCCAGGTGCAACAGGCACGTGCAAATGTGGAGAACGCAAAGGCGAGTTTGATCCAGGCTCGTGCTGGTGTTTCCGCTTCACGTGCCGGCACCGCGGACGCGCAGGCGAAAGTGTTAGCGGCGAAGTCAACCGTGCAAACGCAGCAAGCCGGCGTCTCTGGCGCACAGGCGAATCTCAATGTGCTCAAAGCTGAACGAGATGATGCGTTGAGCGCGTTGAATCAACAGCAATCATTGGCGACCGCCGGTGTGATTTCAAAACGTGATTTAGAAGTCGCGCAGACCGCCTTCAAAACTGCCGACGCACGTTACAACCAGGCAGCTGCCCAACTTAATCAGGCGATGATCGGCGAGAAGATGTCGGCTGGTGCAGGGCAGGCCCAGGCTGATGCGCAACTCCAACAGTCACAAGCCGGAATCCAACAAGCTCAGGCTCAAGTGCAACAGGCGGAAGCGCAAGTGCAACAGGCACAAGCCGCGTTGAGTGTGGCGGAAGTGAATTTGAGTCACACGACGATCACGTCACCAATCGATGGCATCGTTGTTTCGCGAGACATCAACGTGGGCCAGACTGTCGCGGCGAGCTTGTCTGCCCCGACGCTGTTCACGATCGCAAACGACCTCACGAAAATGCAGGTCATCGCGAACATCGATCAGGCCGACATCGGTCTGGTTGAGCAGGCGAAGACTGCGACTTTCAATGTCGATGCGTTCCCCGGCAAAGAGTTCAAGGGCACGATTCAGCAAATGAGATTGAATCCACAGAACGTGCAGAACGTCGTTACTTACAACGTCGTGCTCGACGTCGATAACCCTGAGCAGAAGTTGAAGCCAGGAATGACTGCGAACCTGACGATTACCATCGACGAACGCAACAACGTTCTGAAGGTGCCGAATGCCGCGCTGCGTTTCCGACCAACGACAGCAAACACACAGAACCGTTCGAACAACGGTGACAATAACGGCTCGACTGGCGGGCAGCGTCAGAACCGTGGTCAACGTAACGCTGATGGCAGCAACGGCAACGGACAGGAGAATCGTTTGACGCCATCAACTGCACCAGTTCTGTCTGGTCAGAATCGTCTGGTCTGGGTGCTCGGACAGGACGGCAAACCGCAACCGCGTCGCGTTACTGTCGGACTAAGCGATGGTTCCGCAACTGAGATCGTTTCAGGCAGTCTTCAGGAAGGTGATGTGATCATCATCGGCGAAACAATCTCGGGTCAGGCCAGAACACAAACGACGCAGCAGGCGCCTGGATTTGGTGGTGGCGCGCAGCGTGGTGGGTTCGGCGGAGGAGCCGGAGGCGGCGCACCACGACGGTAACTCCCATGTCGATACGCTTCAGCTTGCCGTCGTCTAGCAATGACGCAAGCTGAAGCGAAACGAATGAAACGACAGCGGAAGATTAAGAAGGACGACAATGGCAGCACTACTCGAAAGACAGATACCAACTTCCGGTGCACAGATTTGGCAGGATCAAAACCTGATCACTAAGCCTGAAGCACCAGTGGTCATTGAGTTAGACCACATCCACAAGACTTACTCGATGGGCGATGTGGAAGTGCACGCGCTGCGCGGCGTATCACTCACGATTCGAAAAGGTGAGTTCGTCGCAATCATGGGAACGTCCGGCTCAGGTAAGTCGACGATGATGAACATCATTGGGTGTCTCGATCGTCCGACTCGCGGAACATACACACTCGATGGCCAGGATGTTTCCCAGCTCAGCAAAGACGACCGCGCTGATATCCGCAGTCAGAAGCTCGGCTTCGTATTCCAGGGCTTCAATCTTCTATCGCGAACTTCGGCAATCGAAAACGTCGAACTGCCGATGCTTTACGCCGGAATTGATTCACACGAACGGCAGAAACGAGCAAAGGAAGCTCTCGAGGCAGTCGGCCTGGTAGGACGTGAACAGAATCACCCGAACCAATTGTCGGGTGGTCAGCAGCAACGCGTCGCAATCGCTCGTGCACTGGTGAATCGTCCCGCACTGATCCTGGCTGACGAGCCAACCGGAAATCTCGACTCTCGTACTTCGGTTGAAGTAATGGAGATCTTTCAGCGCTTGAATCGAGAACAAGGGATTACGTTGGTGCTTGTCACACACGAATCGGACATCTCCGAGTACGCCCAGCGCGTCGTTGTGTTCAAGGACGGAAAAATTAGGAAAGACTATGAAATAGAGAACCAACGAGACGCTGCAGAGGAACTAAGAAACCTGCCACCAGCCGACGAAGACGAGGACGAAGATTGATTTCGGAATTGCGATTCCGAAATCCGATATTGAGCTAACGAAGACGAGCGAAACTGAATCATGAATCTGCTATCGATTATCAAAATTGCCTATCGAGCACTCGCCCGCAACAAGATGCGCGCGGCGCTCACCATGCTCGGTGTGATCATTGGCGTCGCCGCTGTTATCGCGATGGTGAGCATCGGTCAGGGTGCGTCGGCTTCAGTGCAGGCCCAAATCTCCAACTTCGGTACCAACCTTTTGTTCGTTAGCGCAGGTGCTCAGAACGTGGGTGGCGTTCGAAGCGGCACTGGGGACAACGGCACCAACACATTGACGGAAGATGACCTGCAAGCGATCCAGCGTGAAGTGCCGAGCATCTCGATGATCAGCCCAATGGTTAACTCTCGTTCGCAGTTGGTGGTTGGCAATCAAAACTGGAATACGTCGATCCAGGGCGTCAGCGAGCAACTACCAGGGATTAGAAAGTGGACGATTGACAGCGGCGAGTTCTTTACCGACGCAGATGTTCGTTCAAGTGCGCGCGTGATCGTGCTTGGACAGACTGTTGTGGACAACCTCTTCAATGGAATGGATCCGGTGGGTCAGAGTGTTCGCGTGATGAATCTTCCTTTCCGCGTCGTTGGCGTACTCGGTCGCAAAGGTCAGGATCCTCAGGGTCGCGACCAGGACGACATTGCGTTCGCACCCTACACGACAGTTCAGAAGAAACTACTCGGCAACAATCGAATCCAAGTCGCCTACGTATCCGCGATCTCGGCCGACGCGACATATACAGCGCAATTGCAGATCAGTGACTTGCTTCGCCAGCGGCACAAACTCTCCGGCAACCAACCGGATGATTTCACCGTGCGAAACATGTCGGACGTCGCAGAAGCTGCAAATGAAACCAATAGTATTATGACGTGGCTGCTCGGCAGTATTGCCGGTGTGTCGCTTCTCGTCGGCGGCATCGGGATCATGAACATCATGCTGGTGTCGGTGACGGAGCGCACAAGAGAAATTGGCGTGCGACTTGCGATTGGCGCGCGATCTTCTGCAGTCAAAAAGCAGTTCCTGATTGAATCGATTGTGCTGAGTTTGACCGGCGGTATCATCGGAATTCTTTTGGGTGTCGTTGCGAGCCTGGCGATTCCGATGATGTTGGGATGGCCCACCCTGGTTTCAACCGCTGCAATTGTGGGGTCAGTAATCTTCTCTGCAGCAGTTGGAATCTTCTTCGGTTACTACCCAGCTCGAAAAGCTGCGGCATTGGATCCTATTGAAGCCCTTCGCTACGAGTAATAAATTTGGAGTGCGATGGCTTGTCACTGCTTTCGCGGTCGCGGCTCTACCGCGACCATCACCCCAGTGGCTGTCCCGAGTTCTGGGCACGGCTACCAAAGCTATGACAAGTCATCACACTCCAAACAATTTCATCGGACGCGCTTCGCTGGGTAATCGCGCCCACCTCGCCGGATGACTACTTGCGAGACCTTTCCGTTCTCGTCCCTTACGAAAGTAAACGTAGCGTCGACCTCAATGAGAAAGAAAGTATTAGGAGACTCCGGCAGTAATTCGGCCTTCGGTTGCTGGGGTCCCTCACTCATTAATTTGTCACCCGCTCTAGTGATGATGATATGTGGTCCGGGAACCCCCAGGTCGTACTCACCAACATAGTCGTCGTAAGCTGCCGGATCGCGCTTGCTGAGGACTCTCTCTCTCGGCTTAAAATCTGGCCAGCCATATTCCGCCGAAATGCTTTTCAAAATCTCGAATCCAAGTTGTGCGCCATTTTCACCATTGATCATTACTACAGCACCCTGTCCGACTTGAAGGTAACCAACCGCATAAGACTTGAAGCCAACGTTTGATCCTGCAGTATTGAAACGCGCAGACGGACCTTGACCATCGACGAACACACCCAACCCAACGTTTTCAATCTGCGGCGTAAGCATTATCTTCGTCATTTCTTTCGAAAGAATCCGATTTGACTTACCCGCGTTCGATTTTTGTATCTCGATTACGAGTTGGGCCAGATCCGAAGGAGTGCTCCACAAACCTGCGGCAGCCAGCTGCGGATGCACGAACCAACCGCCTTCTTCCTCCTCACCGTTTGGGAAATGACCGGAGGCGACATTTGAATCATTAGCCGCAGGTAAATTGAAAGTGCTGCGCGACATGCGCAGCGTTTTGAGGATTGGCTGCAGCAAGTCGGTATACGACTTTCCGGTCACGTCCATCAATAGTTGGTGCAGCACTTCGTAACCACCACCGGAATAACTAAACCTTGAACCGGGGACTATTTGGATTCGAACTGGTGGTGTGTTAGCCGGCTTTTCGCCATTCAGAAGTTGTTGCAATGACGGCAGCGGCTGGCCCTTCTGATAACCCAGAAATCCTCCAACCGAAAGCCCGGCCGTGTGTGACAACACTCGACGAAGGGTGGGCTTCTCAGTCTTTGTTAAATCGCTCTCGGGTATTTTCCAGGTTGATAGTTTAACGTTTACATCTTCATCGAGATCTAGCTTGCCCTTTTCGACAAGTTGTAACGTTGCGAGAGCTGTAAACGTTTTACTGATCGACGCGGCCTGGAACAAAGTCTCCGTATTGACTCGCTGTTGACCGTTAACCTTTAGCAGTCCATAACCACGCGCCCATTCAACTTTTCCATCGTTGATGACCGCGACACTCACACCTGGAGTTTTGTAAAACTTCATCCTCTCGTCCAGTCTCATGCGGAGTGGAGTTTCACCCTTGATCACGACTGGCGGTAACAATCCAGTCTCAACTCGCTCTATTCGCTGTTCGAGCGTGGCAACAGGTTTTCGCTGGCGATGTTTTACGACCTCAGTAGTTTTTGCCGCACTGTGCTGGGTCGTCGTTAACAATCCGGCTGATGCGATTGAAAGGCACGAAAGCAACACTACGCCTCTCTGCAATGTATTAGTTCTCATTACAGCCTCCAATAACTCTTTATTGTTGAACGATTAGGACTTCAGAATGGCTTCAGGATTCGGCGACAGCATTCCTGTCACCTGAACGCCACGCGTAATGCAAGCTAAACCAAAAGAGAAAGCTGACGACGTAACTAGTCAATGTCGCGGCCATTCGAAATTGTGGATCGATCTTGGGCCCGACGAGCGCAAGAACAATCGCCGGAACCAAGTTCACGATAAGAAATGTCCAAAGTGCGATTCGCAGCGGATCCCATTTCGTAATCCTGGCCAACAGAAAGACGATAATGTTTCCCAAGATGCCTGCTGTTGCCACCGCATCAAGGATTCGACCAAACAAAAGAATCGAGCCGACTTCGTGCGATCTTCCGTAGCTAAGTAGTAGAAAAGCGGCGACGCTAATCACAACGCATGCCGATAAGCCAATTAGATCACGTCTTAAACTATGCATAAACTTAGCGACCTTTCTTTTATGAGCGTGCTCTTTAACCGCCGTCACTGCCAAGTCATTAATTACAGCGCACCAATAAAACAAAAGCGCCAGTTGGTGTTTCCTCGCTTCCTCCCGATATCGATCGCGGAACACCTGGGCCATCAACGGTCCGTATTCAGCACGGAACTCCGATGGATAGGCAACTAACAGCAACTCGTAAATTTGAAACGGTAATGGATTCATAGCAGGTTCTCTCAAGTCCTTTGAGCGGACAGGAGCTTCTTCGTTCGAGCTGCCTTTACTAATCCTGCAAGGCGTTCTGCTTCCGCGACGGCCACACGACGGCCAAAACCGGATAATCGATAATAACGGCGCCGCTCATCATCCATCTCAGGATCGGGCCGTTCATCCAATTCTTCAATCAACTCGTCACTCAGCATGCGCTTTATCGAACCATACAGAGTTCCAGGACCAAGTCGCACTTTTCCCGCAGTCCGTTCGTCAACTTCACGCATGATTTCGTAACCGTGCCGATCCTGGTCGGCCAGCGCCAACAGGATGTGAAACATCGCCGGCGTCAGCGGCAGGAAGTCGTCTGGATTTCGATCCTTTGCCAATTTGGTTCTCCGGAGGAATACTGCAACTATATCGACGCGCGATATAGTAGAGGCGCGGAGAATATCTGTCAACAGGTTTCTCTAACTCGGAAACACTTGTAGGGGCGGCCCTCCGTGGCCGCCCGATAACGTCGCGGCCACTCAATGTCGAAGGACACGAGCGGAGACGCAGGGCCACCCTTACAAGTTATTTGTACGTCTCGTCTTAGAGTTCGGGTATATTCCCGCCCTATGAAAAAAGCGAGTCTCAAACGCCGGTTAATAGTTGCTCACTTACTGCTTAGTGTTTTTATTTTTCCTGTCCTTGCGCAACGTACTCGTCCAACAACTACCTCCACAGAAGCACGTCGACCGCGCCTTGTGTTGCTGATTGCTGTCGACCAGTTTCGTCACGATTATCTTGAGCGATTCGGAGATCTGTTTGGTAAGAACGGTTTGCGACGCCTGCTGCGCGACGGTGCGGTTTGGGACCAGGCCAACTACGATCACACCCCCACCTACACCGCGCCTGGTCACGCAACGATGATGACCGGTGCGTATCCGGCAGAAACGGGAATCGTCGGCAATGAATGGATCGAGCGGGAAACAGGCAGGAGAATAACAAGCGTAACCGATTCCAGCGTAAAGGTGCTTGGTGGTGGTCCAAATGATGCGCCGGCAAGCCCGCGCCGGTTGATGACCTCTACCTTAGGAGACGAGCTGCGTCTCGCAACCAACGATCGTTCGAAGGTAATTGGTATTTCGGTTAAGGACCGATCCGCGATCCTTCCGGCAGGGCGTCATGCAAACGCTGCGTATTGGTTTAGCCCTCTGTCGGGCAACATGATCTCGTCGACATTTTATTTCCCATCTCTGCCAGCGTGGGTTTCGGATTTCAACCAGAAAAGACCTGCAGACAAATTCTTTGGCAAAAGCTGGGAACGGCTCTTACCGGAATCTGAATACTTGAAACGCGCGGGAGTTGACGCACCACCATGGGAGGTCGTGGGCAGCGCTTCGGGCGATACAAACGTTTTCCCACATAAGATCACCGGCAATTTAACCGCACCGGGGGCGCAGTTTTATTCCGCTTTGGACTTCACACCTTTTTCAAACGATCTGCTGGTTGAGTTTGCCGAAGCCGCGTTGCTGAACGAGAAACTGGGTCAGGATGATGATACGGACGTTCTGACGGTCAGCTTCTCAGCAAATGATTACGTGGGCCATCGCTATGGTCCATATAGTCAAGAGGCAATGGACATTACGCTGCGCGTGGATCGTCAAATCGAAACATTTCTCGATTTCGTTGACGCGAAGGTAGGCCTACGAAACACGATCGTGATTTTCACAGCTGATCACGGCGTGGCACCCATTCCGGAACATGCGTCAACGCTCGGTCTCGACGGCGCACGCTTGAACACCGATGAAATCTTGAAGACCATTCGTGCTGCGATCAGCGCGCGTTTCAACCCCAAAGGTACGTCACCCGATCCGACAGCCGATTACATCTACACATACAATCTCGGCGGTCAGCCTCAGCCTGGATTCATCAATGGAAATATCTATTTAAACTACGCGGCACTGAAACGCGACGCCGTTAATGCAGATGAAGTGGCACGTGTAGTCCGCGACGCCGCGTTAACGGTTCATGGTATCTCGCGCGGGTATACGCGCGCCCAGTTGGCCCAGGGCGCAGTCTCTATTAGCGATCCGATTGAGCGGCGCGTCCTGCACGGCTTCTACGCGAACCGAAGCGGGGACGTCGTGCTTATCCCCGATCCTTACAGTTACCTTGGCGAAGGAGTGTTGGCGACTCACGGATCGCCTTATTCATACGACACGCATGTACCACTGATCATCGTTGCCGCAGGATTGATTCCGGGTCACTACTACGATCCGGCATCCCCTGCCGACATCGCGCCAACCGTTTCATTGTTGTTGAAAACAACACCACCGAGTAGTGCAGTTGGTCGGGTTCTGACTGAAGCGCTCAGGAAGTAGACCCAGACAGGATTACAAGATTACATAATCTACGAACTAAGAGCAGAAACTAATTGCTCTTCTTGTAATTCTGTAATCCTGTAATTCTGTCGAAATCCCAGCGTAACTTTTCGGGCGCCACAGCAGTTTTAGTAATAGACAGGCGGACCATGGGCGATGTGAAGTGACCGAACGACGAACTGGCGGATCCGAATGAGTCGCGGAAGTGAATCCGAAGAACGGCTGCTTATCGAAGCTGCCCAGAAAGACCCGGGGCGCTTTGCGGAGCTTTACGAGCTGCATTTCCATCGAGTTTATGCCTACATCGCGCGACGAGTTTCTGATCGAAACGAGACTCAGGATCTTACCGCGCATGTTTTTCAGCAGGCACTCGCCAATCTCGGCAAATTCAAATGGCGTGGTGCACCGTTCATTACCTGGTTATATCGCATTGCGTCCAATGCGTTATCGGATCAACGTAAACGTCAGTCGCGGGAAGTTGTGAGTGATGACTTACTCAACGGAGAGAGCAGTTCTGAAGTGGACGTTGAAGAAATAGAGCAACGGGCGCTTTTATTCAAAGCCGTCGACGCGCTGCCGGACGATCAGCGGCGCGTCATCATCATGCGCTTTGCAGAAGAAAAATCTATTCGAGATATCGCCGCCGAACTCGACCGCAGTGAAGGGGCCGTCAAGCAACTTCAGTTTCGCGGTCTTGAGAATTTAAGGAATCGCCTGGTCCAAAAACAGGCTAGCTGAGTATTACCAATGGCTGAACGATCAATATTCGATCAACTTGACGACGCTGTAAGCGCCATATTGTCCGGCCGCGAACGCGACAATGCGGCAGTTGATCAATCCGTGGCGGAGCTTGCTGCTGTTGCTCAGCAGCTGCGCGGATTGCCACGCGATGAGTTCAAGAAACATTTGAAAGACACACTTGTAAGGAGTAACGACATGAGTAGTCCTGTGATGAAACCCGAACCGGCATTGCCTTCGCTGAGCGTCTCTCTCTGCTTCAAGAACGCTGCCGGTGCGATTGAATACTACAAAGAAGCGTTCGGTGCTGAAGAGCTCATGCGACTCGCCGAACCCAGTGGCAAAATTGGACATGCTGAAATAAAGATTGGTGAAGCAGTGATCATGATGTCTGATGAGTATCCTGAATACGCCGCACTGAGTCCGCAGACGATTGGCGGTTCACCGATAAAGTTGCATCTATCTGTTCCTGACGTTGACTCGTTTGTTGCTAAGGCTGTCAGGTTCGGAGCGAGTGTTGTGCGTCCGGTTGAAGATCAGTTCTACGGTGCCAGGTCGGGTCACATAGCAGATCCATTTGGCTATACGTGGGTCATCTCCACACATCAACGGGACGTTCCGGCTGACGAGCTACAAAGACAATTTGATGAGTTCACGGAAAAAGGTGAGACCAAACAAACACCATCACGATCAAAGCCAAGCTATAAACGCGAAGGATTCCACAGCGTAACGCCTTACTTAACTGTCGAACAGCCAGCGGAGTTGTTGGAATTCACTCGCAAAGCATTCTTCGCAACGGAACTCGGTCGCACCACGGGTTCTGTCGGTGGCATGCACGCCGAGACCAAGATTGGCGATTCGATGTTGATGATCGGTGGCGGTGTTGGGCTTCAGCAACGACCTACAGCGATTCATCTGTATGTGCCTGATGTGGACGACGCTTATCGACGAGCGATGGAGGCGGGTGCAACATCTCTGTTCGAGCCGGCTGACATGCCCTATGGTGAACGCTCAGGAGCCGTTGTTGATCCAACAGGTAATCGTTGGTATATCGCGACACCTACCGTCCCGTTGACTGAAATTGCTGAAGGACTACACACCGTCACGCTGTACCTCCATCCAATTGGAGCCGAGCGTTTGATGGGATTTTTGGAGAGCGCTTTCGGCAGCGTTGAGGTTGGCCGGCATCAAGCGCCGGATGGAATGATTCTGCACGCGAAGATGCGCATCGGCGATTCGGTGATAGAACTCGGAGAGTCGCGGGGAGATTCGAAACCGATGCCGACCGCGATTTACTTGTACGTTGAAGATGTGGATGAGCTGTACCAGAGAGCGTTGCAGGCGGGCGGTGTTTCAGTATTGCCACCGCAAGATCAGCCGTACGGAGATCGAAACGCGTGGGTGAAAGATCCGTTCGGAAATATCTGGTACCTTGCGACCCATCTGGGCTGAGCTGGAGACCACCGACTTCATGTCGGTGGTCATTCAATTTCAGGCTATTAACCACCAACTATCTTGAGACCACCGACTTCATGTCGGTGGTCATTTAATTTCAGCCTACAATTCATGCTCACTCTAATGTTGCAGCACGGACGGCGCGTAGGTTGAAGCTGAAAAACCACCGACATGAAGTCGGTGGTCTTTACCGTTTACACGCGTCGATATTCTGTAGCGTAAGTGGGAGCTGGTATATCGCTCGGCAACCGGGGATCCGCAATCGGCTCGCCCGCAACCATCGACAATGGAATCACTCCAGCCCAAACCGGAAGCTCGTAGTCGTCTTCATCATCCAGCGGTGGGCCAGTGCGGATCTTCGCCGAAGCTTCTTCAAGTTGCAGTGACAGAACGGTTGTGGCCCTCAGTTCCTGCTCGTTAGGCCCACGAACATCGCCCCACCGCCCCTTCACAAAATGCTCGGATAGCGCCAACAGCGCCGCATTCTTCTCCTCGCGATCATCCACGAGTCTTGCATTTCCGAAGACGACCACAGATCTGTAATTAATGGAGTGATGAAATGCTGATCTGGCAAGGACCAGACCGTCAACGATCGTGATCGTTATGCAAACATCGACTCCCTGACCCAGAGTTCTCAACATCCGGCTCGCTTGCGAACCGTGAATGTAGAGTTTGTCATCAACGCGCGCGTAACCTGTCGGAATCACGAATGGCTGTCCATTCACGACAAAACCTACGTGGCAGATAAAACCTTCATCAAGAATCGAGTTGATGGTCTCGCGATCAAAGTGCCCGCGCTTGGGTAAACGCTTAAGTGTTGTGCGATCAGTTTGAGGGAAAGTCATTGGTAAATAGTAAATCGGGAATCGTGAATAGTGAATCGGAACGAATGTCCGATACGCTTTAGGAGGCTCTGATTAAGTGTCGCCATTCAGTACCGTTCGCGGT
>JBKPMX010000127.1:0-7410 GCA_046765655.1 Acidobacteriota bacterium
TCTTGGTCTGACGCTGAGTTGTCTTGGATTGGCCCTCGCATGCTCAACCAAAGGCACAGGAACAGCTGCGTTGGTCCAAACGCAAACGAAAGAGAGTAAGACCCAGCCAAAGGAAACCGTACTCGACAAAGACAGCCAGTCAGATAAGTACGGCGACGTCCCTTTCAATCACGAGAACCACGCGACGAAAAATTACAACCCCGAAGGTACCGCACCACTCACTTGTGTTGAATGCCATCACACGGATCAGCCCGCTACAGGTTTGAAGCCTCCCTTGAAGACTTCAGAGCGACCTGTTGTTTTAACCGCTGCTGCGCTGGCGGCCGCTGATGCGAAGCCGGTTAAGGGTTGTCGCGCTTGCCACTTACAAACTGGTGACGACAGTGCGCCGATGCCTACAGTTCAATATCCGGATAAGCCCGCACCGACGAAGCTAAACAATGAAGTCGCGTATCACATCAACTGCAATCTCTGTCACGATCGCGCCATCGCTGCTCGACCCGCGTTAAAAGGTAAGGTGCCGGGTTCTAACGATTGTTATCCATGTCATAAACCGGTTCAATAAGACATTGTCGATTTAGATTTTTGATTGAGACCACCGACTTCATGTCGGTGGTTCTTCAATTTTGACCTACAACAGGTGTAACGCCTTCATGAGACCACCGACTTCATGTCGCTGGTCTCACCTCCGTTTGGTAGGGTGGCCGTAGGTCGAAATTGAACTACCACCGACATGAAGTCGGTGGTCTCGCCGGTTTAATACGGCGGCTGTAGGTCGAAGTTGAACTACCACCGACATGAAGTCGGTGGTCTCTTCAATGATAAATCTGAAATGACAATTGACCAATGATTTCTTTTTCGACCTAGATCCAGCTCACTGCACGCTGAGCATCGGTGTTCCCCACCGCCTCTTATCCTTGATGTGCTGCATATGGCACGACGTGCAGTTCGGCTTATCTCCAGCGATTAAAACTCGATTCGTTCCCGCGGCGGTTAGTCCATTGTGACAAGAACCACACGTAGTTCGTGGCGTTTCTCGATCCAATGGGTCAAATGACTTGTGACAACTCGAACACGAAAGATTTCCCTCCGAACTTCCCTTCATTCCCGGAAGCAACTTCACACGCTCGTTATGGAATGCATGAAATTGCTTGGTGCGCCACTTTGCGTCGGTGTCCGAAGCCAGACGCGTGACTGACATGTTTCTGAGGTTCCATTCCTCCTCGTTCACCGCCTTCGGACTCCATGCACCGTTCACAACTGGATAACCAAATGTTCCACCATGCGGTGTCGACACACGCTTACCGGCGTACGTCTTCTGATTCGCGTCGTTATGGCAGCCGGCGCAAGACATTAACGCCGCTTCACGCGCGCTGTACTGATCGCCGTGATGCTCGGAGTGGCAATCGACGCAGCTGATGCCGGCGGCTTCGTGAGGAGTGATAACGGTGGCTACAAACGCGTCGGTGTTGTGGCATGCCGCGCATTTTTCTTCAACATGTCCCTTCCACGAGTGGCAACCGGTGCAGGCACCAGCATTCGCGCGCGCAGCAATTGGCGGTGTCAACGTCATCGCGTTTGCGGAATGCGACTTTGAAATTGCTCCGGGCGTGTAGGCTTTCGCGTAAGCATAGGCCGCTACTGCAGCAAGGACGCCCACAAGCAACACGGACCAGACGAAAAAGCTGACCGGCCAGCGTGAGGTCAGGTCGGTCGTTGATATCCAGTTGAATTGCGTTTTGCCCGAGCGTCGTTTGCTTCGTGGAAACAGCGGCGAGGGACGCACCATCTTCCCTGCTTCCCGAATCCGCTTGTCCCAAAAAATGTCGAGCGCTTTCGTGCCTGCGACGGGAGCAGCGCGCGGTTTGGCTGGCTTCTTCCCACCGGGTGGTACAAGATTGTCGGTACTTAGTCCTGGATCGCTGACGTCGAGTTCAGAGGCAACCATTCCGATCAAAAGAGACACCCGCAGCACAAGCGCTTCTTCGGTGTCATCGACCTCAAGCTTGAATGGACCTACTCTCAATACATCGCCAGGAGCCAGTGCCTCGTTCTCAGTTACTTCTCTTCCGTTGAGTAAGACTGGATTCCCGGAGCGCAGCGGGAAAATATAGTAGTCGTCCTCGATCTGCTTTATGCCGGCTTGAACACGCGACACCGATGGATGGTTAAGCTGCACCTCACAATCTCTCAGCCGCCCGATCAGTAACCCTTCGGTGAACATTGTGACCGGATCCGTCAGCAGATCGTCACGAATGATGGTGTATTTGTTCTGCGAAGCCATTGACGTTCGTTATCGGATGTTAAAGAAAACAACCTGCACAATGTGAACAGTCATTAGCGCCAACATCAGCGCGGTGGAAATCACATGAGCAGGGATCCAAGCGCGCAGTGATTTGTGTAAAAGCAGAAGGGCGTCGACGCGACGAAGCGTAACTGTCGCTTCAACGGCAGAAATCAATACTTCTCGTTCGTCATCGGTCGCTATTCGAGCAGTTCGTTCCTTAAACTCTTCACGTGCTTCTGCGAGCTGTGCTTTAAGGTCCTGCCGCTTCATTATCTGTTGCCACAAAAAGCCGGTGCTCATAAACCGCGGATAGATTCGATCTTCAATTTCCGAGCGCACCCATCCTTCGCTCTTCTTTAAAATCTCAGCCCGCTGTTCCTGCAATTCATTACGTCTCGTTTCGAGATCCTCGACGAGAAGTGGCTCACCTTCAATGCGCGTGATGATGCGCGGAGCAATTAAGTAGGTAGCGACGCCAACGAGCCCAGACAAAATGACGACATCGAACGCTAGATAAAGAATCGTCGTAAGCAACCCGCCTGTTTGCCTCCCACTGTGCAGCAGCAAAACGAGACCGGCGACAACACCGATGTAGCTATGAACGATCAGCCAGTAACGCAATGCACCCGCCCGCCGCCTGTAGATCTGCTTGCGAAGCGGATAAGTCATCACGACGACAATTCCGGCAAGACCCGAAAGCCCGGTCAGCCAGCGCATTGTCAGCCAGCCACCGAACATCGGTTCGTTAAACCCGTACCGTTTCAATCCCACAATCGTTGCGACAAGAACAGCAATACCGAGCACAGCGCCAATGAAATGCCAGACGCGCGTCAACGGATCACTCTTGTGAATATTTCGACCGATTGCGTGTGTTTGATCCTTGAAGACAAGTCCTCGCACACCACCGATCTCATCGAAGTATTCGAGCGGGTTAACACGCAGGAGCGCGCCTGTCGGGCAGTTCTCTTCGCACGAATACGCCTGACGTTTTGCGCCCGTCGGGTTCAGGCCAGTGTTCTGACAGAGATTGCATTTAATCGCGACTACATCGTCGCCGTCTGAGAAGGCTTCAACCGGAGACGGCTTTAGTCGGAAGAGATTCTTAATGGTCTTTGCAGCACTGAACGGTTCCGCGGGGACGTTTCGCGGAACCATCGTGATTGCGTCGTACGGACACTGCGTTGCGCAATCAAAACAACCGATACAATCCGCCGCGTGTATATCCACTTGCCCGAGCGGATCTCGAAATATCGCGCCCGTCGGACACCCTGTGAGACATTCAGGATCTTTGCAGTGCAGGCAGACCTGAGGCAGGAGCGCATGCTGGAGACGTCGCTTGCCGATAGCAACGGGACGTTCGATCTGAATCCCCCGACGCAACAGACGAGACTGTCCGTGCACCTTGTGACAAGCGAACGAGCAGTTTCCACAGCGGACACATAAATCCATGTCCATCACCAACAGGTTTGCGCCATCAACTACACCTGTCGCGATCTCTTCTTCGGCAGCTTTAAGACTCGGTAAATCTGTAATAACTTCGATGGGTTGAGGAACAAATTCTTTGTCGCCACAGATCCTGGCGAATAGTGTCACCAGTTCCTCTCTTAGTTTTGCGTCGCTGGAGAAGGTTGTCAGAGGTATCTCCAGTGCTTCCGTGCGGGCCATCACGCTCGCGGAGTACTTCCACTGTACGGCGTTCTCCACACCTTCTAAGCCAAGACACTTTCCTGCACCAAGAAAATCAACTCCAATCGATTCACCGAAAGCCATCACGACTTCAGTTGACGTTGGATGGATCGGGATGCCGTGCCACCTTCTTGCCCACCCACTCTTTATAAAAACAATGCGATCTATCGGCTTACCCTCTTCACAAAGCACGTGATGCTTTCCATAAACGACATAACGCGCAACACGCTTCAGTTCGTTGAGCAACTCGCCGCTGACACTCGGTGCATTCAGGTGCAAGTCTTCGAACACACGACCGAGACCGTGCGACCGATACGTGTCGTCGAGAATCATCCCGAATTTTGGAAGCTTGCGAAGGAGTCTTAGCGCTGGACGGTCGACTTCAAGGACTACTGCTTTTTTCCCCGATGGTACAGAGACCGTGGCGTTGCGTTCGATACCAGCGAGCAGCGCCATTTCCCCGAAACAAGTTCCGGGTTGAAGCTCACCAATCTTTGTTTGAACCCCGGCTTCATCGGCGACAGCAACATCAAGCGCCCCTTCAACGGCTATGTAGAAGGTGTTTCCTCCCCACTCGCCCTGACGCATGATTTCTTCGTTAGCGTCGAATTCGAGCAGCCTAACGTAGGGTCCTACGCGTTTTCCGTTGCCATAATCACGGCCCTGTACGATGACTTCGAGATCGCTTTCGTACTTTTGTCTTCCGTTTTGTTCGTCGAAAAGTTCAGACGTGGGCGCCAGAGTTTTGACAGACTGAACAACGCGCTCCCGGTCGGTGATTTCGCGCGGCATGTCGTGGTTATACTAAATACCGCAGGAAATATAAATATTGATTCTCTTTCTGGCGTGCTACACTTTCGCGACTGATCCCCCCAGCGCGAGAGTTTGAGTCATTGCCGATTGCCAAAAGTCCGATACAGTCGCGAGGTAATTTGGTTCGAGGTGGGTGTGTCGGGACGTCACGATAAGCTAAAGGAAGCTCTGAACAAGTGACTAAGCTATTCAGTAGCATTCGCGGGAGCGGATGTCCAAATCTCAACAGCCGCAATGACGGAGTTGAGTCTTGGCCATGCGCTACCGCGAATGGTACTGAATAGCACTTGATCAGAGGTGCCTAAAGCGTATCGGACATTTGGAAATCGGCAATGACTTTGAGTTGGACTGGTATTGATCATAAATGGCCGCTGATTCACTCTATTCACTTCCACTCGAACAACAGATCGGGCAATTCTTCTTCATAGGGCTTCCCGGAACTGAACTGGACGCCGAAACTCGAGACCTCATAAAAGAGGTTCAGCCTGGTGGTATCATCATTTTTGGGCGCAACGTTGCCGCGCCTTCTCAATTGCGCCTGCTACTTGATGGTGTGCGCGAATCGATTCCGACACCGCCGCTTTTTGGCATCGATCAGGAAGGCGGACTTGTCGATCGACTGCGCAAGATCTTTACGCCCATGCCGTCAGCGCGCACTATCCGTCAACACGGTGATCTTGCCGCTGCACGGGCGCTCGGTCGTATCACGGGCGAGGTCTTACGCATCTTCGGCTTCAACCTGAACTTCGCTCCCGTCATGTCAATCATGACGGAAGACCGAGATCTTCTTTCGAACGGACTCTATTCGCGTTCCTACGGTCGCTCACCGGGTGAGGTGTTGGGTTATACGACTGTTTACATGCGCGGACTGCAAGGGGCAGGTTGTCTTGGCTGTCTGAAGCACTTTCCTGGTATCGGCGCAGGTGAAGTTGATTCGCACGAAGAGATGCCCATCGTCAAACTTTCGCACGACGACCTCATAGCGCAAGATCTTGCACCGTACATCGAGCTGTTTCAAAGAAAAGACGATCGTGTTCGCTGCGTTATGGTAAGCCACGGCGGCTTCCCGAATATCAACATTCATGACGAGATGACTGGCGGCCTAATGGAGCCAGCCTCTTTGAACTACAACATCGTCACTGAATTACTCAGACAGGAGCTTGGCTATCAGCATCTGGTGGTAACTGATGATCTTGAAATGGGGGCGATTTCGCGACACTGCGACATTGAATCCGCTGCATTGCGTGCCTTCAAAGCGGGCGAAGATATGCTGCTAATCTGCGCGACGCCCGACAAGATCTACCGAGGATATCGCTCATTGCTAAAAGCAGCACAAGAAGGAAAACTTCCGAAAGATCGCATGCGGAGTTCGTTGAGGCGCATCGCCGCTACAAAAGCAATAGTTCAGTCACCTCTTCCGTTTGATCTGGCACGTATCCAGGCGCTCGCGAACGAAATTCTGAAACTCAACGAGAAGCTGAACTACACCTACGGAGGCACCATTAAGTGAGGACTTGCATCTCGACACTGCTGGCACTGCTCCTTGTTGTTACCTTGATATCTGGAGGATGCCGGCGCCGTAGCAATGCATTCGTAATCGCACTCGGTGATAACGTCCGAACAATCGATCCGATTGGTTCACCGTCAGTAGATGCCGCCAGTGAACGCGTTCGAACTCTTATATTCAATACGCTGGTGAAGAAAGACGACAAGTTTGATTATGTGGGTGAACTTGCCTCCGATATCAAACGCTCCGACGACGGACTCGTTTTCACGTTCACGTTGCGGGACGGCGTGAAATTTCACGATGGACGAACGCTGAGCTCAGCAGATGTGAAGTACACGCTGGATCTCGTTTTCTCAAGCAACTTCGCAAAGTCTGCAAGTTTCTACGAAGGCTCTGGAGCTGAAAAAAAGAGTTTGATTAAGAGCGTCGAGGCTCCGGACGCAAAGACAGTTGTTGTCACCCTTACTAAACCGTGGGTAGGTCTGCTGTCGAACCTTGTACCTGTTCCCATGATCCCGAAAGACAGCTACGAATCTCAGAAGACTCATCCCCTCGGAACTGGTCCATTCGTCTTTGGTAATTATGACAATTCGCAGCAGGTAGTCGATCTGACAGCGTTTCCTGACTATTTCGAAGGACCATCCAAGCTCCAAACGATCCGCGTGCGCGTGATCTCTGATATGAATGCGCTTCAGGCCGAGTTGCTCGCAGGAAGAGTCGATATCGCACCGCTTCCCACGAGTCTTTCGCCCGACGCGGCAAAACGATTAGGCGAAAATCCAAACCTGAAGGTTCATCAATTCTCCGGATCGAACGTGAACCTGCTGACGATAAATACCTCTTCGGCTCCTCTGGATAACGTGAAGGTCCGACAGGCGATTGCGTATGCGATCGATCGCGAGGGCATGATCAAGAATCTGCTCCTGGGCTACGGCAAGATTGCCCACTCGATTATTCCCGAGGAGTCGTGGTCCTACACGGCAGGACAAACCTATTCCTACGACCCCGCGATGTCTAAGAAGCTGCTTGATGAAGCGGGCTTCAAGGATCCGGATGGCGATGGACCGCAAATGCGATTTCCTAAACCGATCGTTTATAAGGTTTCTGGCAGCAGCGC
>JBKPMX010000128.1:0-65318 GCA_046765655.1 Acidobacteriota bacterium
AAGCAGGACCGCGTCGAGACCCGGCAGCGCCGCGCCCATACGAACACCGAGCACCAACGAAACAGAAACTACGGCAGCTTTTCCTGGATTCTCTTTGATCCAGTCACGTGCTTTTATTAACCCTGAGGTTGCAGCTGTCGACGCACGTGTAAATTTCGCACCCGTGTCGTAAAGGTTCGAGGCGCGATCGTAGTAGGTCTTAGCTTCGCCAAAGACTTCACCGGCTTTCTTTCCCGCATCTCCGGCGACATCTCGAAAAACTTCGCCAGCCTTCTTAGCGCCGCGCATCGCATCGCCCGCTGCTCGACGCGCTGAGTCAGACACATCTCGATCTTGCGCGAGACGATCGGCCTCTGCGCGCAGTCGGTCGGCACCGTTCGCTACGGTTTCAGCACCGCGCCGAGCCGCATCTTCTGCCGCACGCGCACTGTCCCCGACCAGATCGGAGATGGAATACTTCTCGTCGAGCTCACGCGCTTTGCGAAGAGCCGCCTGTTGCCATTCATCAAACTTGTCTTTGTAGTCGGCCATTTCGAACGTCCTGGCTGTCGGGGCGTTTGTCCCTGGGCGCCCGTGTTTCCCCACCCATCCGGGATTTTACATTACAGGCGGCCACGGCGGGCCGCCCCTACAAAACTTACCTTGTCCGGAAACTTATTGGACAAGCTCATCGGACTGTACGTCTGGGATGACAACGGGGTTCGAATCTCTCTCTGATTTTGCGGGCTGCCAGACCACCACTCTGTCCCGACCGGATCGTTTCGCTTCGTACAGGGCGACGTCGGCTGAATTCAACATTTCAGACGAAGTTTGCCCTCCGATCGGACATTCCGCCACGCCAAAGCTGGCGCTAACCTGGCCCACTCCGCGCACAATCATTTCTCGAATCGCCACCCGCAAGCGCTCGGCAACTTCCAGAGCACCGCTCTGACCCGTTTCCACGAGCAGGATGGCAAACTCTTCGCCGCCGATGCGTGCCGCCAGGTCGATGCCGCGCGTTCCTTCCTGCAGAACCCGACCTAGACCACGTATCACCTCGTCTCCCGCGTGATGACCGAAGGTGTCGTTCACGTATTTGAAGTGGTCGATGTCGAGCATCACCAAACTAAACGGGTGAGCGTACCTCAGAGTGCGGCTAACTTCTCGATCCAGCTGTCGCTCAAAACGACGCCGGTTAGCAAGACCCGTTAAGTGATCAGTGAAGGCAGCTTCCTCGCACACATCAAGGTAAGCCTTGAACTCCAGCAGCGTGCGCGTTCGTGCGAGGAGCAGATCCATATCAGTTGGATCCGTGATGTAGCCGAGGGCGCCGACTTCCGAAGCGCGCAGGGAGTCTTGTGAACCTCGGCCCGCGGCCGTTTGCATAATCACCGGGATAAATCTGGTGCGAGGGTTCGAACGAATTTTCTCAGCCAGCTCATAGCCGTTCATGCGCGGCATCATCACGTCCGTAATGATCAAGTCAGGTGTAAAAGAAGCGACGACAGCGAGAGCTTCCTCCCCGTCCGTCGCTGTATTTACGTGGTAACCCGCCAGTTTCAAAGCCGCTTCAAGCAGCATTAATTTGTCGGGATTGTCGTCGACTACCAGGATGTTGGACCTTGTTTCCATAACCAGTTTGGACCATGTTATTGGTCTTGCGCCCCCAAAAGCTTCATGCTAAAGTTCGCCATCGGTATTCGTTCCAAACGCGCTTGCCAGACCCCGAATCCGTAAAAATAATCGAATATCGTTACCAGGCCCGAAACAGAACAAGCGGGTTATCCTTACAAGTCACAGCATACGACCCGCTCCCAGAACCGCCTCGAAAGAGCAGTCAAGCTGTAAGAATCGAACAATAAAGAGGGAACACCTTTAACTCGACCCCCAGAGGGATAGGCAGGTAAAAGCCGTGCAGCAAGCAAAACGCGCGCGGGATCTGACATCAGAAGATCGCGCGGACATAATTCGAAAGCTGGAGTTTGGTTCAACACTTACTGATAGCCTTATTGCCGATTTAGCCAGTAACTCCGTTGTACTCGACTTCCGCCGCCGGCGATTCGTTTATCGCGCCGGCGATGCTGCCGACTGCCTCTATGTCATCATTCATGGCCGCGTAAAGCTCTGTCGCATTGAGGTCGAAACCGCACGCGAAGCAGTTATCGACATCCTTCCAGAAGGTTCACTTTTCGGGGAATCAGCTCTGTATTCAGCTGCGGGGCAACGAGCAAATTCAGCGATCGCCTACGAAAATTCAAGACTCCTGCGAATTCAAGTCGCTGATTTCAAACGGGGGATGGCTGAGGACGACCGACTTCATGATTACACTTTCCGCTTGATCGGTCAACGCCTTGAACATGCCGAACGGCGCCTCGCCGACTTCGCGCTTAATGCGATTCCCGCCCGTTTGGATCGGTTGCTTGCGGATTTTTCGGATCGATATGGAGTTTCTGAGCCTGAGGGCGTTCTCATTGACATCCCACTGCCCCACCGCGAAATTGCCTCGATAGTCGGCTCAACCCGCGAAAGCGTGACAGTGCGCTTGAATGCGATGCGACGCGAAGGTACCATCGAATTCGTCAATCGAAAAATTCTGATCAAACGGCCGGCTTCACTTGTGTGACGATCAGTCCGGCCGTAGCGTTTGCGGCCGATGGCAAAGTGTCCAACCTGCGGTAATCCTGTCGAATGGAAAGAAAATCCTTTCCGCCCCTTCTGTTCTGAACGCTGCCAATTAGTAGATCTAGGGAAGTGGGTCGACGGCGAATATTGTGTGCCCGGCGAACAGTTACCGCCTGAAGCAGTTGAACAACCCGCGCGCACCAGTGACACCGACAAAGACAATTAGGGAGGCACGCGTGCGTTTCGTAATAACCGTTCTTTCCTGTTTGTTGTTGGCGAGTAGTTTGGCTTGCGGAAAGGCCGACGATAATAAAACGCCGGTGATCTCTGGACCACCTTCCACGAGCTTGCCGATGCCACCAGTCAGCGGAAAATCGCTGAGCGACATGGGATGGCAACTTGCTGACGGACAGCACAATTCTTTTTCTCAATACAACGGTAGCGTGTTGATACTCGACTTCTACGCCACGTGGTGTGTGCCGTGCAGAGACAGCGTTCCGCAACTCATCGCTCTCCAGAAACGTTTCAAAGACCAGGGTTTAAGAGTGGTAGGGTTGAATGCTGGTGGCCCAGGTGATTGGCCCATGGTTCCGCAATTTGCGCGTGAGTTTGGGATTCGATATACGCTGGCCGTGCCGGATGACGATTTGAGTAATCTTCTGCTTGGAGACAATGACGCGATCCCACAAACGTTCGTTTTTGATCGGGAAGGTCGATTGACTAAGCACTTGATTGGCTTTGACGAGAGAGCGGGTAGAGATCTCAAAACCGCGGTCGAAAGCGCTGTGAACGCAAAGTAGGCAAAGGAAGGACGATCCCCGAAATCACACGAACAAGCACGAAACGAAAATCCTAAATCTAAACTCATGATTCGGGAAAAACTCATCGACAAGAAAGTCGGACAGGGACAGTTCCGCTGGCGCAGTCATGAAGTGTCGCGTATCGAAGGTCTCAGCGATGCCGTATTCGGCTTCGCCATCACGTTGCTGGTGGTTTCGCTTGAAGTGCCGAAAACGTTTAGCGAACTTTCGCAGCTGATGAGTGGTTTCGGTGCTTTTGCTATTAGTTTTGTGCTCCTTTTCCTCGTGTGGTTTAACCAGCACAAGTTCTTTCGCCGCTACGGCCTGCAGGACGGCCCCACCGTTTGGTTAAATGCTGCGCTCCTCTTCGTCATTCTCTTTTATGTTTATCCCCTTAAATTCCTCTTCACTTTTCTGGTCGATCGATTCACCGGCGGCCACGGCGAGATACGATTGCCGAATGGCAACGTCGAAGAGATGATTTCCAGCAACGATCAAATGGGTACGCTGATGCTGATCTTCAGCATCGGATACTTTGCTGTCTTTGCTGTGTTTGTTCTGCTGCACCTCCATGCGTACCGCAAACGAGAAATGTTGGAGCTCAACACGGTCGAACGCTTCGATACAATCAGCAGCATTCAGGAAAGCGGACTCAACTGCGCCATCGCTTTGTTATCAATTGGCATCGTGTTGATAGGCGGCGCACGCTACTCGAGTTTCGCCGGGATCATTTACATGCTCACCGGTGTCGTAATGGTCGTGCACGGATACGTCATGGGCTCACGACGAGGAAAACTGGTCAAGCAACTCAGTGAACAGGTTGCAGAGGCAGCATGAGTTCGATAGGAAGCAGATTGAATCGTAAAACTGCTACCGAGATAATCGATAGTTGAAATGGGTCGCGTCGCTCCCGTTCTTTAAAACCATTAATCTTCAGTAAGGCAATCAATTTTGAGAAAAGCGAAAATATTAATCACTCTCGGCCCCGAATCACGCGAGCCACTGGTCATCGAACAATTGCTGGCAGCAGGCGCGAATGGCGTGCGCATAAACATGTCACACGGCAGCCACGAAGAAAAAACTGAGGACATCGCACGCGCGCGCGCTGCCGCACAGAAGTTAGGACGACCGTTAGCGGTACTGGTTGATCTTTCCGGTCCAAAGATTCGCACGAGCGAACTTAAAGACGATCAGCCCGTCAAACTGGAAACCGGCGCACAGTTCATTATCACCACCTCGAAAATCCTCGGCGACGAGACGCGAGTGTCGACAAATTACGCAGACCTCGCTCGTGTAGTAAAACCCGGCACGCGTCTTCTGCTGGATGATGGCGCGATCGAATTGACGGTAGAAACCACGACCGACACTGATGTTGTTTGTCGTGTCGTGAACGGCGGCATACTGGGTGAACGAAAAGGAATCAACCTGCCAGGAGTGTCATTGCCGATCGATTCGCTGACTGAGAAAGACATCGTTGATCTCAAGTGGGCCGTCGGACAGAACGCCGATTACATCGCGTTGTCGTTCGTGCGTCGTGCAAGTGATTGTGAACGTGCTAAGAGCCTGATTCAGGAAGCGGGCGGAAAGGCACCACTCGTCGCAAAGATCGAAAAGGCTGAAGCGATTGATCATCTCGACGAAATCATAGCGGCCGCAGACGGCATTATGGTGGCGCGCGGCGATCTGGGTGTTGAGACAAGTGTCGAATTAGTTCCCGTCTATCAAAAACGAATTATCGAAAGATCAGTCACGGCCGGAAAGATGGTCATCACGGCAACGCAAATGCTGCAGTCGATGGTGAATAACCCACGACCAACGAGAGCGGAAGCTTCAGACGTCGCGAATGCTGTTTGGGACGGTAGTGACTGCGTCATGCTTTCGAATGAAACTGCCACTGGCACCTATCCTGTTGCTGCGGTGAGCACCATGGCCCGCATCATCGACTCCGCTGAATCTGGTCGGCGCGAGAAAGCGGTTGGATTCTCGCTGCTCGCGGGGAAACAATCAGGACGCGTGAGTCGGGCATTGTCAGAAGCGGCATCGTACGCAGCCGAAGAAATGGGTACGAGAGTAATCGCCGTGTTTACAGCGTCCGGATTAATGGCTCGCAGGTTGTCGTCATTGCGTCCTGATCAAAGAATCATCGCGCTTACCGACAGGCCGGGAGTGTTAGCAGAGCTGGCTCTGATTTGGGGAGTTGAACCGCTGCTGAATCAACGCGCGGACAGCACCGAACAAATGCTGAAGAACGGTGAACAGTCGTTGCTGGAAGCGGGTATGGTTGAGCCTGGTGAGATGATTGTCGTGATGGCAGGAAGACTATCAGGTTTGGGACTGTCGAGCTCTGTAACGATTTTCACGGTCGCTGGCGAATTGCGACCTACACGATAAAGGACCAGGAGCACGAAGCTGGGGCAGCGAATCATGGGAGAATCATCATTTGACACTTAACATTTGAGATTTGTTTTGACCTTTCACAGCATCTGTCTCCGTCGCAAATCTCCTAAATCTCAAGTCATAAATGTCAAATGATAATTCTCAAATGATTCGCGCTCCAGCTTCGTGCTCCTGTTCGTGTCTATTCGGCGACCATTTCGCCAACAGCCTTAGCTTCAGCTTGCTCTGCTGCTAGTTGACCCGGTGTCTTTTGCGGATCGCGCCAGTTGTCGAGAATTCCAACCTGATGTACGCACTGCAAAGTGCAAGTTGGAGCACACCACTTCTCCGTCTTGTACTCACGATCGAAATCTTCCATCGAGTACTTCTCAAGCGGAATGCCCGGATAGCCACGCTGCTGCGAGCACCAGTGGACCAGGCCCTCTTCACAGATGTATAGGTAACGCGCGCCGGCACGGCAGCGCCAATTGTAAGGCTTGCCTTCAGCGATACTGTCCTGGAACCAATTCAGTCGAGCGTGATCCTTGTTGCCTAGTTTCTTCACCTGCTGAAAGATCTCTTTTTCATGACTTGAGAGCGGCTTCAGTATGCCGTCGCTGTCATGAATCACACCGACAGTGGTCGAGAACCCAAGTTCAACTGCGCGCCTGGCGACAGTCAATGCGTCTTCAGGGTTTTTTATTCCACCACCGATAACGGAATTGATGTTGACGTGAAACTCTGCGTATTCCGACAGATAGCGAAGCTTCTTATCCAATACACGCAGACTCTTGCGCGACACCTCATCAGGCTCAACGTTATCAATGCTTATTTGCAGATACTCGAGACCAGCTTTGTTAAGTCGTTTGATTCGTTCAGGCGTGAAGTAATAACCGTTTGAGATCAGTCCCGCGATCATGCCGCGAAAGCGAATGTGATGGATGATGTCGTCCAACTCTGGGTGCATCATCGGTTCACCGCCGGAGATAGTTACGATCGAGGTCCCCAGACTGGCTAGCTTATCAAGCCGAGAATTCACGATCTCGAGATCGATTGGCTTCGACGTATGATCGTATTCATTGCAATAACCACACGCTAAATTGCAGCGGCGCATTGGGATCAGGTGCGCCAACACCGGATGCCGGCTGGATAACAATGCGCGACTGATGAAGCTCGCTTCGCGCACTTTAAGTTTTAAGAAATTAGACGTCCGCATTAATGATCAGGCCCACAGGTTCATTCGCTAAATTGACGCGAAGAATATTAAACAGGAAACAAGAACGCAAGTGGACCACTTTTGGAGTGCGGTGACTTGTCACCGCTTTTGCGCGCCGGGAATTGCCGCAGATCCAAAGCGGCGACAGGTCGCCGCACTCCATAACTCCAAAAGCAAAGGGCTCTGCTTTTCAGACAGAGCCCTTTGGCTGTCACTTCTCGTAAACTCGTTAACTCTTAACGACCTTCACGTCCCCGTCATACTTCACATTGAAGTCGTCAGGATTGATCTTGATGTTCTTCTCAAGGCCGGTCAGACGCATCGTTGTTGAGTCGTCATTCTTTTCGACAACCTTCGTCTGGACGGGCATGCCAGAATTGTCGATCCAAATCTCGGCATACTTATAGCTCGAGTTTCCCTTCGGCACGAGTGTCAGGTGAATCGTGCTTATGCCACCCCACAACGTTTCCTCGCGCACATCTTTTACAGGTTCAAAACGAGCTTCCAATTGTTGGCGGGTCATATACATCATTTCGAGTACGCCGCCAGCTTTGTTGGCCTTACTGTTTGAATTGCCGGTATAAACAATCTTCTGATTTGGTCGGTATATCGTGTAACGACCATTGTTTACCGCAAGAATCTCTTGACGCGGCCTGGTCCAGTCAATACGGACTGATGCCTGCCGGCCAGATCCCGGTACATAAATCACCATTCCCTGAAAGGTGTCTGAATCGCGCAACTGCGAGTTGTATTTCTCCATGCTGATGCCCGCACGGAGGGTCTTCAGCGTCTGCCGATTCTTCTCCAAGCGCGAAAGCACGGAGCTGACTAATCCAGCACCCTGGGCGTTTGCGTTTGTCGGGGAAACGATTGTGAGCGAGACAAGCATTAATAGCGCCATCACGCTCAGGGGTATAAATCTCTTCATAAATGCTCCTGCGATAATGTTTCCCTTCTGTCGGTTCTCAAAAAACCGAGCAATTATAGGGAATGACTACTGTATGTCAACCTCAAACCCACGGGTCCTGCCATCGTCTCCTACTACTTTACGGACCCCTAAGACCCTTGCATCACTGCGACCAGTACGCGATCTGACCTGTTGCTCAATCTGCGACGTATCTGATTCATTCACAACAACTTCAGGTCCCAAAAACACTGTCATCAGAACTGCGCTTGGATGCGGAACCGCCCTAGGTCGTTCGCCATTATCGAACCAGCCTTTCGGCGTTAAGAAGATAAACACAAGACAAACCACACATAGCAGGTCCCATTGCCAGGTATTCCTTGCGTAATTCCAGAAGAAAATCTTCTTCAGTGTGGTTAGCAGGACTCGCACATCTACCAGAGTAGCAAGTAAGCAGCCACTGGAACCGTGGCTGGCGGGTCAATTGATTCTAACTTTTCAATTAAGGACATGTAAACGGTTTTCACAGCCTGACGCCTGTCGAATGCTCAACAATGTGGCCGTCCCGCATATGGACGATCCGCCGGCACATGGCCGCGGCCTCAGGATTATGAGTGATCATAACGATCGTCTGGTGGAACCGGTAATTCAACTCCTGAAACATATTTAGCACGAGGGTCGAGTTCTCGGAGTCAAGGTTTCCGGTCGGCTCGTCGGCTAAAACAATCGCCGGACGGGTAACTACGGCCCGCGCCAGTGCCACCCGTTGCTGTTCGCCGCCCGAAAGTTCCAGCGGTTTGTGATGCAGTTTGTCCTCCAGCCCGAGGAGACGGAGCACCTCGCGTCGTCGAGTGGGGTCGCCGCCACCGTTGCCATGGATCCGCTCCGCTAGTCGGAGATTTCCGTCAGCGGTCAAGGTGGGAAAAAGATTAAATCGTTGGAAGACGAAGCCGATCTTTTTGCGCCGGATTGCCGTGCGTTTTGCGTCTGAAGCGGCGGTGATATCTTCGCCGTCGATGATAATGCGACCACTGGTCGGCGACAGCAGACCACCCAGTAAATGCAGCATTGTTGATTTGCCGCAACCGGAAGGGCCCATGATGGCGAGGAACTCACCTTCCTGCACGTCCAGCGAGACGCCGCGCAACGCAGGCACATCAACTTTCCCGATTCGATAGACCTTTACCAGGTCCTCAGCTTGTAGAATTCGTCTCATCTAAAAGTGCGCGACCGGCTCGGAAGGCTGATTTGGTGACAACTAAAAAGTGGAACGCTTCGGCAACAGGCCCGGCTTCAGAATTCAAGCGTCAGATGTTAATACATCTGCACTCTCTTATCTAGCAGGCAAAATTGATTATTGGTTCGCGGTGATCTTCTTGTTCTGCGCATCGAGATCGACTTCCGGTAGTTGGCGCTTGTTCTGAAGCACGAACACTTCAGGCAGATACGGTTTGTTCAGCTGAACAGAAGTAGGTTCCTGGTAACTGATGCTCAGCTTGTACTGATCTTGAGGACGCGTGAGTACGACTCGTGAAGGTAATGAGGCAGTGACACCCTCGCCAAAGGTTCTCTCGTTGAAGTAAGAAACATCTGTCACCAGGAGTCCACGATCGTCGTACGTTTGAATCCGTGCCAGCCTGATACCATCCACGCGATCAAACCACAAACGTCTGAGCACGCGCGCTTCGTTGTTCGCAGCCGGTGATAATTCCTCGAGCAGATAATAGCCACGCAACACGCGCCCTTCCTTTTTCGCGTCTGGTCGCGGATCTGGTTCCTCCTGAAAGTACTCGCTTTGTGCGTAGATGTTGCCAGTGGTTGTTTCCACTGGACGGATCATCAACGCATCAGTCAAATGCTGAGGCCGCAGATTGGATAGCGCGCTGACTGTTTTCTTCTCACTCTTCTTATCGTCTTTCGTCTTTGTGGGTGGACTCTCATTATCGAGCTTTTGATAGACGGCGCTGTTTGTCCCTTTGACGAAGCGCCTGTACTTCTCGTCACCCTGAAAGACCGCAACCGCGAAGTGCTCGCCGTCTGAAGCCATCTCCACGAGGTCAACGAAACTAAATTGAATCACGAGGTAGATACGACCCGGTCGTTGCATCGTGATCGTTCCATCGACCTGACGGTACTTGTCTGCCAAACCTTGTGTCGCAAACGATGTATCTTCAAATTGGATATCGATGCGGCCGTGGATAGATTTCGTGGTCGACAGACGATTCACCTCTTGAATGAGCCTGTCTTTGTTGGCGTCTACTAAAGGTAATCGTTGAGCAACTTGAACGCGTTTTGAAGCACGAAACAGACTGCAGGCTGAGTTAAAAAACAGTCCCGACGCGAGCAATATTAGAACCGCGACGCGAGCCGTTTGCGATCCGTTGAGTTTGAAAAGCTTGGGCATCCACGAACGCCTTTGGTGACAGATCATACGTGAAACCTATCCATGTTTGCAGCGGAACGACCTGTCGATTCCTTTCAACCGTCTGTACAAAATTGCGTCACGCTAACAAAGAAAAGTTTTTGTTGTCAATCTACTTAACCGGCGGGTTTCAAGTTCTGGCTTTAGAGTTTTTCGCCCTTATTTCACTTCAACCTCAAAATTGGATTGAAAACTCGCAACCTAATCAAGTTCCAGCGGAGGCTTGTCGAATTTCTTTCGCAAGTGCGTGATCGCGTTCGTAATCGACGGTCTCTGCAGCAGTTTTTGTTCCACAGTTCGCTTGCCGGGAAAATCCACCAGCATCACACCCAGAAGTATCGTCAATAAGCCTTGGCCTGGGACGCCCGGTACTGACAACACTACGCCAAGAGCTACGAGCAAGACGCCTAGCAGGTTTTTCCCGATTACTTTCGCCGCGTGAACAGCCGGCCGCGGACCCGACCAGAATTTCGTTTTTCTCTTCTTCTTGAAGTAATCAGTGGGGAGTTTGACGAGGATAACAGTTACGATTGCCAGATTTACGACGAACGTCGCCAAAAAAATCAACGCGCCAATGAGAGCAGATCGCCACGTGATGTTCCCAAAGATATCGGAGAGGAAATCAGTCATTGTTTAGCGATCTGAAATCTCTCCCCGTGCATTGAGCAACGCTTGTAGAACTCTCTGCACAACCTCACGAGCAGGCGACTCAAGCTTAAAGTCAGCATTCGACGCGACATCCCAGAATTCGTTCAGTCCACGAGCACCAGCACGCTCTAAAGCGAGAGCTTCGACCAACAAATCGATCACATCGGCAGCTTTCACCAACTTCGCTTCCAGACTACGTCGCTGTTCATAATCATGATGCAGCTTCTGGTACAACTTGTCGGTGGTATCAGCTGACCCAACAATCTCCTCAAACGCAGTCTCCTCCGCTCGCTTCCTAACATCTGCTCCGAAGTACTCGGTCGCTATGCGAGGCATGTCGCCAACGCGAGTTTCGGCCCAATCATGAAGCAGCGACATGCGCAGGACCCTTTCGGTGTCGATCTCCACACCTTCGCTGCGTATCTTGTCCGCGAGCAGCATTGCAGTCACACTCACGCCGAAAGAATGCGCGCCGACGGATTCAGTGCCGTTAGGCAAGCCGCGCAAAATCCAACCGGTTCGATCCAATCGCTTCAAACGTTGCAACTCGATCAGAAGAGAAAGTATTGGTTCGGGCATCGGGTGCAGGACTATCGAAGGGGGAGTACTGAAGGAGCTTAGTTTTCTGACTCAGCCTTAGCGACAGCCGCTGTGTTCGCAACCGCAGCCGATTTCCATTACACCCGACTTCTCGGCATTCTCACAATATTCGCCACAGTATTTGCTGTCTTTTGCCGCACGACAGTCACAAGCTGGGTGGGCACACTTCTTATCTTTATCATCCGCCATAAAACCTGCCTTCCCTGGGGACGAGCGTTACGTTCAATGCTAGAACCGGGGGGACAGGTGGTCAAGCTTACGTTCATCACTAAACACAGTATTGCAAAGACTCTAAAGTTATTGCGCGGATCTAATAACGATCGTGCGTTGCTTATCACCGACAGTTAACGTCATCGGTTTGTCGAGCTGAATTGGATGAGTTTCTCCATCGACACTAATCAGAAGTCTCAGAGGGATTGCTGCCACCGTCGGAACTGTTGCGAGCGGGGCCAATCGTGGTAGCAAGTTGGTCGCTACGATGCGCCAGCTCGCAGCTGAACAACGAATGCGAATGCCGGGCGTATCGGTTTCAAAAGATTCGTTCACGGCGACGGCATCTGCCTTAAAAATGCCTTCAGCACAACGCACTCCGGCACCGTCGTAAAAAGTCACGATGCCTGAAACGAACGCATAGGGTACGGATCCCGCGTTTCGAACAACCATTCGAATGTTCGTTACTGGCGTGTCCTGGGAACCGTTGAGCGCTTTGGTCGAGAGCGTCGCTTCGAGTGCGGGTGCTCCAGTGGCATCGAGCGCAATAGCACGGTCGGTCAAAGCAACTGCCCTTTCGTTCGATGAATTCTGTTGGGCGATTGCTGCACTTGCAGACAGACACACGATGATCGCGGGGATCAGGATTTTTCTCATCAGCTTTGCCTCCTAAAAATGGATTCTATTGCTGCATCGATCTTTGACGCAAATAAATCAACTCGGTGGTCCTATGCGAGGCAACGCAGCTGCACCGTGCGGCATGATGTAGCCAGGCGTGACGCCGCTAATGTCATCGATTACCTCCGACAAGTTACGAGCGGGAATCATTCGCATCCGACGGACATCAGCGTCGTCCAATTGCGAAATCAAAAATATTCGATACCGTTCGGCCTTCGCTAATAAAGCCCACGCAGTTTGCCCGTTAACTTCGTATCCGTTACGCAGACGGTTCTCGAGCGAGCGCGAGTCGATTTCATCAAACCACTTGAGAAAATCCGGCCGCCCAAGACCGTCACGACAATCCGCCAGCAGGATGATCGACCCGCCTTCATCGCAAGCATATGCGGCCATATCGAGCGCTTTGTGTGCCTGAATCAAATTGATGTCGTAGGGTGACCCACCGCAACTTGCAATCACCAACTTACGCCGTTCCGGTATCTGCACCGAGTGGTTATTTAGATAGTTATCGCAAGCCGCTCGGTGACTTGAACGCCAGTGGCCGCAAAATATCCCAACCACTCGGCCCTTTTCATTGACGATGGTATTGACGCCAAAAGCAGGCTCAATCATCGCAGCGACACGTTCGCAAGCTTCATGAACGGCATTGCCGTCAAGTCTACCGGTTCCCACGCCCGCTCTTCGTCCACCAACTTCAAAATCGAGTGCCAACATGTGCGACGCTTGAATTGTTGCCACGGAACCCAGCCCCGGACAGATTGACTTCCGGCCGCCTGTAAAACCTGCAAAGTAATGAAACCGCACTCCGCCAATCATGATGACTCGCGAAAAGTCACGCAACGACCGATTCACTTCAACTGCATCGCCGCCGGCGGTCACTCCAACATTAATGAGCGACGCCGGATTATATGCGTCATGGTCCAACGTCCTGATGCGTTGGGCGACAAAGGGACTTAGCAGATCGATTCTTTCTTCAGGTGTAACCGGACGGTGAATACCCGTGGCGAAGATGATTGCGATACTCGAAGGGCTGACGCCATATTGAATCAGGCGGCGTACAAGAATATTCACGATATGCGAACTTCCCGTAGCCCTGGTAGCGTCGGAAACAACAATCAGAACCGAATCGTTTCCCGAAACAATTTCATCGAGTGGTGGTGAATCAATTGGTGAGTCGAATGCGTTACCGATCTGTTCATCGCGCAAAGGAAGTTCTGTGGTTGAGTCGGGTGTAAGGACGGTGTAGTGCGAGTCGTCGTAATTGAATGCCACCGACGCTTCTCCGTAACCCAAATCGATTTCAGGCATCAGTCGGTGACTCCGTCACAAGCCAAATTCAACCATCGCACGCTCTATAACGTGAAGCGAGGCGAAATCTGTCTCGCCTGCTGTGCGTGCATCTGCTAGCCATTTCCGGAGCTGTTTCGCTTCTTCCATCGAACGGATGCGACACGCACCGGTTAGAGCAAGCGTAACAAGACAATCGGGAGCACCATGAGTCACGAGTGCAGCCTGTAGAGCGGCCTGCTCGCGCAAATCGAGCGTCAAGAGTAGATTTAGCTCCATGGAAATCTACATCCGTTCAGACTTGAAACATGCCGTGCCGGCATGACAGAAGTGAAACGTGTCGTCTTCGAAATCAGGCGTCTCCATTTGAATCGTGAGATGGTCGACCCCGAACCGTTCGTGCAACTTCATACGCAATTCTTTGAGTAAGTCTGGTTGCGATACCGTCTGTGCATGAATGACGTGTGCGCTCAAGGCTTCGCGACCGGAAGTGATGGTCCAAACATGAAGATCATGAACATCGTTAACGCCGATCGTGTTCAGGATAGCGTCTTCAACGGCAGCAAGGTTGATGTGTGCCGGGGTGCCTTCCAATAACACGTTGGTCGATTCTTTAATCAGGAGGGTCGAGCTCCAGATTATCAATAAGCCAATCACCACGCTGAATAGTGCGTCTGCTGCGTACCAACCAAAGAAAGTCATAACGACGGCTGCGGCGATTGCCGCAACGGATCCAAGCGTATCGCCCATCACGTGGAGCCATGCTGCACGGATGTTTAGATCAACTTCATCTCGACCGTGCAAAATCCAGGCACAAATCAGGTTGACACACAATCCACCCGCGGCGATGAACGCCATCGGCCCACTTCGCACTACCTGCGGTTCAAGCCACCGTTCGTATGCGCCGTAGAAAATCAGCAACGACATCACAACCAGGGCAACGCCATTTACGAGAGCAGCAATAATCTCGAGACGGTAGTAACCGAATGTCTTGCTTGGTGTCGCTGGACGAGAACCGAACCATACGGCAGCCAATGCGAGCGTTAACGCTCCCACGTCGGTGAACATGTGACCCGCATCGGCAAGAAGAGCGAGCGAGCCCGTCCACCAACCGCCGACCGCTTCTGCGACCATGTAGCCTGCAGTCAGCACGAGAACAACAGCTAGTCGCTTTCCACTCTCAGACGAATGACGATGGCGGTGAACATGAGGATGGCCATCGCGCTGCGGCTGATCTACGACTAGTTCTCCCGAACGCATCGACTTATTGTAACGCAGTTCAACTCAAGCCTTGATCACAACCGGTCGGCAACTTTTTGTGCAAGACTTTTTAGCCTCTGTAGTTTGTCCGCTTGAGAGCCGCTGCCGCCGATACTGACTCGCAAATAAGCATTGCCTTTCAAAACGTACAAGCCTCCACCGACGCGACTTCCGACCCAATACGCCTCATCGCCAACTCCCGACACTTTCTGTGGCGGTGAACGCTCTTCTTCTTCCTCTTCCCCGCCTCGCTGCTCCTTTTTCTCTCGCTTGTCTCGTTCGCGTTGTTTCTCCGGCTCTGATTCGCGGTGAAACGTTTCTTTCCAAAACTCCCTGGGATCTCGTCCACCGGATCCTTCGCCTCGCTGCGTAACTTGCAAACTTATTGAGTTATTAAAAGTCGGTAACGTGAAGAAGCATTGCGAAACGCTAAAACCTCGTTGCGACGACCCAGTCAGTTTTGTCTCTTTCACCGCTTCCCTCTGAACGGCTTCGATCTCTGCGGTGGTGAGAAGCGCACAAGCATCCGTCTTTGGTTTCACTCCATCGGAAGTCGCCGCCGAGCTTGGAGGAGAGGCTGAAGCAGGAGCTACTGTGTGGATGGGAGAAGCAGTTGATGTATTAGTTGTTTCTGCTCGTTGACTGTTCTTGCAGCTGACGAAGAGTACGATTGCGAGAACGAATAGTAGTCCTGACTTCAAGGTCATTGTCGTCTCCTGGTCCACGAGTAGCGGATTTTTGCACGCAGGTAGTCGAAAGACAATTGCGACTCGGCTTATCCAAATGCTCGCGGATCGTTCTTGAGAAAACCTTGAGGCCGCCTTGAAACGCGCCGACCAAACAAAAAGGGGCCATTAACTGGCCCCCGAATGGATGATCTGTTGAGTTAACTAGAGCGGCGCAAGACTCAAAGCGCCGTTGAAATCCTTGTAGAGCTCGTTGAAATCTCTTAGGGCGATGTCCAGAATCTCCGGCAGTTGATCGACGTCAGCCAGGTTCACGACCGCATTCACGTTATTCAAGAATGCTGCGTGAGCATCCATCGTTCGTAACGAGGGAGAGAGAAGGACAAAGAAAAGCCGTCGCCTGTGCGACGCGCGAAGGACATTGATCTCACGTACCACAAATGCAGCGCCCTGCTCTGCCGCGTCAAACTGACCCTCAAGCAAGACGACCTGTAGCGGGTTTGACCGCATAGTCTCGATTGCCTGACGCGTCTCTTCAGCAACGAAGACCTGGTAGTTGTTCTCAGCGAGCCGACGCGCGACAGCTTCGCGATATTGGCCGCTGGTGCAAACAAGTGCCTTGCGGCGAAGCCACGGATTCGAACTACTGTCGTCGGTTGATATTCCACTAGCTGCTTGTCGAAGCAGCTTCAACAGTGTCTTCACTGCATCATCCGGTTCATCCTTTTTCGAGTCCGTCACCGCTTTCGGTTCGAGTTCAAAAGCTGGTGCAGTTCGTCCAGGATCAAAACGATGACCCGCCGTCGACGGAGAATCACCAACCGCTAAAGCGCTTTGTTCCGACGCTGGACTCGCCACCGCTGAACTTACGTTGTTACTACATTTGGGACAGCGAACACTGAACGCGCGAGATGGCGCCTTATCGTCGTCGATCTGGAGACGCGCAGAGCAGTTGGGACAAACAATGATCATGGTTGCGGGACGAGCGGTGTTATTCGATGAGACCCAGCATCGAGGTGGAGTCGGAGTAAGCGTTGGCAGGTATGCCACCAGAATCGCGTCGAATAAAGTCTTCAGCAGCGGTCATGCCTTGTAACGACAGCAGCAGGTTGTTTTGATTTGTCGCGAACGCCAGGCCGTCTTCAATCGCGATGGTCTTCGATTCGATCAAACCTTTGATGACGGTATCGAAGTCCTGCATCCCATCGAGTTTTCCATCGCGCATCGCATCGAGCAGCGACTTGCCTTCCGTCTCTCCGGTCTCAATGTATTCACGTGTGCGCGGGCTTGAGCGAAGAACCTCCATGGCCGCAACACGACCGCGCCCATCTGCTCGCGGAATCAAACGCTGCGAAATGATGTAACGAAAGGTCTGCGCCAGACGAGTGCGGATCACTGGCTCTTCGTTCTTTGGGTAGAGACCGATTATGCGGTCGACTGTTTTGGAGGCGTCGATCGTATGAAGTGTAGACAAAACGAGGTGACCGGTTTCGGCGGCCTCCATCGCGATTTCAGTGGTTTCGAAGTCGCGCATCTCACCAATCAGAATCACTTTTGGCGCCTGACGCAGCGAAGCACGCAAGGCAGACGGAAAGTCTTTCGTGTCGTGACCAACTTCACGCTGATTGATGGTGGAATTTTTATGCGAGTGGAGGTACTCGATCGGATCCTCGATCGTGACGACGTGGTAGTGTTTCTTTTCATTGATGATGTCGATGATCGCGGCTTGAGTTGAGCTTTTGCCTGAACCCGTCGGACCCGTAACCAGCACCAGTCCGTTCCGCAGTTCGGCGATTTGAGATAGGTGCATGGGCAAACCAAGCGAGCGCAAGGTCGGAATGTCCGTCGGAATCACGCGCATCACGATGGAGTAGACGCCGCGTTGCTGGAAGATATTGACGCGAAATCGCGCGCGGGATGGGAGCGAATAGCTAAGATCCGCCGTGCCGGTTCTTGCCAGGCGTTCGGCGGCTTCCGGATTTCCCTGCAACAACGTTAACGCGATGATTTCAGTCTGATACGGGGAGAGCTTTTGCATGCCGAGCGGCTGGACC
Source organism: Acidobacteriota bacterium (assembly GCA_046765655.1). Taxonomy (GTDB): domain Bacteria; phylum Acidobacteriota; class Blastocatellia; order Pyrinomonadales; family Pyrinomonadaceae; genus PSRF01. The sequence goes on from JBKPMX010000128.1 coordinate 17,743, forward strand.
GGTGTCAGCTTGCCGTTAATTTCAACTTGTGGATGCTGTCCGACTGAGAAGTTCAGGTCGCTAATCTTGTCGGAGACCAGCAACATGCGCTCGATTATCGGCGGCAGATCGAAGAAGCTCATTGAGACAGGAAACTCCGGAAAAAACGGACGGTGTGTCTAATCTGGGCGAGTATGGGTCCGGAGGTGTGGGAGTGCCGAACCGGCGTTGATTCTCTCGTATAACGATGATTAACGCAAGAAAAATCTAGCTGGCGGTAGTGCTCGACTCAACATCTACTCCATCGAGAGTCTCAATGAGGTTACGTGTGCGCTCGGAAATCGAGTCGTTTGGGGTCAATAAGGCGCTAATTACCGCCACCGACGAAGCGCCCGCAGCTATTACCGCCGGCGCATTTGTCAGCCTAATTCCTCCAATCGCGACGATAGGCAGACCTGAAGCGATCGCTGCCACTGACCGCAGTCCCTCCAAACCAACGATTGGCTCCGTGTCCTTTTTTGTGCTGGTTGCGAAGATTGGCCCGATCGCGAGGTAATCGATAGGCAGGGATAACGCGTGACGGGCTTGTTGAAGATTGTGAGTGGAGTAACCGATGAGTGCATCGGGTCCCAATATTCTCCGCGCAGCTTCGGGTGCTAGATCATCCTGGCCAAGGTGGACACCATCAGCCTTTGTCGCAAGCGCGATATCAGCCCTATCGTTGATGATGATTCGAATAGACCGGCGCCGCGCGAATTCCACGGCTGATTTGGCGAGTTCGAAGAACTCTAAAGGCGAAAGGGATTTGTCGCGGAGCTGAATGAGCGTGGCGCCACCGGCAGCTAGACGTTCAACCTGTTCGACATGCGAAAGGCCCGACAAACGGGTATCGGTAATCGGGTAAACCTTTGGCAGAGAATGAATCACGTGAGGTCAATCTTCAGTGTCTTTACGCTTGGGTCGTTGATTGGCTGGCAGGACTCGTTTGCGCAAGCGAATAGATTCGGGAGTAACTTCTACGAGTTCATCGTCTGAAATGAATTCGAGGGCTTGCTCTAGCGACAGTTCCTTTACTGGAACGAGCCGCATCGCTTCGTCGGCTGTGGATGCGCGCATGTTCGTGAGCTTCTTCTCCTTGATGGCGTTTACATCCAGATCGACTGCCCTTGCGTTCTCGCCGATGATCATCCCTTCGTAAACTTTCGTGCTTGGCCGAATGAACAGCGTGCCGCGTTCCTGAAGGTTGTACAGAGCGTACGTTGTGGTTTCGCCGGTGCGATCAGCGACGAGTGAACCTGTAGAACGTCCGCGCATAGTCCCTTGCCAATCGCCCCAACGAAGAAACATTGTGTTCAGCAGCCCTGTTCCTTTCGTTTCAGTCAGGAACTCATTGCGAAAGCCAATAAGTCCTCTCGACGGTGCTTCAAACTCCAAGCGAACGCGACCGGTGCCATGGTTCACCATCCGAGTCATCTGACCTTTACGCCGTCCAAGGGCTTCAGTGACGACGCCGATGAATTCGTCTGGACAGTCGACGACCACTGCCTCAATTGGTTCGAGCGTCCGGCCGTTCAGGCCTCGCGTGATTGCCTCTGGTTTCGACACCTGCAGTTCGTACCCTTCACGCCTCATCATTTCAATGAGAATGGCGAGTTGCAATTCGCCACGACCGGAAACCTTGAACTGATCGGGCGATTCTGTCTCCTCCACGCGAATGGCGACATTCCCGAGGATTTCCTTGTCCAAACGCTCTTTAACCTGCCTTGATGTCACGAACCTACCTTCTCGTCCGGCAAAGGGGGAATTGTTCACTCCGAAGATCATCGCGATTGTTGGCTCATCTACGGCAATCGCTGGAAGTGGCTGTGGATTATCGGGTGAAGTAATCGTGTCGCCGATTTCAATGTTTTCGATTCCTGCCAGCGCGACAATCTCACCAAATTCGGCATTCGTCACTGCCTCGCGCTTTAGTCCTTCGAAAACATACAACTGCGAGACGCGTGTCTTCTGAAGCGAACCGTCGGGCTTTGCGACGCCAATCTGATCGCCTACTTTGATCTCGCCGGAGAAGATACGACCGATCGCGAGGCGACCGACGTAATCGTTGTAGTCCAGGTTGGCAACGAGCAACTGCAAACTATCTGACCGCAGCTGTTTGGGCGCAGGAATGGTCTGAACGATCTGATCGAACAGTGGCTGCAAGTTGTCCGATTGATCATCCAGGTTTTTTTTCGCGACACCGTCTCGCGAAATGCAATAAAGAATTGGAAACTCGATCTGCTCGTCGGTCGCATCAAGATCCAGGAAAAGCTCGTAGATCTCGTCGACCACTTCTGCAGGTCGCGCATCACTGCGATCGATTTTGTTCACGACCGCAATTGCGGGCAGTCGTGCTTCAAGTGCCTTCCGCAGCACGAATCTCGTCTGTGGCAAACAACCTTCAGCGGCGTCCACCAGCAGCATCACGCCATCGACCATCTTCAACACGCGCTCGACCTCGCCGCCGAAGTCAGCGTGGCCGGGCGTATCTACAATATTGATCTTGGTATCGCGATACCGGACGGCCGTGTTCTTCGCCATGATCGTGATGCCACGTTCGCGTTCGAGATCCATGGAGTCCATCACTCGCTCGCGGACCTGTTCGTTTTCGCGAAACGTGCCTGACTGGCGCAGCATCGTATCAACAAGGGTAGTCTTGCCGTGATCGACGTGGGCTATGATTGCGATATTTCTTATGTCTGCTCGTTCTTCACTCATAAATGTCGTTCAGCGCGAACCAAATCTTATCAAGTTAGACGGAAGGGGTCGAAAAGGGACTAGCTGATCGTTCGCGTCTGCCGTAGTGCCTCATACAGAACGATCGCGACGGAGTTCGCGAGGTTCAGGCTGCGTACTTTTGGATTAAGGATAGGGATCTTTAGGCAGTGACTCCAGTTAGCGCGTAGGAGATCGACAGGCAATCCACGTGTTTCCCGCCCAAAAACCAAGCAATCGTGGCCGGCGTACGTCCAGTCGAGAAATGAACGCTCTGCTTTCGTGGTGAAGTAGATGAATCGTGAATCGGGCAGAACCTCAGTAAGAGCGGCGAGTGTTGCATGTCGAGTGAGGCTGACTTCGTCCCAATAATCCAATCCTGCTCTTCGCACTGCTTTGTCGTCCAGACGGAAGCCAGTAGCGCCGACGATATGCAGCGGCGTTCTGGTTGCCGCACACAACCGAGCGATGTTTCCCGTGTTCTGGGGAATCTCTGGTTCCACTAATGCGATTCTGATCACGCGTCAATGGTAACTGGTCGTGAAGATAGAACAAACAAAAAGGAACGACGAGCTTCGCTTGAAGTACTCGTCGTTCCTTGAAAGGCCTCGTAGGCCTCAGATGTTTGTGTGCGCCAGTGGAAGGTTCGTGCTGTAACCTGCTGGTTCGAGTTATCTCTTCTTTGCGGCCTTCTTGGTTCCGCCCTTCTTTGCGCCCTTCTTGGCGCCACCCTTCTTCGCTGCTTTCTTTCCACCTTTTTTAGTTGCCATAGCTTCTATGTGCTCCTTCTTTCTAGTGTTGGTTTAGGGTTTCTTCATGACCACAAGATAATGTGTTTGCTTTCTTCTTGTGGGCTAGAGTAAACGGCGCACAACATCTTGCTATATAAACGTAAATGCATCGGATGTCAATAACTTATTACTCTACGCACAAACATTTTTTTCTTGCTCTATCGAGTGGAGTTGTGCTTGCAGATGAGCGTGATCACACGTGACGTGATCTGATCGGCCGCGCGATCGATGAACACAAAATTGGACCAGGCGATCCAGATTCCAAGCGAGAGTTTCAGTTGAGACCGATGAGTGAGATCAACTTCTCAGCGATGAAGCAGGTTTAATTGTAGTCGTGATCAGTTACGGAACAGAGGAGTGAAGATCCAACGATCATGCGAATCGATACCGTAGTATGTGAGTACTGATTTCGTTGAATTGTTAGGAGCAACACCAACGAATGGACCACTTGTAGTCTCGCCGACGTGTGAGCTGCCGCCCGTGTTGGAAGTGGTACCAAGGTTCGTTACAACGAGGACCTGAGGAGCCGCAACCTGTTGTAATTGCAATATTTGCTGGTCACGAGGTAGTGGGAGAATGTTGCCCGAATAAACTATTACTGCTTGCTGAAACTCAACGAGTGATTGAGCTCGCGGTGCGACGAAACGCCACTCACCATCTTTTGACAATGGATCGATTGCAGCACTCGCGCGAAGGATCATTCGATTCTTCGCAGCACCTTGAATCGGCACTCCTTCCAGCAGTTGGTCCATCGATGTAGGTAATGCCTGATCGCCACTGACACCAGTTTGTCCTCTGCGGTAACGATAGTATTGACGAATCGCATCAGCTACTTGTTCACCGCGAAAGATCGCTTCCTTCTCGTGTTCACGCATCGCTTGCTGCTGCATGCGTGGCGCTGCGGCCATCGCAAAAATGGCAAGGACGGTCATGAACGCAAGGAGCGCGACGGTCGTATATCCGCACTCCGAATGGCGATCACGCGTGAGATCAGCGCAGTCGAGGAGGCTCGAGCGCGAAAACGCTGACCCTAATATCTTGTGGTGTGAATCAATCGTGCGGCTCGTCATCTTCGGCATCAACTCGCGGCGTTGGACGCGATAGAGGTGAACCAAATCCCTTCTCACCTTCGGTCATCTTGATCTTGTGCGTGAGTTTCAGAGTTGTATCAGTGAACACGATCTCCTTGTCAGCGATGCTCGTGAGACGAAAGCGCCCGCCGAACACCTCGCCACGCTGCGCATTCACTACGGTCTTCGTGTTCAAATCCTGCAAGATAGCGATATCGACGTGAGTGCGAGTACTGATCAATCCAATGTACGTGTAGTTAGGCGCCGGTGGCTGTGCGACATTGAGCGGCAATGGGTTGGAATAGACGCGGCCATCGGGTGACTTAACCGATATCGAATGACTGCCTGAAGTCACAATAGCAGCAGCTGGTACTTTCGCTGACAACTGTTGCGCACTTACGTACTTTGTCTGCAGTTCCCTCCCGTCAACGTAGATCCGAGCGTCGGACGTAAACTTGTCGCCCGTCGCCTCGAGGGGGAAATCACCTGTGCCCGCATAGACATTAGACGGCGATACCGATGCGAGGAGTAACGGCGGAGTAGGCGTAGGTGTGGGGGTGGGCGTGTCCGCAACCTTCACCTGCTGTGGCGGTTCGTAGAATGCAAAGATGTTGCGCCTCGCCTCGGGGACATTGGTATTCGGTGGCAGAACATTGACCTCACGCAGAGTGCTGACGAGTTCGTTTAGTTGCTCTGTCGTATCCGACTGGGCGTTGGTTGGTTGAGTGCGAGCACCTACTCGGTCACTCGGTTTTGTCTGAGCTGTCGTAGGTCGAGTGGGAGTAGGCTTTGCGGATGATCCGAACCCGAAGAACGTCCACCACAAACCCACGATCGCAACTAAACCCAGAGCGCCCGCCCAGATCAGTTTCTTCTTTTCGCCAGGTTTGTTTAAGTCAATCTGCATTTCACTGTTCCTGACTGGTGGGCGTTAATGTTTCCTCTCGCTGGAAGTATGTGGTTAGGCTCAATTGCAAGCTCACCAGCGAGGCGCGAGTTCCCGAAGTTCCTTCAGTACCAACCGCGGCAGCTTCGTTCTCTTTAGCTCGTTGCAACTCAACTTCGTTGATGATCACAAACTGTTTGCTGCGTTCGATGTCCTTAATAAATTGCCGAAGGTTCTGATATGGGCCCTCGACAGTTACGGCGACGGCGATTCCCGGGTACGCAGTCTGGTATTTGGTGTTGGTCGAGGTGCCCGGCGTTGTCTTCGAGCCCAGCGGATCGAGCGGCGCGTATGTCGGCCCTGATGTATTGCGCACACCGTTCTTGACCATCAACTGATTGAGTTGGTCATACAGCGCCATCCGTCCTTGTTCTTGAGGTTGCAGGCTCACCGTCTCGAAGTTGTTCAAGCTGTCAGTGATTCGGCGAACGGTTTCTTCAGTAGTGTTCTCGTTCTTGACGATCTCCTGCGACTTCTTAAGATTTGTCTGCAATTGTATCTCCTCAGCAGCGAGCGAACGTGCCTGGGATCGTGCAGGTATCAAGTAATAGAGATAACTCAGAAGAACCAGGACAAGAATCAAACAGCTCAGCGATAAAGCAATAATCTCCGCAATACCAAACATGCTTCCGCGTCGCGTGGAGAGATAGCCAGTCATTCGTGTGGATGCCGTGGTTCTCGCAGGTGGTGGAGAAGGCGGAATCACTTCGGTACTCATTTCGACTCCTCCTTTGCAGTTCCAGTTTCCTTCACAGCGGCCACATTCTCGCTTGAGTATCCCGATCGAGGACGATAGATGACATCTAGATCATATTCACTGCCACTCTCGCCGCGCCCCTTTTGAAGATTTTGCGCACGCAAGTCAGCCTGGAACACTCCAGCGCGATCCATGTCGGCAATCATCGAGGTAATAACGTTCGCGCTCTTGGAGAATACTGTGAGCTCAAGATCGGCCACGGTTTGGTCGCCCTGCATACCAACGCTCCGTACTGCAATTCTTGAGACTCGTACATTTGGCGGCAGAGCACCTTCCAAATCTGCTAAAAGCCTCGACCAGGAAAATGCCTTTCGATCGGCAAGTTTGTGAGCAGCGTCAAGTGCCTGAAGCTGCTCGTGAGTCATCGACTCTCGCACCTTCTTCGCATCGTCCAACAGGCCCTTTTCCTGGGTTCGCAGATTGTTAATCCGTATGCGAGTGGCGGCCGATTCTCGATTTGCTTGAAGTGTGTAATTAACCACCACTAGAAGACCGATCAGCGACACAAACAAGACGGCGGCAGTCATCACCCATGGCAAAAGGTGATTGGTAAAGGGCTTAGAGGCTAAGTTGAGATTGCTAATCACTTACGGAATTCCTCGGCCGATCAAAGGGATTGACGGGCAGGTGTCGAAAGGAGCATACACGCCGCAATCAAAGAATCGCAACCGTACTCGCAACTGACACGCTTGGCGCGCGTGGAGGTTGCATAATCTAACAAAATAGGGACGTTCAGTTCATGCGGCGAGGTGGCAAAGGCTGTTCTGTCACTGCCAGCGAAGGTTGATAAGCCACAGCCTGGTTTCGCCCATTACTCTTCGCCCGGTAAAGTGCGGAGTCTGCCAATTCCACCAGCTGGATTGGATCTTTCGCGTCGTCAGGACAGGCAGCAATGCCGATGCTCATCGTGATGTGAAAATGCTCTCCCCCCTTAGCTGATCCCGTATGGAGAGAAGTGAACTGGTGCTGTTCGACGGCGCGGCGGACACGCTCGGCCGCAACCAACGCTTGCGCGTAACCTGCATCGAGGAGAAAGGCGGCGAACTCCTCACCTCCAAAGCGAGCCGCAACATCGCCTGAGCGCAGGGCCGATTTGATAACACCGCCGAGTTCCTCGAGCACCTGATTCCCGGTCAGGTGTCCATACGTATCGTTTACTAACTTGAAATGATCGACGTCCATCATCAGCACGCAAAAGGGGCGATTCTCAGTTTCTGAGCGCGATGCTTCTCGCCGTAATTCTGTGAAGAACGACTTGCTGGTCAAAAGTCCCGTCAAGTCATCGTGGGCCAATAGGCGATGGATCTGCTGCTGGAACTCGCGATCAATCTCGTCAAGCAGATCGAAACGGAATAGGTGGTCGCCAATCACAATCTTGTCGCCGTTTGTGAGCGACGATTCTGAAATGTGGCGACCGTTTAGAATCGTACCGTTTGTTGAGCCGAGATCTTTGATTCTGAATTCCGGCTTCCCAGTATCACGGTTAACTATGCCGGTAATCTCAGCATGCAAACGTGAAGCTTTAAAGTCGTTGAGGCGAATGTCTGCTTCGAGCGCTCGGCCAATTATTACGCGGTCTCGTTCGAGTGGGATCGGGGTGGCTATTAACTCGCCGCGCAAGGATACGAGAACCGGACGCCGCTCGAGCGTGGCGAACGCGTTGGACGACGACTCCCTTACTTGGGTCGTCTGCGTGGGTTCTTCATCAATATAGTTAGCCATAGCGACCGGCTGCTACTGATTTGACCGTAAACCCGCGCCTCCGTCAGTTGAGGCGAAACAACCGAAACGTGGTGGTTATCTTATCTTCGCAACGAATCCCCAGCAAGAAAATGGTGAGGTGGGAACGCTGATGGCTCAAGGACCAGACGGGTCAGCTTGTTACGGTTCCGGCCTGCTCCTATAATTGGCGACCAAAATCACTCGGAGCACTAGAGGGTATTCGAAGTGAGCGCATGGAGACCTGCGATGGAGAACAAGGCTGCCGGCACCTGCTGCGATAAAGTTAAAGAGAACTTAACGGTTGAGCGGGTTGCGCTCGCATTTCTACCAACGGAATGGGGCGATTTCCAGATCGCCGGTTACCGTTCTCTAATCAGTACGGAAGAATTTGTCGTGCTGTTCAAGGGAGATATGCGACAGGACGTGCCGACATTGGTTCGGATTCATTCCCAATGTTTGACGGGCGATGTATTTGGATCGATGAAGTGCGATTGCGGCGAGCAACTTCACCGCACGTTCCAAATGATCCAGCTAGAGGGACGCGGTGCTATTGTCTACCAACAGCAGGAAGGCCGTGGCATCGGTATTCTCAACAAGATTCGAGCGTACGCTTTGCAGGATCAAGGTGCGGATACGGTCGAGGCGAATGTTCGTCTAGGCCTTGCAGTTGATCTGCGCGAATACAGGCAGTGCGCCGAAATCCTTTTTGACCTCGGTCTCTGCAAAGTGAAAGTGATATCTAACAATCCTTTGAAACTTCAGGCGCTGGAAGAGGCAGGGCTAAAGATAGTCGAAAGAGTTTCGATTGAAGTGGATTCCTCGGAGAAAGCCGAGAAGTATCTGAGGACAAAGAAAGAAAAGCTCGGGCATCTTCTTGAGCTTGGACGTGAACGGCGAGTTACCGATTAACGCGTGAGACTTCTGCGAATTTCGCGTTGCGAAACATTTTTCTTTGTTTTAAGCGCCCGAAACGATTCCGAAACTATGACGCTATTTCGGTTTCTTATTTGCGCGCTCAGCCTCTAGTGCTTTCTTGATTCTGTCGATCGTAGCTTTCGCCTGTTCCGCAAAACGTCCTTTGGGTTCTAAACGCAAGTACTCCTCAAATTCATGCTGAGCATCTTCCGCACGACGCACTCGCAATAGAAGATTACCCTTAACAATATGTGCCGGCGCAAAATCGGGTTTCAACTCTAGCGATTTCTTGACTTCTTCGTACGACTTTTCAAGTAGGGGTCTCGCCTCGGCGTCGTCTTTTATCTTTGCAGCCATTTCCCAATAGAGGCGGGCCAGGTTCAGGTGTCCTTGATAGGATCGCGGTTCAGCTTGTATACCGGCAATTAATGCCTTCTCCGCTTCCTGCTCTTTCTTTTGTGTCAGGTACAACTCTCCCAAAGCAAAGAGAGCGTTGGCCGCATCCGGTTTTACCTGCAACGTCTTCTTGAGCGCACCTTCCGCTTTGTCCCACTGACCGAGATCCATATAAGCGGTTCCCAACGCTAAGTGTGCTTCATAAAAGTTCGGGTAAGTCACGACGGCTTTTTCCAGGTGCCGAACAGCTTCTTCAGTTCCCGGTTTCGTTCCCAGTGCCAACGCTTTTGAAGCTTCATCAAATTCGCGCTTGGCGCCCGCTGGAACACTGGCATCGACAACGCCGGGGTTGATGGGGGCTGGCCTACTTTTGTCGGGTCTCAAACTGAACTGCACATATCCGCTCGGCGTCGTTCGCAGTTCCACTGTTTGTCGCTCCTCAAAATATCCAGGTACCCGCACAGTGATGTTGTATTGCTCTGGCGCAAGGCCGGAAAATCTAAAACGACCGCTTCTATCAGTCTGTACCTGGCCAATAAGCCCGCCGATGAATGCCTCACAACTTACCAATACGTTATATGCCGGCTCACCACTGTCCGAGTAACGTATTTGACCAGTTATCTGTCCGTTCACTGCGCCGGTACTTCTGTCTTGCGCGACTAAGCTGATCCAAGAGCACACGAAGAAACATGAAATGAAAGCGTAACGGAACCAACGAACCTGCATTCTAATCTCCTTCGCAATTCAACTAAGTAAGCGGGGAAACTGTATCGATTGCAGCTAAGAGTCTCGTAATTTAAGGGGAGCGCTGCTTAATTCTTGCGACCGTCTGGCGTGTTTGCTCAGCGAACTCACCCTTAGGTTCCAGGTGCAAATACTCTTCGAATTCGATGAGGGCATTTTCAGTTTGACGTGCGTGTAGCAAGATATTCCCAGCCAACAGATGGCCGCGCGCAAACTTAGGATTCAGTTGGAGTGCTGTACCGGCGTGAGGTCCAGCTTTCGCAAGATCGCCGACTTCGTAGTAGAGACGCGCGAGCAAGAAATGGCCCTGCACTGATTTCGGTTCCAGGTGGATACCCGCAAGCATGTCCTTCTCCGCTTCGACATATTTTTTTTGACGCAGGTACAGTTCTCCGAGTGCGAAGTGTGCTCCACTCGCGTGGTCGTCCAGTGTCACGACTTGTGTCAACGTGGTTTCAGCCTTCGGCCACTCCTGCTTGTCCATGTATGCGGTACCGAGGAGTAATAGAGCTTCGATATATTTCGGATATATGCGTACAGCATGCTCGAGGAGGAGTATTCCCTTATCCAAGTTGTTAGCTTGCAATATGGCGTCCCGGCCTTTTTCAAACTCCGAGCGCGCGGCCTCAGGCACATTCGCGTCAACAACCCCGCGCTTTGGTGGCAGCTCAAAGGGCCAGCTCTTTGGTTCAGGAACTAATTGCAGCAGAATGTAATCACTAATTTGCGTGCGCAGGTCGACCTGCTGTTTTACTTCAACGTACCCTGGCGTTCGGACAGAGACGATGTAAAGTTCCGGAGACAAACCCGTGAACGTAAATCTACCGCTTCGATCCGTGGTTGTTTCACCAGCCACGCCGCCCCTAAAACTTTCCAGTCGCACCAGTAGAAATTCGGCAGGTCGTTCTCCCGCTGGATAGCGCACCTGTCCGTGCACCTGGATCGAAACTGATGTTGGTCTTGGAACACGTTGCCCGCGCACATCATTTACACCACACATCATCAAGACGACTGCGGTGGTATAGAGCACTCTTAGAAACATCTTAGTACTCCTATGAAATGATCGTGTTTGTCGGTTCAGAGAGGGAAAGTAATGATACCCAAGTCATGAAGAAAAAGAATAGGGAGGAGAGATTGTCTCCTCCCCAAAAAGATCCTTGACGATCTTCAATTAGAATTCAAACCTTACTCCCAGTCTCAGGTTAAATGGCGGACGGTAGCCGAACGCGGCGCCGGGAACCGTCGCTCGTGGTTTGAGGAAGTCGGGATTTGGTGGATTTGATGTTCCCACAAAATCCAAAGCATTGTTCTCGTCTGGCCGCCAAAGTTTCTGGCTATTGAATACATTGAAGAAATCAGCCGTGAACTTCAGCTTAGTGTTTTCAGTGATGCCGAACGCATAATCCGCGTGTGCATCAAGGCGCGCGTAGCCTGGCGTACGGCCCTGGCTACCACGTCCACCTAACGGAATTTCGCCCGTATTCAAATAGACCGGATGCGGGTCGAGTTTGTTAATTGGCAGACCACTCTCATAACGGAAGTTCATACCGAGATTCAGTCCATTAAGCGTATTCCAGCCACGTGCCTTGTCGAAGCTGTAGCTGCCATATACGTTAACGATGTGCCGACGATCACTGTTAAGTGGTCCAACAGCAAACTGATCACCCAGCAGGTTGAGGTCTCCCTGTGTAAAGTCAAACAGCGAACTGATGCCAGGATCAGTTTGTCCGTTGTCGTTACGCAGGTGTCCCTCAAAGTTTCCTTGCAACTTGGCTATGCGCCAGTTGAAGAAGCCCTGCCATCCGTTCGAGAACCGGCGATTGAGTTCCAGTTCGAACGCCTTGTAATTGCGCACAGGGTCTGGGAATCCATCTGGGTTTCCGTCAGGAATCACAAACGTGTTCGAAGTAGCTGGATCAATTCCAGTCTGAGCAAAACAGACAGATTGAGCACCGTTATCGAAGAAGTAGGTCGGCTGAGGGATCGGACCACTTGATGCACAACCCGCCGGAGTATTTGTGATTAAACCCCCGGCATTCAAAGTTGGGCTAAAAATAAACGGCACCAGGTTGGTGAAGGCATCAAGGTGACTACTGATGTTAACGATCGAATACACCTGATTGATACCTGACAATGCAGCCTCCGGAGAAAGGACGGCTGCGTCTTCAATAATCCGTTTTGAGCGGCGATCGATGTATCGCGCCGACAACGTAAAGTTGTGCGGCAACTGTTGCTCAAAACCAAACGTGTGTTCATCAGTGAATCCAAGCTTAGTTCCCGGCGCGAACACATTGGCCGGATCCTGAGCTGAAACCGTTGTGGTTCCTGCTGCTATCTGATGTGCCGCATCAAGAATCGGATTTACCGTCCCGAATTGATTGATTACGGCTACCCGTTGACCTGAAGCATTGGTTGTGAATTCGGGAATAAACAAACTTCCCGTCCAGTCCAACTCAGACGAGAGCGAACGTTCCGCCAAATCCAACGGCAGGTATTCGAAGAACCGTCCGTAGTTGTAGAACGCTTTTGTTTTGCCATGTCCTAACGGATCCACTGTGACTCCGAGGCGCGGAGCCCAATTGTCCGTTAGCGTGTAATGTGCACGAGCTCCACTGGTGACGCCCGGGCTTCCATTTAACTTCTCTTGTTCCCATCGCAGACCGAAGAGACCAGTGATGTACTTGTTGAAGCGCCAGGTGTCTTGTACGTACCCGGCATGATAATCCGAGAATGTTGAGAAGGCCGGCTCACCAAACTCGGCCCGGATAACTTGGAGCCGCACTGGAACCATCGCCGTGGTGCCATCTTCAAGCTGCACCGGGAAGACCGGTAGTGTTCCGCCTGCATCATTCGGCCGGAATCGCAAACGCAATTGGACGTTAGCTGATTGCCCGATTGCGATGTCGTTCTCCGGTAAATTTGGAATTGTCCAGCTTGGACCACTGCGTTCCCGCTGTCCGTCGTAGTTACCACGTTGGAACGTATAACCCGCACCGAGAGTGTGCTGTCCCCACATGTTATGGATCTTCGACAGATTGAAGTCCGCGCGTTTGGTCTTACTGACTGTGGGCTCAAAAAAGCCCAAACCAACTGACGTAAAGTTGCCTCTTAAAGGGAGCTGGCCAGTGAGAGCTTCGATGTTGAGCTGATCGGAGCCACGACGATCGGCAATCTGATTGATATTATCAAACCCCGTTTCATCGAAGCGTGTTCGACCAAGACCAAGCGAAGCGTTAAAGGTCATGGTCGGTGACCACGTGCCGTTGTATCTGAGTGCGATATTGCGAGTGCCATAATCAAGAACACTGTCAGACGTCGTGTTGTCGATAATTAGACTCCTGAAGGAAGACCGATTAGTCTTCGATGGGTCACCAAAAATCGAGAAGGTGACCTGATGGTTCGAATTGACTAACCACTCGGCCTTGGCAGCGTAGTTGTAAGTACGAGTACGAAGAGCAAACGCCTCACCTCGAATAGTTCTCAAACCCGAATCTATCGGGCTAAGTGCATTCGCTTCAGCTCCGCGAACTATGTCTCTTCTTACTGTCGGATTAAAAGATCCAAAGAAGAATAGATTGTTCCTCAGACCTGGCACATAACCGCTTAAGTCAGCGCCGCCGTCATATGCCTCCTGGTGCAGAAGCTTACCGCCTGGATTTCGCCGCGGAAAATCATCTGCCTGCTTCCGAGTTGCCTCGAACGACTGCGGACTAGCAAAGCCATAGATAGCACCGTGGTATTCGTTACTTCCTGATTGGGTAACGATGTTTACGATGCCACCTTGCGATTGGCCGTACTGAGGCTCGAACCCAGCAGTTTTAATCTGAACTTCTTTAATGAAGGAAGTGTTGATGCCGGTACCGAGAGCGCCGTACGAACGGGAGAAAGTACCAATGCCGCCGAAAGCGGAATCGGTGATGTTCACACCGTCTGCAACATACAAATTATCAAGTGCGGAGCCGCCTGAGATGGAGGGATTATCTTTTCCTCCTCCAAGGCTATCTGACGCACCCGGCGCCAGATAAAACAATCCTGACACCGCGCGCTGCACCGGAATATTAGAAAAGAGCTGATCGTTCATGTTTGAACTGATTGCGGTGGTTGCCTGATCGACACCCGATGTCGCACCGGTTACTGTAACAACTTCCGAGATTTGCCCGGCCTGCAAAGTAACATTGTTTGATGTGGTTTTATTTACCAGCACAGTTACCTGTGTTAGCTCTGCGGCTTTGAATCCCTCTTTCTCGACCCGGACTGTGTAATCACCGGGTACAAGATTTTCAAACGAATAATGTCCCTGCTCATTGGTGGTCGTCGTGCGCTCACCAAGCGGCCCAGTTAGTTTGACATTAGCGCCGGGCACGATCGCGCCATTCGAGTCAACCACGTCACCCGCGATCGACCCTGTCGTAAGAGTAGTCTGCGCAAGCGCCGCTGATGAAGCGAGGCCCAAGCAGATCACCAACAACAACTTAACAACATTCTTCATTTCTACTTTCCTTTCTTGAACTAGAGCGATGCCACCGCTCCTTTGACACGTCCCTCTTTTTTGGCAGCACCAAGGAATTCCGAAACGATTGGATTAAATTGGGGAGCTCACTGGATTTTTCGCAATAGGTATGCCGCCAGTCGGAAACACCCTTTTCCTCAATACTATTGTCCGTTTGATCCCAAAGCGTACGCTTGGGTGCCCCCGTACTAAATCCAAAAAATTGGGAAAATCCAGATTTCCAAACCGCGAGAAAATGGTGGAGTATACGGGTGTTTGGATACGACTCGCAGGCTCGAGTCACAGCCTCGCGCAACGCTCGTCGTGGTAGACTTCGTCACACTTGATGCTCATCAAGAAAGGTCTGCTGCGTGTCGGAACGAATCTATCGCGATCCAGTTCACAACATAATCCGCTTGCGCACTGATTCTGACGAAGGTCAGTTGATGATGCGTTTGATCGACACCGCAGAGTTTCAAAGACTTCGTCGTATCAAACAATTGGGTCTTGGTCTCTTTACTTATCAAGGCGCTGAGCACTCTCGTTTCACACACTCACTCGGCGCGTTTCATTTAATGACTCGCGTCCTCGATCGTTTCGCAGAGCGTTACGACATCGACGATGATGATCGAGTTGCTACTCGTGCTGCAGCTCTGTTGCATGACGTAGGTCACGGATCGTTCTCACATGTGATGGAAAAAGTTTTGAATTTCCATCATGAACAATGGACGATTCAAGTGGTGGCCAGTGAAGAAACAGAGATTGGATCGCTCCTACGTTCCTACTCGCCAACTCTTCCAGAGAAAGTTGCTGCAATCATTCAAGGTACTTTTCAACCCGCTGCGTTGGGCCAACTCGTGTCGTCACAACTCGACGTCGATCGAATGGACTACCTGCTGCGCGATTCGTTAATGACCGGAGCGAAATACGGCATCTACGATCTGGAGTGGATCATCAATGCGCTCGCGATTGATGAGGCAGATGATCGCGTCTACGTTGAAGCACGTGGCATCTATGCGGTTGAGGAGTATCTACAGGCGCGGTATCACATGTTTCGCCAGGTTTACTTTCACCGGACGCTTCGTTCGGCTGAAGTAGTGTTGCGCTCAATTGTGCGCCGCGCTTTGAAACTACATGAGCAGGGAAAGTTTGTCTGGCATGCGAGCAACACTGCTTTCGAGAAGATATTGAAGCAGCAATCGCTTACGATTTCCGAGCACCTGGAGGTCGACGATTCTGATTTCATCTTCCACGTCAAACAGTGGCAGCAATCTGATGATGCGATTCTAAGAGATCTGAGTCGTCGCTTTGTGTCGCGACGTCTTTTCAAGGCTGTCGATCTGGATATGCCGGAAAATGACCGCGAGCAGTTTTTGTCACGTGCCCGCGAGGCTGTCCGGGCGGCCGGCTTTGATCCTGATTACTATTTCATTGAAGACAAAGCGAGCGATGTTCCGTATTACAGCTATTACGCTGCGACACAGACGGAACCCAAGGCTCGCATCTATGTCGAAAGCGGATACGCGCGGCCCCGGCTACGTGAGATTACGGAGGTGAGTAACGTAGTTCGCGGCCTACAGCATGGGTACGAACTACATCGCGTATGTTTCCCCGCAGAAGTTAAGACTGAGGTTTATGCCCGCTATCACCAACCTGCAGCGCAAAGAGAATCGGCGGCGAGCGGCGATGGATGACGTAAGGTATACTGCGTCGAGAATTTCGGTAGCTGAATCTCCCCACCAATTCCAGAAAACAGTGACGACAAATAAGCAGAACTGGTTCCGTTGCCCTCTATTGTTCCGGCGGACGCTATCCGGCACGTGTTTACTGTTTGCCTTGGTCACCACTGCCGCTGCACAGACTGCCAACAGGCAGACTAGTTTGACAATTCTCGATCTTGGAAACTCCAGCTTTGCGAGAACAGTGACGGATAAGCTTCGCGGCGCATTTAAATCGATCGACGCACTAATTGTCTTGGACTCCGATCTGGGACGCGCTGCTGCGAAGGGTGCAGGCTACGCAGGTTCACTTAACATGTTAGTCAGTGAAGCACGCGATCTTGGTGCAGCATTGTCGTCAGACTTTTATTTGATCGGTGATGCGCAGACTATACGTCGTTCGTCCTCAGCCAGGCCGGTTTATTATGAATCGTACTGTTCGCTTTTTGTCATTAGTTCACGATCAGGCAAGCTCGCGCGTTGGGAGCGTCTCAGTTTCGATGCCGACACTCCTCAATTGGCAGAACAAAAACTACTGAGCGAATTGAATCAGTCGTTCATTCAAAGCGTCGGATTGTCGATCAAAGAGACGCGGAGTACGGAGCAAGCAGAACGTTCGGTTATAAATGTTGACGCTCCGCTGATTGAAGAGGCCCCGGACGATGAAAAGACTGCTGAAGCGGCGGGCCTTCGGTTACCAAAACCTTTTCAAAGGCTCCGGCCGGAATATCCACAGAGCGCCGCAAAAGCTGATGCCGAAGCGACCGTTGATGTTCTCGTCGACGTTGAAGCGAATGGTGAAGTTGGTGGCGTTGAAGTCGTAAGATGGGCCGGGTTTGGACTGGATGAGGCAACTGTCGCAACCGTTCGGCAGCTTCATTTCTTTCCCGCAATGCGTAACGGTGCTCCCGTTCCGCTCAGGGTGTTACTGCGTTATAACTTTCGTAAGCCCCCGAAATAATAACTTTAGATCTTACTAGTCATGGCCCAATTTAAGTATCGCCCGTTCCCCGCTCTCTTTCTAATCTCACTGTTCGCGATCGCGATCGCGCTATCAACTGCCTTCGGTCCGTCGCATGCCGCGACTGACAAGTCGCTCTTCGTCTCCACCGCAACACGTGCCGGACGACTCGCTGTATTCGACGACGTTTGGGAAACAATCCAGGAACGTTATTACGATCCGACATTTCGTGGATTGGATTGGGAGGCCACACGAGCGGCCTTTCGACCAGCAGCGGCAGAGGCAAAGAACACCCAAGATTTTTACGAACTCTTGAAACGCATGATCGCCCCCTTAAAAGATCCTCACACACGCGTGTTCTCGCCTGAAGAGAAATTTGATTGGTGGAGTCCAAAGTTCGTCACGATCGGTGTCATCGTTCGCGAGATTGAAGGAACTCCGACAGTTGTTCACGTAGAACCAAAGTCAGCGGCACACCTGGCGGGTGTGCAGGTGGGCGACGTTGTGACTAGTGTTGATAATGTTGCTGCATCGGAGATCATTGCGCGTCGCTTACAGCACGCTGAAGTATCCCCCACGGCGCGGCTACGTATGGTGCGCAATCTTTTTGACGGCAGCCCGGGAACGTCTCTACTTCTTACTTGGAAGCAGAAGAACGGTCGGATCAAATCGGCAATGTTGCAACGTTACTGGAGTCAACGCTCACTCGGGTTTCGGTTCTCAAGACAAGGCGGTGTCGTTGTCATCACACTCGACGCGTTCACGCAAACAATCGCTTCTGACTTTTTGAAACAAGTGCCTGACATGATTGGCGACGCGCGCGGCATTGTGCTCGATCTTCGTGCCAACGGCGGCGGTGACGCGGAGGCCATGGCAAATGTTGCGTCGGCGTTTTTGGAAACGGGAATTAACCTCGGCACATTCGCGGATCGATCGGGCGCCGGCTTCGAGTTGGTCACTACCCCACGGTTATCACAACTGACCTTACCGACAGCATCTCGCAAAATTCCCATGGTTGTGTTGACGAGTGAAAATACGTCCAGCGCAGCCGAGATTCTCGCCTCAACGCTCCAACAACAGCGACGTGCTCGAGTGATAGGCAACCTGACCTGCGGTTGTGTGCTCGCGATTCGCAATCGTCACACGCTTCCTGATGGCGGCGTGTTAGACGTCAGCGAATTCGATTACAAGACGGCCGAAGGGATTCGGTTGGAGGGCGCCGGTATCACTCCGAACGAAACAACGACGACTACTCGCGCGGATTTATATGCGAAGCGTGATAGCACGTTGGAGCGAGCCAAGAGATACCTGACGATTGGGGCAGTAGTCCGACCGTAAGGGTCGGTTCCCAATCATCTCGCTCTCCTTCACAGTCGGGCCACTGCACCATCGCGATCCGCTCACACTCGTCCGAACCTCGCGTGCTATGATGCCTGCCTGCAGGTGATCTAAATGCTCTATCTTTCGCAGGTCTTAGGTCGCCCGATCCGCGACCTTGAAGGTGAACGTGTGGCAACCATCAAGGACGTCATCGTGCGTCTGGGTGCCGACGATCATCCGCCGGTCACGGGCCTGGTCGCGCGTTATCGTCGTCGCGATTTCTTTTTATCTCGTTGGCGTGTGTCAGAGCTCAATCAGCAGGGTGTTCGCCTGAATTCTGACATTCTCGATTTGCGACCGTTCGTGCGACGCGAAGGGGAAGTGCTGTTGGCCCGCGATGTCTTAGACAAACAATTGATCGATGTCGACGGCAAACGTGTCGTGCGAGTAAATGATGTTCAGATCATAGAGACGTCCAACGATTGGCGAGTTACCGGAGCTGACGTTAGCTTGCAAGGACTCTGGCGACGACTCGCGCCACACGGATTTGTGGGAACCGCGCGAACAGTCGAGGTTTTGGATTGGGCCGACGTTGGTTACCTCGCAACCGATGCTGCGACGGTCCAGTTGAAATCATCGAGCGACAAACTATCTCGTCTTCACCCGGTTGAGATCGCTCGTCTGGCGGAAGCGCTTTCGTATCACCACGGATCGGAAGTCGTTGAATCGCTCGACGACGAAACCGCTGCCGAGACTCTCGAAGAAATGCCGCCCGAGCATCAAGTGCGAATTCTCGGCGATATGGATGAAGAACGCGCCGCCGATATTCTCGAATGGATGTCGCCTGACGAAGCTGCGGACGTGTTGGGTGATCTCCCTGAAGAGAAGGCGGAAGAGTTGCTCGGTCTGATGGAAGGCGAGGAACAGGCCGATGTTGCTGAGCTATTGCCTTACGAAGACGACACCGCTGGGGGTTTGATGACAACTGAATTCGTCACGCTTCCACGGGCGCTCACCGTCGGCGAGGCGCTGGCACGACTCCGGGACATGGCCGAAACACCAAACATGATCTACTACCTTTACGTGGTGGAGGCGGAAGAGTCGTGGAGGTTGCGTGGTGTAATCGCCTTGCGTAGTTTGATTCTGGCAGATCCAAAGATGCCACTCGAAGATGTAATGCGAACCGAGTTTCAAAGGGCAACGGTTGACGAACCCGCGAATGAAGTTGCGCAAAGGATTGCTGAGTACAATCTACTCGCACTCCCAGTCGTCGACGATTCGGAAGAGATTCTTGGCATTATCACAGTTGACGACGCCATGGAGATCCTTTTGCCGAAAGACTGGCGACAACGCGTTCCCAAACTTTTCGGATAACCAGATCGAACCAGACCAACGCGCAATGAAAGACGGAGACCCTCCAAATGGCAGAACGACGAGCAGCAGTTCGAGCTGCCGGGCGTCGCTTGATGCGTCGCGGCGCTCGGGGTGTGCGTCGAACTGTCGGTGGTCGACAGCGTCTGCTGATGATCCTCGCGGTTCTGGGACCAGGAATGATTACGGCGAATGCAGGGAACGACGCGGGTGGCGTTGCGACATTCGCTTCCGTCGGTGCTGAATTCGGTTATAGCCTTCTCTGGATCCTCATCCCAATAACAATCAGTCTCGGTGTCGTTCAGGAAATGTGCGCACGGATGGGCGCTGTCACCGGTAAAGGTCTGGCAGACCTCATTCGCGAGCGATTTGGTGTCCGCTGGACGGCATTGGTGATGCTGGCTCTTTTGATCGCGAATGCCGGAGTTACTGTTTCGGAGTTTGTGGGCATCGCTGCTGCCACGGAGCTGTTGGGAGTGACGCGTTTTGTATCGGTTCCTTTGGCGGCAATTCTTGTTTGGTGGCTAGTTGTGAAAGGCACGTATCAAAGAGTCGAACGGGCATTTCTCTTAATGTCGCTGGTGTTCCTCGGTTATATCGTTTCAGCGTTTCTCGCACGTCCGGAGTGGAGTTCCGTTGCCACGGGTTTGGTAACGCCTACATTCAAACTCCAGCACGCATTCCTGTTCACCTTCGTCGCCATTGTTGGCACCACGATCTCCCCGTACATGCAGGTGTACGTTCAATCATCTGTGGTTGAAAAGGGCGTAACAGCCGACGATTATTCGAAAACACGAACTGACGTTTGGGTGGGAACAATCTTCGCGATCGTTATCGTCTTCTTCATCGTGGTCTCAACTGGAGCGACGTTACATAAAGCGGGAATTCACGTTGATAGCGCCGCTGAAGCCGCAAGTGCGCTGCGACCTCTGGCCGGAAGATATGCAGAGTCGCTTTTTGCGATCGGACTGTTAGGTGCCTCGATGCTTGCGGCCGGAGTTCTGCCGCTGGCAACGGCGTACTCCATCAGTGAAGCACTCGGCTTCGAGAAAGGGGTGTCACGAAGTTTTCGAGAAGCGCCAATCTTCCTTGGCACCTTTACTTTCCTTGTCGCCGTCGGAGCTGCGATTGCGATCATTCCAAATTTGCCGCTGATTCGCGTCCTGTTAGTAACTCAGGTGATTAATGGTTTGCTGCTTCCCGTCGTGCTCTTCACCGTGATGCGCCTCGTTAATGATCGAGAACTGATGGGAGAGCAGGTCAATGGTAACCTTCACAATCTCGCCGCGTGGCTTACGACAGTTATCGTGACCGGTCTCTCAGTCCTTTATATATTGATCACCATCTTTCCTGGAATCACGCGCCTCTTTGGCTGATCGAAGGCCGTCATTTAGGCGGCTCTGTGTTGCCGCCGAATCACGTTGCCCCAACCCAACGCAGAACACAGCGAGCGGCCACGGCGGGCCGCCGCTACAGTTAAGTGCTCGATCTTTTCCTCTCGCCAACTAAATCATTCGGTGATAAAAAATAGGCGCTTTCGCATCAGCAACGACATCGCATCCTACTTTCCATAGACGTGAGACGTCGGAATTCAAAAAACACTGTCGTTTTCCTGATAGTCATTGCAGTAGTCGCATTGACCGGGTGGTATCTCATCTATGTCTTTGAGGGCCCGATTCGCTCCTCACTGCTTCGCCTCGAAGCGGGTAACATCGCATCCACTGACAATCTTCTGCGCGTGCTGCGATTGATTTTGCTTGCCATCCTCGCGTATGTCGCGGTCCGTGCCCTTAACTATCTAATCTTCGGTTTGATTCAGCTGCGGAAGGGCTTCGATGCACCGACTCTCATTAAAAACGTCTTTTCGATTGTCGCGTTCACGCTGCTCTTCTTCCTCATCTTCAGCTTCATTTTCCCAAACGCTAACCTCGGCGCGTTATTTACTACTTCCGCGATCTTCGGCGTGATTCTGGGCCTTGCGCTGCAGGACACACTGGGAAACTTCTTCGCCGGCATCTCACTGCAGGCAGATCGGCCGTTTCAGGTAGGCGACGTGGTTAGCGTGGGAGATCAGAAACACACCGGGGTGATAGAGGAGATTAGTTGGCGAGCTATTAAGATCCGCACGTTTCAGAACCATGTCGTCCTTATTAATAACAGCACTGCGGCAAAAGAACCGATCGAGGTTTGTCCTAGAGATAACCTGAACGCACGCCTCGTGTTCTTCAATACCCTTTACACGGATTCACCAGCTAAAACGATTCATATCGTTCGTGAAGCAGTTCGTGAAGCCGACAATGTCTCGCAAAAGATCCCTCCAATAGTGCGCATCAAGAATTTAGGCGATAACGGCGTCGATTACGAAGTGAAATATTGGCTGGAGGATTACGCGAAGTACAACGACACGGACGCGTTAGTGCGACAACGGATTTGGTACGCGTTCAAGCGAAATGGACTAGGTTTCGCCTTTCCCACGCGCACCCTACACATCGAACGACCAAACGCCCACGCACGTGAGCGCGATGGTGGAGCTGTCGTTGAGCGGCTCTCAGCGGTCGACCTCTTTGCACCACTATCAGCAGATGAAACAACTATGCTCGCCGGGGCGGCCGAGCGTCACGTATTTGCTCCCGGTGAGTTAGTTATTCGAGCAGGTGACCCAGGAGAGTCGATGTTCGTCGTTCACCACGGCCGGGTCTCAGTTCAGATAAGCGACAATGGTCGCCCGCGAACAATAGCGACTCTCAACGAAGGCGACTTCTTTGGAGAAATGGCTTTGTTCACCGGCGAACCGAGAACGGCTAACGTGGTTGCCGTTCAGGAAACGGAGGTTCTTGAGATTGGCCATCGGGCAATGAAGAAGGTGTTCGATGCCAACCCCGATTTGGTCGAATCGCTGAGCGTTATCATGGCTGAACGACGCGCAGGTCTCGAGTCGAAGTTCGATTCAAGCCCCTCAACCGAGATAGAGTCCGCTGGAATCCTTTCCGCTATTAAACGCTTCTTCGGCATTTCCTGACCAAATAACAGGCTCCGCGGTTCCCAAAGCAGCCTCTCCTACCTGCCATCTTTTCTGACGTCATCGCACCTTGGAGTAATGGCGACGTCTACCCTCGCCACGCCAAAAACCCCTCAAAGTCCCCACAGTTTCGCGCAATTTAGTGGACTTGACAGTGATTGACTCAATCTTTATTATGACTACGCGCTCAGCTACAAAGATTGGGGCTGGGTACCACGATAAGCAATAAACGAATTACCAAGGAATATAGGAGGAGAAAGAGCATGAGTATTGTCAGATACGACCCGTTCCGAGACCTCAGGACGCTTCAAGAAGAGGTCAATCGGTTGTTTTCGACCAATCTTACCCGCGCGTTCGGCGACGAAGGCATCGGCCGTGGTGCGTGGAGTCCGAGCGTCGACATCTACGAAAACAAAGACCAGATCGTCCTCGAGGCGGAACTGCCCGGAATGAAACAGGAAGAGTTTGATCTGTCGATTGAGAACAACGTGATCACTCTTCGAGGTGAGCGTCGCTTTGAAAAAACCGACGACTCCGACAACTATCATCGAGTTGAGCGGTCATACGGAGCTTTCACACGATCGTTCACGTTACCTCAGACAGTCTCTGGTGAAGGTGCAACAGCCGAATACAGCAACGGCGTGCTGCGAGTAACGCTACCGAAACGCGAAGAGGCCAAGCCTCGACGCATTGAAGTATCGGGCACCGGCACTGCAACACCGAAGACAATAGAGACCAAAGTGGAAACCGGAAAGAGCAAAGAAGCGGCAGGCGGCCGTTAATCGGCTGCGAAACAGGCAAAGCGGGCTCGTCAAAGTACGAGCCCGTTTCGTCCCTTCAGTTAGAAAGAGAAGTTAAGAAAGAGACTTTTGATCGAATGCGTTTAGATAGATTTACCCTTCGCGGTCAGGAAGCGATTCAATCGGCGATTGAACTCGCCGAGCGCGGACAGAATCAACAGGTCGAGCCAGAACATTTGCTGTCGGCGATGCTCGAGCAACCCGAAGGAATTGTTCGACCAGTTCTTGGAAAGATCGGCGCCAACGTCACAGTTGTGCTGAACGACCTTCATGCCGCGATCGCGCGTCTGCCTCGAGTGCAAGGTGGTCAGCAGTACTTCAGTCCACGACTTAGTCAGATCTTCACCGCGGCACAAAAGCAGGCCGAAAAGATGCAGGACGAGTTTATTTCGACCGAGCATCTGTTGCTGGCAATAGCTGAGGAGAAGGACGGCGACTCAGGAAAGATTCTTCGTCAACACGGGATCAAGCAGCAAGATCTGACGAAGGTGATAGAACAGATGCGTGGCGGAACGCGCATCACTGATCAGAATGCTGAACAGAACTACCAGGCTCTTTCAAAATACGCGCGCGATCTTACCGATCTCGCGCGACAAGGAAAGCTCGATCCAGTGATTGGCCGCGACGATGAAATCCGTCGAACGATTCAAGTCCTGTCTCGTCGCACCAAAAATAATCCGGTACTGATTGGCGAGCCTGGAGTCGGCAAAACAGCCATTGTTGAAGGACTCGCACAGCGGATTGTTTCTGGCGATGTGCCGGAGACTTTGAGAAACAAGAGGCTCGTTGGACTGGATCTGGGTTCGATGCTGGCGGGCGCAAAGTATCGCGGTGAATTCGAAGACCGACTAAAGGCAGTCCTCAAAGAAATCGAGAACGCTCAAGGCCATATCATTCTGTTCATCGACGAACTTCACACCCTCGTGGGCGCCGGCGCGGCAGAGGGCGCGATAGACGCGTCGAATATGTTGAAGCCTGCATTGGCCCGTGGCGAGCTCCGTTGTGTTGGCGCAACCACGCTCAACGAGTACAAGAAGTATATTGAGAAGGACGCAGCTCTCGAACGGCGGTTCCAACAGATCTACGTGGGCGAGCCAACTGTGGAAGACACGATTGCGATACTCCGTGGTCTGAAAGAACGGTACGAAGTGCACCATGGTGTGCGTATAAAAGACTCGGCGATCGTTGCCGCAGCGACGCTTTCAAACCGCTACATCACTGATCGATTCCTGCCAGACAAAGCGATTGACTTGATCGACGAAGCAGCTTCGCGTTTGCGCATCGAGATCGACTCATTACCACAGGAGATTGATCAGCTTGAGCGAGAAATCATTCAGCTGGAAATAGAACGACAAGCACTACAGCGCGAAGAAGATGACCGCTCGAAGTCGCGTTTAAAAGAGATCGAACAACGGATCGCGGATCTAAAAGAAACGTCGTCGGGTATGAAGGCCAAGTGGCAATCTGAGAAAGAAGCCATCGAACACATGCGTTCGGCAAAGGCTGAACTCGAGCAGTTGAAACTGCAATTGGACCAGGCGAGAAACGCTGGCGACCTTGGCCGTGCCTCTGAGATTCAGTACGGCAAGATTCCCGAACTCGAGCTGCGCCTGAAAGCCGAGCAAGACAAATTAGCCAACTTTCAGCGAGACGGCGTGATGCTGAAAGAAGAAGTTGATGAAGAAGACGTAGCAGAAGTCGTTGCAAAATGGACCGGTATCCCTGTCTCAAAGATGCTCGAAGGCGAGATGCAGAAACTCGTGACGATGGAAGAGCGTCTCGCGCTGAGAGTGATTGGCCAGGAAGAAGCGCTGACCGCAGTAGCCAACGCGGTGCGAAGAGCGCGTGCAGGTCTGCAGGATCCGAATCGTCCAATCGGTTCATTTATCTTTTTGGGACCAACGGGTGTCGGCAAGACCGAAACTGCGCGAGCACTCGCTGAGTTTCTTTTCGATGACGAACGGGCGATGGTACGACTCGATATGTCGGAGTACATGGAGAAACACGCTGTCGCTCGAATGATTGGCGCGCCGCCGGGATACGTCGGTTATGAGGAAGGCGGACAGCTGACAGAGGCCGTTCGACGCCGGCCGTATTCGGTAATTCTCTTCGACGAGATCGAAAAGGCCCATTCGGATGTTTTCAACGTACTCTTGCAGATTCTCGACGACGGGCGTTTGACTGATGCTAAAGGCCGCACCGTTGACTTCAAGAACACGGTTCTCATTATGACTTCAAACCTTGGGTCTCGCGAGATCCAGGCAGCGGAAGGTGACGAGAAGCAGGTGCGCGAAGCGGTGCTGCAGGAATTGAGAGCACACTTCAAACCTGAGTTTCTGAACCGCATCGATGACGTTGTGATTTTCCATCAGCTATCACGAGAGCAGATCGGTGAGATTATTGACGTCCAACTCGAACGGTTACGCGCAATGTTGGCCGAACGTAACATCACCGTGGTACTCGATTCATCAGCGAAGGAATTGCTGATGCGCGAAGGCTACGACCCCAGCTACGGCGCACGACCGTTGAAGCGAGCGATTCAAACGTTGATTCAAAATCCACTCGCAGTGAAGCTGCTGCAAGGTGAAATCGCGCCGGGTCAAACAATCAAAGTGTCCGCGGCAGGTGACGCGATGAGTTTTCAAACTGACTCCCAAGCGGCCACCGCGTGAAGTTTAGAGCAAATGGAGAGTATTGAAGATGTCGCAACATTGGAATCCGTTGCAAGATTTACTTGTTTTGCAAGACAGGATGAATCGCTTGTTTGAAGATGCCACACAACGTCGCACGCGCGACGAATCAGAGTCGGATCAATTCGAGCGCGGCGATTGGACTCCTGACGCAGACATTTATGAAGCGGAGAGCTCTTTTGTAATCGCGATGGATGTGCCAGGTATTTCTCGTGAGGCTTTGGAACTGGAAGTCGATGACAATCGACTGATCATCAAAGGCAGTCGGGAAATCGAAGAACTGAAACAGCATCGAAGTGAACGGCCACATGGACGCTTTGTTCGGACGTTTAGCGTACCTGGTTCCGTTGATCAGGCGAAGATTGGTGCCGAGTACAAAGATGGTGTCTTGCAAGTCACATTGCCGAAGCGAAAAGAACCAAAGGCGCAACGAGTCGAAATCAAAGTCAGTTAGAGGAGAGCCGGGGAAGTTATGAGAAATAGAAAACGCGAGGGTGCCGAGCAGGAAGACACGCCGGAGGTTCGCGTCACTGACAGGCGTCGGATTTATTTAGACGATCAAGGTGAACAAACGAATACTGAGGTCGAGCAACCGAGTCTAAAACCGAGTTATGTCGAGGAACTAGAAGCGCGGACCAAAGCTGCGGAAAGACAGGTGCAGGAAGTTCAGTCGCGGTTTGATCAGTTGCGGCAACAACTCCAGCGTGAAACTGATGAAACGCGACAGCGATTAAATCGCGCCGCGGATGAACGAGCGGCGGCAGACAAGGGCCGGTTTATCGCTTCCCTGCTTCCAGTCGTCGATGATCTGTACCGCGCGATTCAGGCTGGGCAGGACGGTGCAGATCGCGATTCACTCCTTGAAGGAATCAAGCGAACGGCTAACAGCTTCGAGAACGCACTTGCGAACGCGAACGTCGAATCTGTTCCGGCCGTCGGTGAAGATTTTAATCCAGAGTTGCATGAAGCGGTCGACACAGCAGAGGTCGACCCGGAACTGGACGGCAAAGTGATCGAGGAATACAGTCGTGGTTTCCGCATCGGTGACAAACTGCTCCGACCTGCTCGAGTGAAAGTAGGACGAGCAGCAAACCAGGCCCTACAAGCCAGCGAGTAAATTTGCTTTTACTACTGAGTAAGGAGAGACGAGAGTGGCGGCAAAAGAGCTGAAGTTCAGAGAAGAAGCGCGGAATGCGATTCTGCAGGGCGTTGATGTGCTGGCGAATGCGGTACGCGTGACGCTTGGGCCAAAGGGCCGAAACGTTGTTTTGGGAAAGAAGTTTGGGGCGCCTGTCATAACAAAAGACGGCGTGACTGTTGCTAAAGAAATCGATCTTAAAGACAAGTACCAGAATTTGGGCGCGCAGATGGTGCGCGAAGTCGCCGTCAAAACAAACGACAAAGCGGGAGACGGCACAACCACGGCAACTGTTTTGGCTCAAGCGATCTTTCGCGAGGGCGTGAAGAATGTCGCGGCGGGTGCGAACCCGATGCAGCTTCAACGTGGAATTCAGTTGGCGACCGACCAGGTCGTGTCGGAACTGGAGCACATGTCGAAAAAGGTGAAAGGCAAAGAAGAACTCGCCAACGTCGCAACCGTCTCTGCCAACAACGATCGAACTATTGGTGAACTTATTTCAGAAGCGATGGAGCGCGTCGGCAAAGACGGCGTAGTTACCGTTGAAGAGTCGAAAACGTTGCAGACGGAACTCGAAATTGTCGAAGGCATGCAGTTCGACCGTGGCTATCTTTCGCCGTACTTTGCGACGAACGCAGATCGTATGGAAGCAATTCTGGATGAGCCACTGATCCTTCTACATGAGAAAAAAATCTCAGCAATGCGGGACCTTCTTCCTGTTCTCGAACAGGTCGTAGGTGGTGGCCGTTCACTGTTAATTATTTCCGAAGACGTCGAGGGCGACGCGTTGGCAACACTGATCGTCAACAAATTGCGAGGCACGATCAAAGTGTGCGCCGTTAAAGCGCCGGCGTTTGGTGATCGACGAAAGGCGATCCTCGAAGACCTGGCGACGCTTACTGGCGGACGTGTTATCACAGAAGATCTTGGTATCAAACTTGAGAACGTCACGGTTGCTGACTTGGGTACCGCCAAGCGGGTCATTGTCGACAAAGAAACAACTACGATTGTCGAAGGTGGCGGCGACCGAAGGGGCATTCAGGGTCGAATCGGAACGATACGAAAGCAGATCGAAGAGACAACGTCTGACTACGATCGTGAAAAGCTGCAGGAACGTTTGGCAAAACTAGCCGGAGGCGTAGCCGTGGTTAAGGTTGGCGCAGTAACCGAGACTGCGATGAAAGAGATCAAGATGCGTGTCGAGGATGCACTGAACGCAACAAAGGCAGCCGCGCAGGAAGGCATTGTTGTAGGTGGCGGTGTCGCCCTGCTTCGTGCGGCTAAGGTCCTCGACAATTACGAGTCAGAAGATCCAGACATCAGAACAGGAGTGAAGATCGTTCGTCGAGCGCTTACTGAACCATTACGTCGTATCGCGGAAAACAGTGGAAATGACGGCGCAGTGATTGCCGGTGAAGTAGAACGTCTCAAGGGAAACAAAGGGTACAACGCTGCTACTGGTGAATTCGAAGACCTCGTAGCGGCAGGAATTATCGATCCCACCAAAGTTGTACGCACCGCACTACAAAACGCTTCGTCGATTGCTGGACTGTTGTTAACAACCGAGGCGGCCGTTACCGACGCCCCAGAACCGAAGAAGGCTGCCCCACCAATGCCCGGCGGCGATGACTACGATTATTAGCGACACGTTCTTAACAATCTTTACAAAAGGAACGTGAATAAACGGCCACAGATTTGCGTGAGACGTGGGCCGGGATTAGTTATTGCATTGAAACGCAACGGCGCTTATGCTGGCGACATCTAACTCACCGTCAAGTTAAGCAGCTTGACCGAGTTTAGAGTGCAATTCCCCGGGTTGCGAGGCTCATTGAACCACTTGGATAGCACAGATCGTAATTGAGATATGGTTGACTTAGGTTCATACAAAGATAAATTCGGCGTCAGCGGGCAGCGCATCCTGGAACATGCGCTAAACGAATCAAGGAGACGGGACCAGAACTTCGTCTCTGTCGAGCATATTTTGCAGGCTCTAACTATTGAAGAGCCGGATATGTTCAATTCTGCAATGCGTGAGCTGTCTCTCGACCCTGTCGTCGTGAAGATGGCAATCGAAAAACGGCTGGGCAGCAGCAGACAGCAACATGTTGGAAAAGGCTTCCGGATTGGTCCAGACACAACGGATCTTTTCAAACGTGCGATGGAACGCGCGCGCACGCAAGGTCGCAAGACAATTGAAGCAACAGATATCTTCGAAGCCCTTTCAAATCACGACAGTTTGTTCGTTGAAGTGCTGCGGACTATGGGTGCAAACCCTGAAGCTGTCGTGGAAAACGTCCGCGCGCAGGTTCAGAAGCGCGAGTTGGAAGAGGAGCAGAATCGAAAGAAATTCGAACTGCCTCCATATCTGAAGCACTTCGGCGTTTCTCTCAATCGATTGGCGCGGGCTGACAAGATTGCCCCCACGATCGGACGCGAAAAAGAGATACAGCAGATCGTCGAGATTCTCTGCCATCGCGAGCGCGCGAACTCGCCGATGCTCGTCGGTGAACCTGGCGTAGGGAAGACGGCCGTAATTGAAGGACTGGCACGACTGATCGAGCTGGAACCTGAACGTGTTCCTGCTCGCCTGCGGAACTCTCATATCGTTCAACTCCAGATGGGCGGCCTCGTTGCAGGTACGATGTTGCGCGGAATGTTCGAAGAAAGAATCAAGGGCATCATTGATGAGGTAAAGGAAAGGGACAATCTAATCCTATTCATCGATGAAGCTCACACAATCATCGGCGCTGGTGCTGCTCTCGGCACTTCCTCCGATGCGGCGAACATGTTCAAGTCAGCACTCGCTCGTGGCGACATGCGAATTATCGGCGCGACGACATTGTCGGAATATAAAGAGTACATCGCCGAAGACGAAGCGCTTGCGCGACGTTTCCGCCTCGTAAAAGTGGTCGAGCCTTCGATCACCGAGACACGCGAGATTCTTCTCGGACTCCGGCCACGTTTGGAGAAGAACTATTCAGTCAAGATTTCTGACGACGCGATCAACACAGCGTTAGAGATGGCTCCGAAGTACATCCGCAATCTCCATCTGCCTGACAAAGCGATCGGCTGGCTCGACACGGCTGCGGTTAAAGTCGAAATCAACGAACCGCAGACGATGATCGTCAAACCCGAGCACGTGATTGAAGTTATATCGCAGGAGTCGCGCATTCCGCGTGACATGATCTTCCGCGACACGGGCGAGCGCTTCGCAATGACTGAAGCGATGTTAAGCCGACGCGTGATCGGACAAAAAGAAGCGATCAAGGCTGTAGCGCAGCGCTTGCGCCTGAACAAAGGCCCGCTTAAAGAGTCGCACTACAAACCTGATGGCGTGTTGCTTTTCCTCGGCCCGACGGGCGTTGGCAAAACTGAACTTGCGAAGGCAGTTGCTGAGTTTATGTTCGGAGATGAGGAAAAGATGGTGCGCATCGACATGTCGGAGTACAGCGATGGCACTGTCAGCATCGAGAAACTGATCGGCATGCCGCGCGGCATCGTCGGTTCGGAGCGCGGTGGTATCCTGACGGAACAGCTGCGCGAGAATCCCTACACGGTGTTGCTGCTTGATGAGGTGGAGAAAGCGTCGCCTTATCTGATGAACCTGTTCTTGCAAGCGTTCGATGAAGGTTGGTTGACCGATGGTCGCGGTAAGAAAGTTTACCTCTCGGACGCGATTATCATCATGACCTCGAATCTCGGCTCCGATAACTTCAAGAAGTTTGAAAAGCCACTCGGTTTCGGGACGAAGACCGCGTCTGATTTCCGCGCTGTAAAGAACGAAGTGATGAAGGCTGCAGAACAACGCTTCTCTCCGGAATTCCGGAACCGTATCGACGAGCTGATTGTGTTCTCGCCACTGACGATGGACGAGGTGCGTCAAATCGCCAGACTGTATCTCGACAAACTTCGTCGACAGATGGAGCGCCAAGGCAAACAGGTTGAGGTCACCGAAACCGCGATCAACCAGCTGACCGAGAGTGGCTACAACACCGCTTACGGTGCTCGCTTCCTGAAGCGACACATCGACGAAAAGGTGAAGCTACCGATCACCGCAATGTGGAAGACAGCCTCGAGTTTCCTGGTGGATGTTGAAGACGGCGAAGTCGTGGTAAAGCCTGATAGCGGAACCAGGGCCGAACTTAATTAAAAACAGATCCAAGTTGTAAACTAAAAGGGTTTCAGTCCTCATACTGAAACCCTTTACTATATCCAGCGTGAACATGAGCATGAATAGCCCTCGAATAATTCTCGCCCTACTCGTTGCCACTTTGTCACTCGTATCGACCGCAACTGCACAGAGCCAGCCGGCGGCGTCTGAGTCGTCAATCGATGAGAAGTCACAGCAAATCATCGATCGAGCTGTTCAAGCGCTCGGCGGGTCAGCGTATCTGAATGTCAAATCGGTCGTTGGTAAAGGGTTCTTCAGCCCTTTCCATGAAGGTGCGGCCACGCCGCCACAGCGTTTTCTCGACTACATTGTTTATCCGGATAAGGAGCGTACGGAGTTTTCGGGATCCGGCATCAAGACAATTCAAACGAACAGCGGCGACGCTGGTTGGATTTACGACGGTGGCGTGCGAAAGATTACGGAGCAAGATCAAGCGCAGGTCGACGACTTCAAACGCGTGATGAAGACGAGCGTGGAAAACCTGCTGCGTGGCTGGTGGAAAAAAGATGGCGGCAAAGTTAAGTATGTTGGCCGTCGCGAAGCGGGACTGGCAAAGCGTAATGAAGTTTTAAGACTGACGTATGCCGACGGGTTCTGGATTGAGTATGAATTCGGCGCGCGTGATTCGTTGCCAGCGAAGATTATCTACAAACGGAGCCGCAAGAATATGGACTCCGGTGACGTCGAAGAAACAACAGAAGAGGATCAGTTATTCAAATTCATCGCGGAAGCCGGCGTAACACAACCGTGGGTGATAGATCATTACGTGAACGGCGTACAGACGACGCGAATTAATTACGAGTCGGTGGTGTATAACCAGCCGCTGCCTGATTCACTGTTCGCGAAACCGACGGATGTAAAGCAAATAAAGAATTAGCCGCAACAGACTATCCGGCGATCGTATTCAGTACCATTCGCGGTAGCGGATGGCCGAGACTCAAGCAACGCCAGTTGATTGTGGGCCATCAGCTACCGCGAATGGTACTGAATACGATCGAATTCGCAGATTAACACCGGTGACACAGATCTAAATTTCAAACCAGTTAACTAACTATTTTTTTGATCTGCGTTAATCTGCGGCTGAATTCACTTCCTACATAGCTAACCCACCATCCACCTGAATGACTTGGCCAGTGATGTACCGCGCGTCTTCAGATAACAGGAAACATGCGATCCGCGCGACTTCATCTGGGTCAGCAAACCTGCCTAACGGAATCTGTTCAATAATCTTCGCACGATAACTTTCATCGAGTGCACTGGACATGTCAGTCGCGACCATTCCCAACGCGAGCGCGTTAACCGTAACGCCACGACTCGCCACTTCTTTAGCGAGCGCTTTTGTAAGCCCAACCATTCCCGCCTTCGACGCTGAATAGTTTGACTGGCCCGGCATTCCGATCTCACCACTGATTGAAGAGATATTTAAAACGGACCCACCGGTGTCCTGTCTCAACATCGTGCGCAGCGCCGCTTTCGAGAAGTTCCAAGCGCCCTTCAGATTCGTGTCGATCACTTCGTCCCAGTCAGACTCCTTCATCCGCAGAATCAAATTGTCACGCGTGATGCCTGCGTTGTTGACTAAGAAGTCAATGCGACCAAACGCGTCTTTCACTTGCTTCACCATCTCGGTCGCAGCGTCAGTGTTTGCGACGTCACACTGAGAAGCCAACGTTCGCACACCGAGACCTTCGAGTTCTGCCTTCAGTGCTTCCGCTGATTCGGCACTCTTCGCGTAATTGAATGCGACATCAGCGCCGCGCTTCGCCAGTTCAATGGCAATCGCCCGACCGATCCCTCGTGTTGCACCGGTCACGATCGCCGCTCGACCAGCGAATGGTTTTTTAGCCGACACGTTAATATCCTCACTTTTAATGAATGCCGTTAGATCTTAATTCGACCAACGCTCTCTAATAATTCCCTTACCCACGACGTGAGGTCCTTCTACAATTAGGAACGCTACTCCTCTTACGAGACCAGCGTAATCGACACCGTCGTATAGCAGCAGAAAGCTCACGTCGACTGTTTGTCCGGGCGTGATCGTTTCTGGGCCATCAATAAAACAAACCCCCAAGAATTGATCCTGAGTGCCAAGTTTCAAATGTGGCCTGTACACACACCCTATCGCTGTCGTCGGATTACTACGACCGCCATGTTGCTCGTCGAACATCTCAATAGTGGCAGAGGCAAAGTTCTGCATATCTGATCTCTCAACTAGCAATAACGCGCTCGTTATCAACTACAGAACGGGAGCGAAGCGACCGATGTCAAGTAATGTGGAATGCCAGTGCTGGATCAGTTTCAACTCTCTGCGCAACCTCCGCGTCCTCTGCGGCTCGGCGGTTATATGAGTTGATAGGGAAACGCAAGAGACGCAGAGAACGCTGAGCTTGCGCAGAGACTTGATCTCAAAATGAACCATACCTGAATGCCCGGTCAGTTGACATTGGTCGCTTCTCTCCTTTCTGTAGTTGAGTACTTCTATCTGTCTTCGCGATAAGCCACCAGTCGATTCGTTTTTTGCTGCCTTGACACGTTGTGACGTGCTCAGCTAGCGTCAGTTTTTCGTTTTGCACTTGGGCCGTCTCTAATAGCACATCCGTTGGACTAGAACAAATGCTTGATCTGAACTACGTAAGAGAGAACCTCGACAAAGTCCGTGCTGCGCTGAAATCGCGTGGTGCGGATGCGCAAGCACTCGAAGAATTCGAGGCTGCAGACGCTGAACGCAGGCGCGTGATCGCCGAGTCTGACTCACTGAATGCGCAACGCAACGCCTCCAGCCGTGAAATTGGCGGCCTGATGAAAGAAGGCAAGAAAGACGAAGCCGAGTCGCGACGACGTGAAGTCGGCGAACTAAAGGACCGGATTGCGGATCTCGATCAGAAGCGCGCCACAGCGGAAACAAAGATGAACGAACTGCTGTCGACACTTCCGAACGTTCCGCACGAGAGCGTTCCTGTTGGCGAAAGCGAGGAAGACAACGTTGAGATTCGTCGTTGGGGTAATCCTCCTTCATTCGACTTCGAACCGAAGGACCACGTCGATTTAGGAACTGCACTCGGCATACTCGATCTCGAGCGCGCCACAAAGATCTCTGCAGCGCGTTTTGCGATTCTCAACGGCGCCGGAGCTCGTCTCGAACGCGCACTCGTCAATTTCATGCTCGATATGCAGACGCGTGAGAACGGTTACCAGGAGACACTACCGCCGTTCATCGTCAATCGCGACGCATTGTTTGGCACTGCTCAGCTTCCAAAGTTCGAAGCTGATCTTTTCAAACTCGAAGACGAACGAAACCTTTACCTGATACCAACAGCGGAAGTGCCGGTCACAAACTATCACCGCGAAGAGATCCTGGATGCGAATGATCTCCCCAAACGATGGGCTGCGTACACGCCGTGTTTTCGTTCCGAAGCCGGCAGCTACGGACGCGATACGCGCGGCGTCATCCGTCAACACCAGTTTGAAAAAATTGAATTGGTGAAGTATTCGCTGCCGGAAAATTCCTACGATGAACTCGAGTCGCTCACGCGAGATGCGGAGTCGATCTTGCAGCGGTTAGGTTTGCACTATCGTGTCGTTGCACTCTCGACCGCAGATCTTGGGTTCGGCAGTGCCAAGACCTACGACATCGAAGTGTGGTTACCGTCGCAGAAGACGTTTCGTGAGATATCTTCGTGTTCCAATTACGAATCGTTCCAGGCAAGGCGAGCGCAAATACGTTTCCGTCGGGCTGGCGGTGCAAAACCGGAATACGTCCACACTTTGAATGGATCTGGTCTCGC
This sequence comes from Acidobacteriota bacterium, assembly GCA_046765655.1. GTDB lineage: Bacteria > Acidobacteriota > Blastocatellia > Pyrinomonadales > Pyrinomonadaceae > PSRF01. Next base: position 53,279 of record JBKPMX010000128.1, read on the forward strand.
AGTAGGCCGAACGTGGATTGCGATCCTGGAAAACTATCAGCAAGCGGACGGCAGCGTGACGATCCCCGAGGCTTTGCAACCTTACGTCGACATGGACGTGATCAAATAGCTTGAGCTGTACTAAACTCGGAAGACCACATGTTTCTGACCGATGGTCTTTTAATTGCAGCCGACCATGCGCAAGGTGCGTAACATCAAGCAGTCAATACTCGCCTAAACAACTCAAGCTGAATAATGTGCAGGTTGGGAAGGTGTGGCTTGCCCCCCGCTCAAGAAACAATTCCACTCAACTTGGACTCAACAGCAGCGTGAGCGGGGGCAAGCCACCCTTCCCAACCTGCACATTATTCAGCTTGAGTCATTACAATGGTGGTTGAGTGATTAATGTTATGAACGTTGAGCGTTGAGGCCAACTGTAGGTTTGTCTGCACTCTTTAGATGACCGTCGTAATGATCTCGCGGATACTGCGTTGAAGCTCGCGATCGTCTGTGATTGGTGAACACATGGCGACGTCCGCTGCATCCACTGGAGGAATTCCAAGAGCGATTAGCTGCGCGGCATAAATCAGCAACCTGGTGGAAACTCCTTCTTCCAAACCGTGCCCGCGCAGGTTTCTTACCTTCTGACCAATCAACACGAGATCCCGAGCAGTTCCCTCATCTACGCCACCTTCGCGCGCCACGATCTCTGCTTCCATCTCCGGTGGTGGATAGTCAAACTCAATAGCGACGAAGCGTTGACGTGTCGACTGCTTGAGGTCTTTCAGGATCGATTGATACCCGGGGTTATAGGAAACCACAAGCATGAAATCAGGTGGAGCGTCGAGGATCGTGCCGCGTTTCTCAATCGGCAGTCGTCTACGATGATCTGTGAGTGGGTGAATGATTACGACAGTGTCTTTTCGGGCCTCAACAACTTCGTCGAGATAACAGATTGCACCGTTGCGCACAGCCGATGTCAGCGGGCCGTCATGCCAGATCGTCTCCTGCCCTTCCAGCAAAAACCTACCAACTAGATCTGTCGACGACAGATCTTCATGACACGCGACGGTGATCAGCGGACGCTCGAGTCGCCACGCCATGTATTCAACGAAGCGAGTCTTCCCACAGCCGGTCGGTCCCTTTAGGATCACTGGTAAGTGAGAGGTGTGCGCAGCTTCGAACAACTCAACCTCCCTGGAAACAGGAAGGTAATAAGGCTCCTGCGCAACGCGAAATTCTTCTATGGCTTGTTCAGGCATTTGTTTCTGACGATCTTTTAACTTTTCGGTGACGCTCAATATCGTGGCAACACAGTCAGTACCGAAACGCGGTAGCGTCGGGTTTTTCTTTGTTCTCGAGTCGAGATCCAGAGCAAAGACCCGACGCTACCGCGTTTCGGTACTGACTGTTTTACCACCATGTTGGAGGTTTGCGAGAGATGCTGTTCCATAGCATTTGCGGTATCCTTGCACGTTTGCAAAGGGTTGCTCCTTCGTGACAGAAGGCGGCATCTTAACATTCGCTCAGAAAGGCACCAAACGACGTTTATATCGGGCCGGTTCAGTTGTAGTTCAAATGAACGGGCGCCTCAAATCGGCAATCGGCAATGAAGATAGCGGTAGCAATGAGTGGTGGAGTGGATTCGTCGGCAGCAGCGGCAATCCTCAAAGATCAGGGACATGACCTCGTCGGCTTTACCATGCAGTTGTGGGATCAGCGGCGCGGCATAAACGTAGACGAAAATGGCGAACCACTGCCGTCTCGGTGTTGCTCGCTCGACGACGTTTACGATGCTCGTCGTGTTGCCGAAGAACTCGACTTCCCTTTCTACGTTTTAAATCTCGAACGTGATTTTGAGCGCGACGTGGTCCAGCCGTTTGTCACCAGTTATTTAAGTGGCGAAACTCCCATTCCCTGTGTGTCGTGCAACAGTCGACTGAAGTTCGCATCACTCGATCGTCTAGCACGCAGTCTCGGCTGCGAGAAGGTCGCTACAGGTCACTACGCGAGAGTGCATTTCGATACGACAACCAATCGCTACAAACTCCTGCGTGGTCTTAACGAACAGAAGGATCAGTCGTATTTCCTTTGGGAACTAACACAAGATCAATTGTCCCGTGCGTTGTTTCCTCTTGGCGAGATGTCAAAGCCCGAAGCACGGGATGCGGCGCGCAATCATGGGCTGGCAATCGCAGACAAAAAAGAGTCACAGGAGATCTGTTTTGTTCCTGATGGCGACTACGCCGGATTCATCGATCGATACCTCGAAGCCGAGGACTCGTTGGACCGTCTACCGGGTGAAGGAGAGATCGTCGATACAACCGGTCGCCGCATCGGAACTCACGGAGGAATTCATCGCTACACAATCGGACAACGTCGCGGTATCGGTATTGCCGACGAACGACCGCTTTATGTGATCTCAGTGGATGCGCCGGCAAATCGCGTGACCGTCGGTTCGCAGGATGAATTACTCAGCTCGGAGTTTACTGCCGCGGGGGTCAACTGGATCGCGATCGAGGAACCGAATGAACCGGTGAGTGCCGACGTGCGCGTGCGTTATCGTCACACCGCGGCGCCAGCGACAATCACGGCGCTTCCTGATCAAAGAGCTCGGGTAGTTTTCGATGAACCGCAGCGAGCGATCACGCCGGGACAGGCGACGGTGTTCTACCGAGATGATGAGGTAGTTGGCGGTGGCTGGATTGTCAGGGTGTAACAACCCACCGGTGTCGAATAGTAAGAACCTGGATTCTATCGAGAACGAGGTGTCTTGAATGAAACCCACACAGTCAATGCTGTTCGTGATCGCACTAATTGCCTGCTCCGTTCTAACCAATGCGGTTGCGCAAAGATCTCCAACCGCAAAGCGAGATGAAGCTTTACAGGTAAAAGTCCCGGACGTCGACGTCTACGACCAGAACGGTAAGCAACTGAAGTTCTATAGCGATTTGGTAAAAGGGAAAATCGTCGCGATAAATTTCATCTTCACGACATGTACTAACATTTGTCCGCCGCTGACTGCGACCTTCCGGAAAGTTCAGGTAGAAGCGGGACCTAATGTTAACTTGATTTCGGTCAGTGTCGACCCAACAACGGATACTCCGGAACGATTAAAAGCATATGCGGACAAATTTAAAGCCGGTGCGGGATGGACTTTTGTAACCGGCAACAAAGTAGACATCGATAAACTGCTGGCTGGTTTAGGCGCCGCTGTTGCTGACAAGAATGATCACACGCCGATGGTTTTAATCGGCAACGAATCTGCGAACTATTGGACACGTGCATACGGTTTAGCCCCGCCGAGTCAACTGGTCTCAGCGATCAAAGCGGCAGCAGACCGAAAGGGCCCTAACTAACGCTCAGCTCTTTGGTTAAGTTATTTTTGACCGCGTTTGAAAACATTCTCGTTAGGCGGTGCGTAACTACATCGGCTAGAAACTCCCTGTAGTCTCACTAAATCGAGAAATTTAAGGTAGGAAATCATGGCTATGTCGGGAACAAAAAAGACTCTCTTAATACTAGGCGGAATTTTTGCGGTGCTGGTTTTCGTAGCACTGCTCGGAATCGCAATGGTCTATTCGGCTTTCCGTAAAGGCGAGCCCAGCATTCACGACAACAGCCTGCTCGTGCTGCGAGTATCGGGTGCTCTGCCTGATTACAGTCCCGACGATCCTTTCAAGAGATTCTTCGGCGGACCCGATCAGTCGCTTACGGGACTGGTCATGCAGTTCAAGAAAGCCAAGGTCGATAAGCGGATCAAAGCCGTTCTTCTCGACATCGACATGTCAGGCGCAGGTTGGGGCAAAGCCGAAGAGATTCGTGATGCGATCAAAGATTATCGTACTTCCGGCAAGCCCGTTTACGCGTTCATCGAACTAGGTCTCAACAAGGAGTACTACATCGCCACCGCGTGCGACAAAATTTATGTTCCACCACCAGGCGAGTTATTTATCAACGGCCTTGCCGCCGACGTGATGTTCTTCCGCGGGTCTCTCGATAAGCTTGGTGTTTATCCAGACATCTATCAAATCGGAAAATACAAAAGCGCCGGTGATATGTTCACGCAGAAGCAGATGACCGACGCTCATCGTGAGTACATTAATTCAATGCTTGACGATCTGTTCAATCGGTTCGTGCAAACGATCGCTCAGGACAGGCACAAGAGTCCCGATGAAGTTAAAACTCTGATCGACAACGCTCCTTACAGCGGTAGTCAAGCTAAGGCGGCTGGCCTGATCGATGAAGTCGCTTACCACGATGATATCGAAAAACAGATCAAAGCCACGCTTGGCTACAAAGATAGTGACGCGTTCATTCCAGTCCGCGCGGAGTATCGGGACGTTTCGCCTGAAAGTCTCGGGTTGAACGAAGGTGAGAAAATCGCTGTTATATATGCCAGCGGTGAAATCGGTTCGGGAAGATCTGAGAATAGCCCCTCAGGCGAACAGTCGATTGGGTCTGACACCTTGTCACGTGCGGTGACGGATGCGGCAGCTGACAAGTCGATTAAAGCGATCGTAATTCGAGTGGACAGCCCCGGCGGTTCAGGTCTCGCCTCCGATATAATCTGGCATGCTGTCGAGGCCGCAAATCAGAAAAAGCCGGTCGTCATCTCGATGAGTGACGTCGCAGCTTCAGGCGGTTACTACATTTCCGTGAGTGCGGCGAAGATCGTTGCCCAACCATCGACGATTACAGGTTCGATTGGTGTTGTCGCGGGTAAACCCGTGATGCGAGGTCTCTACGATTGGCTCGGTATTTCGAATGAGTATGTAATGCGCGGCAAGAATGCCGGTATGTTTCGCGAGACTGAAAAGTTTTCCGACGACGAGCGCGCGAAGTTTGAAGAGTGGATCAAGACAACTTACTACCAGGACTTCGTGCCGAAAGTCGCAAGGGGTCGAAAGAAAGATCCGCAATACATCGACTCTGTAGGCCAGGGTCGCGTGTGGACTGGAGGCCAGGCGAAAGAGCGCGGTCTCGTCGATGAATTCGGCGGATTGGATCGCGCCGTTGAAGTCGCAAAAGAACTCGCTAAGATTCCTGCAGACAAAGGCATCGAACGCGTCATCCTTCCGTATCCGCAAACATTCCTCCAACAGTTGCTAAGCGGCAACGGAGAAAATTCGAACACGCAGGTTGAGCAACAGCGGGCCATGCTGGCATCACTACCCGAAGACGCTCGTCGTGCGTTCCGCTTCATGTCGTTGATGGAACGAATGAAGACCGGCGAGAAGATGCTCGTCATGCCATTTGATATTCGCGTGAAGTGACGGACGAGAAACCTGCAAATCCTGATCTCGACACTCGCAATGAAGGCGATGCGGAACACCAATCTGCCGAACGACAATCGTTCCTCGACCTCACCCGCAGCATCGCCAGCTTGCCGTTAGATCAAGCGGCGGCGGCACTGGAAACCAGTGCCGCAATCGCATCGATCTCCCTGCGCGCCGGTATCGAATTCCTTCGCGCCGCACCGGCAGCTGCCACTGTCTTACAACCTGCACACCTGCGATCGTGGGGCGAACTCGGCCGCAGGCTAGCGATGTCTGACTTCGACACGGCTTCGAGCTTCTTCGCCGAAGGCGTCGAGAATTTGCGGCCGCTGTCACCTGAGACTCAATCCGCGTTATTCACGCTATGCATTCGACAGATGACGCTATCAACGTCTGTTGGTCGGGCCACCTTGCAGAAGGCCCCTCTGGTTGCGGATTCGCTCGGTAACGATGCGCTCTTCAAATCAATTCTCGAAGTGGCTACTGAAATTGCAAAGCGTTCCGCTAAACACAGTACTGAATTTCTCCAATCGAGCACCGAAGTTGCAGTCGCGCTAAAACATGACCGGCAACTCCTTGGGAAGGCACTGACGGTCGCCGAAGCATTTGCTACTCGCGCTGGTGGAATCGCCGCGGATGCATGGTCGTCTATCCCAGCGGCAACTGCGGACCTGAAGAAAGAAGACGCGGCGCGACTGCTCGATCGCACATTCGACTTTCTCGAACGCGGCGGCGGCGCGGCCCTACACGTGCTGCTCGCGGGCGGTGAAATCCTCCGGCGTGCGCCAGAACTCTTCGATGATTGGGTTGATCTGTTGTGGGTAGTGGCCTCGCATGGAAACGCAAGCCTGGTCGCCTTCGTGCGCAGCAGCCCACGGTTTATCCGCCTGCTGAATTCAGAAATGGATCGTGAAAGGGCGATTGAGTTGTCACGTCGCGTGCTCGTGCTAACCAAAGAGATTGCTGCGATCGATGGCGAAGCTGCACTCGCGTGTTTTAGATCCAGCAGCCAGGCACTGCGCAATGTCTCGATCGATCAGTTTGAGGCTTGGGCTCGGCGTGGTCTAAGTTCCAATCGCGTCGATACACGTGCGCGCCGAAGTTATTTTTCACTCGAAACTCGCGGGAGTTACGAAGCGCTGCACAGTGGCAGCACCGGACTATCACTGGATTCAGTCCAGCACCTGCTTCGGTTGTACGTCGAGGCTTTGACAGGACGTGAAGTTGACGTCGCGCCGCTGGCTGCTGTTCCGAGTGAGTCCCGCATCGGCGATGGCCGGACGATTCATCTGCCGTCGCTGGTTAATGAGTTTGGTGACGACGATCTCGATTTCCGGCTCTACAAAGTTTTGTCGGCACACGCAGCCGGTCAAATCGAATTTGGCACACACGACACCGGACAGTCTCAGATGCATGCTGCTTTTCAAGCCCTCGCTGAAAAATACAGCCCAGAGAATGTCAACGCACTGGATGCGTTCGCAATCGCCGATGAAGCGCTCGATGAGAATCTTGGCGCAGCTACGGACCAACGAACCGCACGTCTAGCTTCCGAAAGCATCAGCTATGTCGCGGTCCTTGGACTGTTTCCGATGCCGCAACTCGCGCGTCGTATCTTTGGGACCCTCGAAAACGGGCGCATCGATCGTTTGCTGCGACGAAAGTATCGGGGACTCGGCAGGGATCTTGATTTGATCCGCGATCATCTTCGCAGCGGTCGCCCACGAATCACTGAGCTTCCCGCTTCGCTTGTGCCGTTCGAGTTGTTGTTTCAAGTGACGTTACTTGGCGGGGCGGTCGAAGATGCGCGGCAGTATTACAGTCAGATCCTTTCAGAATTAGAAACGATCGTTGTTGATTATTTGTCGAACCCGAGCGCGACTGTTAGTGACAGCCTGATGGCAACAAGTCGCGTCTACGACATGTTTCAGTCAGTAACGACAGACGACTCGATGCAGCAGATCGAAACGCCGGAAGACGAAGCAGAACGCAACGAAGAAGACTCAACTGCAACAGAGAGACTGAAACAACGGCAAACGCAACGCGTGCCGGAACGACGCGATGCTCGCGAGCTCTTCAATGCCTGGAACGATCCTGGCGAAGGTGATCCGGATGAGCTGTCTGGCGCTGAAGCGTGGTCCGAAGCGGAAAGTCCGGAGCAACAACTCGCAGAAGGTGAAGTCGCGTACAACTACGACGAATGGGATCGCGAGTTAACCGATCACCGGCTGGGTTGGTGTCGCGTTGTCGAGAAGCGCGTTAAGAATGGCGACCGAGCTTTTGTGGACCAAACCCGCGAACGGCATAAAGGCGTCATCTCGTCGATCCGACATCAGTTTCAACTGATGAAGCCGGAAAACCTGATCAGGGTCACCAATGAAGTTGATGGTGAGGAGTTCGATCTAAATGCGGTCATCGATTATGTGATCGATCGTCGGGCTGACGGTCACCAGTCGGAACGGATCTACACGAAACGTTTGCGTCGCCGGCGCGATGTTGCTGTTTCGTTCCTGTTGGACCAGTCGTCATCTACAGCACGAACAATTGGTCGTCATCCGCTTCAGCCTTACACGCGCCCTGGTCGTCGCATCATCGAGATTGAAAAAGAAGGTTTGGTTTTGATGAGTGAAGCACTCGAGGCGGTCGGCGATGTTTACTCAATCAACGGCTTCACCTCCGAAGGACGACGCAATGTGAAGTTTTATGTCGTGAAGGACTTCGACGAGAAGTATTCAGACGACGTGAAGCGACGCATCGGCGGAATCAATTACCAGAACAATACGCGGCTGGGTGCAGCGATTCGTCATGCAACGGCGCGTTTGGCAAAGCAAGACGCGCGTACCCGTTTGTTGATTGTCCTTTCAGATGGTCGTCCTTATGACCATGATTACGGCGACGCCCGGTATGCGCGTGAAGACACTCGCGAAGCTCTACGACAAGCGAAGATAGAGGGTATTACGCCATTCTGCATAACCATCGATCGCGAATCGGAAGCGGAGTTGAAGGACCTGTACGGCGAGATTGGCTATACGATCATTGATGATGTGTTGTCGCTACCGGAACGCTTGCCTGGGATTTATCGACGACTGACGACCTGACCCGCAGCCGACACACAACCGCACTCAAGATACGGAACCGTCAAGCTTCATCGCAGAGTTCAACGTCCAAAACAATCAAGACTCAAGCTTCACCGAAACAACTCAAGCTTACATTAGTGCAGTGGGGAAGGGTGGTTTACCCCGCTCAAGTTTCATAATACCCAACCTTGTTAGCATCTTGAACCGTTCAAATGAAAGTGGAACGCCATGAATCTGAGCGGGGGTAAACCACCCTTCCCTACTGCATTAATGTAAGCTTGAGTTGTTTCATTGAAGGTGGAGCATTCATGTTTTCGACGTTGCATCCTGCGATGAGGTCTGAGTGGCTAATCCTCCGGCCTTCCCCAACCACCCCCTCCTGGAGTCTCAATGCGTATTCGATCACCGGTTTGCAAGGCGTGTGATCCTTTTGCGGGCACAGCGATAGTTTTGCCATCTCGAATGATGACGTTTGTTCCCTTCTTCCCTTCTTCACCGCCATACAAACCATACGGTCCATGTTTCCGTCGATCAGCAAGCAGTGACATGCGAGCGGGCACAAGAGTTTCGATCTCGCGAATCACACCGTCGCCACCACGATATTTACCGCGGCCGCCCGAACCATGTCGCAGCCGATACTCGCGGACACGCAAAGGGTACGCATACTCCATCGCCTCAGCCGGGGTGTTCAAACTGTTCGTCATGTGCGTGTGAACGCCATTCATGCCATCGAGCGTTGGTCGCGCTCCGAGTCCGCCTGCTATGGTCTCGTAGTAAGAAAACTCCTGATCGTTTCGCAGATCGATTCCGCCGACAGTCAGATTGTTCATCGTTCCCTGACTTGCCGCGGGAATTCTGTCGGGCAGCGCGCGTGCAAGTGCTTTAAACACGACATCCACGATTCGTTGCGACATCTCCACATTGCCCCCTGCAACTGACGCTGGTGGCAGTGCGTTAACGACCGTACCCTGTGGCGCAATCACTTCAATCGGCTCCATCAGACCGGCACTCGCAGGAATCTCCGCGCCAACTAAACATCTGAAGACATACGAAACAGCCGAGACAGTGATCGCTTCTACCGCATTGATAGCGCCGGCGACTTGTTGAGCACTGCCGGTGAAATCAACGATTGCTTTGTCGCGCTTGATGTCGATGCGCACGCGCACTCGAACAGGTTCTGTGTTTATGCCGTCGTCGTCCAAGCAGTCTTCAGCTTCGTAAGTTCCATTCGGAATGATGTCGATTACCTGGCGCATAATCCGCGCTGAATAGCTGATGAGCTGATTCGCATATTCACCAGTCTCACGTACCCCACGTCGATCGACAATCTCAAGCAAACGATTGGCGCCGATTTGCAGCGAACCAATCTGCGCTTCGAAATCACCCCGCCGCTCGTTATTGCCGCGTACGTTCGCGAGCAGCAGACGCATCATGTCGGCATCGATCTGGCCGTTGCGAACTAAACGCACGGGAGGAATTCGCAGCCCTTCACCGTAGATGTCTGTCGCAAGCCCCATCGAGCCCGGCGTTGCTCCTCCGATATCTGCGTGATGCGCGCGATTGGCGACGTAGAACAAAGGACGAGGGGAGATAGGGGCAAGGGGAGACGAGGAGAGACGGCGATTTTTCTTTTCCTCCGCTTCCCCATGTCTCCCCTTTCCCCCGTCTCGTACCGCAAAGACACCCGTCACCAAAGTTACATCGGGCAAATGCGTTCCGCCTGCATAAGGATCATTCAGCGCGACCACTTCACCAGGCTTTGGATCGACTTCACGCAGCGCCGCGGCGACAGCCATAGGCATCGAGCCAAGATGGACCGGCATATGATCGCCTTGCGCGATTACTCGACCACGTGAGTCGAATACAGCGCACGAATAATCGCGACGCTCTTTGATGTTGGGAGAGAACGCCGTCCGTCGAAGCGCGATCCCCATCTCTTCGGCAACTGATGTGAAGAGCGCCCGATAAATTTCTAAAGTTGTCGGATCAAAGGAACTCATCTAACGACTCAATTCAAAAGAAAGAACTCGACGTCGAAACCTCATTTGCTCACCTCTACTGAAACAACGCAACGTTAATAAATCGCAGGTCGGGAAGGTGTATAGGGTGGCTTGCCCCCGCTCAAGAATCAATTGCACTCAACATCGAACCAACTGCGACTTGAGCGTGGGCAAGCCACCCTTCCCAACCTGCAATCTTCTTATGTTGCGCTATTCACTTTAAACTAGAGTGATCGCCCTTTTGTACCTTGAGCCATCATTGGCTAGTAGTCACTTTTTGATCGCGATAATCAAATTTCCATATCGATCGATCGATGCATTTGCACGCTCAGGGATTACAGTCGTCGCCGAATACTCACTAGCAATACACGGTGTTTGCAGGGCGACACCCGCCTGCAATTCTTCTCGCTTATAAACAGCCACGCTCATCTTTTTACCATTCATATGTGCTGTGTGTTTTCGGGGTGGTGTAACCGTACGCTTTTGTCTTGCCCGGCCAATCGACTGCCGAGGTAAATCATCCACCAGGCCAAGCGAACGCAATCGAGCACTCACGATCTCGACTTCGCTGTCCTGCGCGTAACCGTAACGATCCCGATGCGCTCTGTGAAAACTCTTCGTCACATCCCCGTGTTCGATTGGTATTTCGAGTTCGAACGATTGACCGCGGTAGCGCATTGCGAGCGATCGTTCGTGACGCTGTCGTGAACTCGCAAAGCCTTCTGTTCTCAATACACGCGTCGCTTCTCGCTCTAATTCTTTAAAGGTGCGCTCCAACTGCCGAAGGTTCGACGGCGAAAGCATCACCGTGCGACTTTGATCCTTAATTACGTCAGCAGCCAACACGCCGAGCGCCGACAACGTACCTCCCGCTCTTGGAACGATGATCGTCGGTATTCGCAACGCGCGGGCGAGATCGTACGCGTGTAATCCGCCGGCTCCGCCAAAAGGCAAGAGCGCAAACTGTCGCGGATCGTGGCCTCGCTCTACGGAGATGTGACGAAGCGCTCGCTCCATGTTTGTGTTTGCGACTGCAAGCACGCCCTCCGCTGCATATTCGATGGTGCAACGCTTGCCAGATGCAGTGCTGATTGCGTCTGCGAGTTCTCCGATTGCGACTCTTGATCGCGTCTCGTCGAGGTAAAAATCGCCGCCTAGCAATCCAACGCCACCGAAGTGGCCTAACACTACATGCGCGTCCGTCACTGTTGGTAAGAACGAGCCGCCATAGCATGCTGGACCTGGATCGGCACCAGCTGACTCTGGTCCAACTCGCAAAGATCCGCCTTCATCTACTCGCGCTATTGAACCGCCACCGGCGCCGACAGTGTGAATGTCCATCACCGAAACCGCGACCGGTAATCCAGCAACCACTGCTTCGTTCGTCGTACGGATAGCACCCTCACCGCACAACGCGACATCGGTTGATGTTCCCCCCATGTCAAACGTGATTACATTTTTAAAGCCAGCTTCCTTCGCCGCCCGCAAAGCACCCACTACACCTCCCGCCGGTCCAGACAAGATCGTTCGAACCGGCTCTTGCGCCGCCAAATCTGCCGACACACTTCCGCCAGACGATTGCATCACGCGAAATTGCGAGCCTGGTGCTTTGCGCTTTGTGCTTTGCAGGATCGTGGATCGCGTGATGCGGTCCAGGTAGGTTCCCATCAAAGGCTGGAGGTAAGCATTGATTACGACAGTCGAGGTG
>JBKPMX010000129.1:0-10927 GCA_046765655.1 Acidobacteriota bacterium
CAATACAGGGAGAGAAAGGATCCGGTGTTGGACGCCGCCCTTGTTCGGATTTCTCAAACACGATCGAAATAGAACTCGCTGTGTAACCTTGGCGTGCTCTGCGTCTCCGCGTACTCCGCGTTCAATCTTGCAATCGTCGCTACCGCCAACTGACTGCTGAATTCGTCTGTGCTAATACGTTGACGTTTGGTGAGAATCGCAAGATGGACGCGAGCCGCAGCGAACTCAGAGTTTTGCAGAGTACGCTGAGCAGTCGCCGTGGCAATAAGTTCCGTCCGGGAGTACTCTTACGTCACCACTACATATTGGTTTTGATGGCGCAGTTGTCAGGAAGGCTGCGACAGGAGGCTTTGGAGGAAGGTTCAAAATGCAAAAGCGCAAACTCGGAAATAGCAATCTGGAAGTTTCGGCGTTGGGTCTTGGCTGCATGGGACTGAGCTTCGCATACGGCCAGGCACCGGATAAACAAGATGCAATCAAACTCATTAGAACTGCCTTTCAGCGCGGCGTAACGTTTTTCGATACTGCTGAAGCGTATGGCCCTTTTAAGAACGAAGAGGTTGTTGGTGAAGCTGTTGCTCCGTTCCGCGATCAAGTCGTCGTTGCTACGAAGTTTGGATTCACCTTTGGCAACGACGGAAAACAAACGGGCACAGATAGTCGACCCGAGCACATCCGGGAAGTAGCCGAAGCTTCGCTTAAACGGCTCAACACTGATCGTATCGATCTCTTCTATCAACATCGCGTTGATCCAAAGGTGCCGATCGAAGATGTGGCAGGCGCCGTGAAGGATCTGATTCAGGAAGGAAAGGTAAAACATTTCGGAATGTCTGAAGCAGGAATGCAGACGCTCCGTCGCGCACACGCGGTCCAACCTGTTGCCGCCCTTCAGAACGAATATTCATTCTGGTGGCGTACGCCGGAAGAGGAAGTGTTACCAACATGCGAAGAACTCGGAATCGGGTTCGTACCGTTTAGTCCGCTCGGCCGAGGTTTTCTCACCGGAAAGATCGACGAGACCACGACGTTCGATAAAAACGACTTCCGCAACAACCTGCCACGCTTCACCTCTGAAGCTCGAACCGCCAATCAGACAGTCGTTGAACTCCTGCGTGAGATTGCAGAACGGAAGAAAGCGACACCCGCTCAGGTTGCGCTCGCCTGGCTACTCGCTCAAAAGCAATGGATCGTTCCGATTCCCGGTACAACGAAAGTGGCGCGCCTCGAGGAGAACATTGGTGCAGTTGATGTCGAACTCACGTCAGACGATTTGGAAGAAATTGATCGAGCTACATCGAAGATAACGATTGAAGGCGCCCGTTATCCTGAAGCGATGCAGCGAAGCACAGGTCTGTAATCAGGGGATACCGGAGAAACCACAATGCCTCATGTGATCGTAAAACTCTGGCCAGGAAAATCAGAAGCAGAAAAGGCTCGACTCGCTGAAGAGATCGTCAAAGATGTAATGGGTGTTTTGAACTGCAGAGAGGCGTCAGTATCTGTGGCGATTGAAGAGGTGACAGCACAAGAGTGGCCGGAGAAGGTTTATCAACCGGACATCGTGCGCAACTCGGATAAGCTTTACAAGAAACCGGGATACACGATGTGAGGGCGAGAGTAGATTGTCGCCGTCTGTTTGCGTAACCCTTGCGCTTCTACGTCGGCGCTTTACGTCGACATTACCGCATTCGAAACCCTGAGCTTCGCCTTTGTTGTTTGGACGTTCAGGTTGGGAGATACACCGCAGAGACGCAGAGCCCGCAGAGATTACGCAGAGACTTGAGCTATCTTGCAATTCAAACGATTACACTAAAGATCTAGACAACGATCGTGACCGAACTAGCCCAATGGACCAGCTTCTATGTAATCGTCGGCTCGTCTGCCGGTGCGTTGATTGGATTACAGTTTGTTGTAGTCACGCTCATTGGTGAAAAGCCGCCCGTCGGTGCAGCGGAAGCCGGCGCCGCATTTGCCACCCCGAGCGTAGTTCATTTCTGCGCCGCCTTATTGTTGTCAGCTGTACTGAGCGCACCGTGGTCGGGAACAGGAACAGCGGCCATCGTTTGGGGCCTCGTGGGTCTCAGCGGGATCGTCTATGCGTTCGTTGTAGCTCGACGGATGAGAGTGCAAACCGCTTACAAGCCCGTCTTCGAAGACTGGCTGTTCCATTGCTTGCTTCCCTGTGCGTCATACTTAACGCTCTTCCTGTCTGCCTTCCTGGCCTCCACTCGTCCAACCCCGGCATTGTTCGTGATCGCTGCCGCTACGCTCTTGCTTTTATTCATCGGCATTCACAACGCCTGGGACGGTGTAACGTATCACCTGCTGGTCCATCGAAATCGCGAACGCGACGATGACGAGCAATGAGAAAATCGTCTCTGAGGAATGAGTACGCGTGCTGAGACAAGTAATTACAGAACGGGAGCGAAGCGACCGCTGTCAACGCTGTAGGTACTCAGCTGGTTCAATCGGTCGCTTCGCTCCCGTTCTGTCGTTGGACCCTTACGTGAGTCCACTAGTTAGCTAATGCTAGTGACTCCACGCCGCAGTCTTCATTGCCCAAATGCTATCGGGGTATTTCTGTTTGAATAGGTCCGGCATCTGACCCAGCACATTGTGATCATTCGTCACCTTGTAGTGACTAACACCTTTCCAGTACAGCGCTTCAGGTGCAGCCTTTGAGTTGGGATAACGTTCGACGACCTGCCCGTACCGTTGTTCTGCGTCAGCCCACTTCTTGTGCATGAACGCCACGCGGGCTAAACCGAGTTCCAACTCGGCGCGAAACTCTTCCTTGGGCAAGTAGCCTTCGAGCCGACGACGTTCAACTCCATCGGAATCCAGAAACACAACACTGGGAGTCCATACTGAATCGAATCGATGAAAGTAAGCGGGGTTTTCTTTGATGTGGGCTTCGAGAGGAATGAAATTCTCGTTGATGAAAGACGCGATCTCTTGATCGCTGTACGACTCAGCTTCCAGCCGAGCGCATGCACCTCAAGCCGGCGCCGCACTGAAGTCAACGAGCACAGGTTTCTTACTTGATTTAGCTTCGGAGAGTGCCGCATCGGCATCTTTGTTCCATTGGACTAGCATCACTTCCTCCTAATCAGTTATTGGCGAGGGAATACATACTCTCCTTTTGTTGCGATTATTCGTCGCGACCAATCACAAAAAATCCGGGAACTTTTTCCCGTCCAATGCGTCTTACATGACTGGAATTCAAATCTGGTCAGGAGTCAAATAGCGAGAAATGGCCGCAATTGCGCCAAAGGAGGATGTTAGGGTGGCAATACTCGACGCCACTGACCGCCTTCTCGCCCGCTTTGGCTATCGGAAAATGACCGTTGAAGACATCGCGGCCGAAGCCGGAATCGGTAAGGGCACTGTCTATCTTCACTTCAGTAGCAAGGAAGAAGTGGTGCTTTCAAGGGTCGACCGGATGGTCGATCAGTTGAAGGAACGGTTGCGAGAGATTGCCCACTCGGATGCTCCAGTGGCTGAACGACTCCAACGGATGCTCTTGACTCGCGTGCTGTTTCGCTTCGACAGCGTGCAGCACTACACCCAGAGTCTCAATGATCTGCTCTCTGCTTTACGACCAGGCTTGCTCGCGCGACGTGCGCAGTACTTCGAAGCCGAAGCGCAAATCTTTGCCGAGGTACTGACTGCCGGTCGTGATTCAGGTGAGTTGAGTTTTGACGACGCCCACGCCACCGCGCACGCACTGCTGCAGGCAACTAATGGACTTCTGCCCTACAGCCTGAGCACTAGTGAACTAGGCAAACGTGAAGATGTAGAACGCCGAGCTTCCGACGTCGCAAAAGTAATGCTGCGCGGAGTGCTCAGTCGCTGATTCTTGTTCGCTGCGAAATATCGTGTCCTAACGACTCGTCTGGGCCACGACACGTCTCCTCTACAGTACAGTGACGCTATTAACATAAGGAGAATTATCAATGTCGAAATCAATCACCTCCAGCGCCATCATTCGTATGACGCTGCTTTGCGTTCTAGCACTCTCAATCTTAGGTGTCGCTAACGCACAACAACCTGAGCAACCCGATCTCACCATCGACGCCGCGACACGAACGCAGGTGATAGATGGGATTCTGAAGCGGCTTAATGACTCTTACGTGTTTCCCGAGACTGCAAAAAAGATGGAGCAGTCCATTCGAGAACGCGTGGCAAAGAAGGAATACGATCAGATCACCAGCGCGAAGCAATTTGCGACCAAGTTGACCACTGATCTTCAGGACGTCAGCCACGACAAACATCTGCGCGTTCGCTATTCGGATCGATCTATTCCCGAGCGTGGTCCACAGCGTGAACCAACGGCAGAGGAACGCGAGCAACGAAAACGCGATCTCAATTGGAGCAATCACGGTTTCAGCAAGGTCGAACGTTTGAGAGGCAACATTGGCTACCTCGAATTCGTCAACTTCATGGATGAGGAGCTCGGCGCGGACACAGTTGCGGCCGCAATGAATTTTGTTGCGAACACGGACGCACTCATCATCGACATGCGTAACAACGGTGGCGGCAACCCCGCGATGGTTGCACTGGTCTGTTCTTACTTATTCGGCCCGGATCCCGTTCACTTGAATGATCTCTACTGGCGTGAAGGAAACCGCACCGATGAGTTTTGGACGCGGAAAGAAGTAGCAGGCAAGCGCTATCTGAACAAGGACGTTTATGTGTTGACAAGCAAACGGACTTTTTCAGGCGCGGAAGAATTCACTTACAACCTGAAAAACCTGAAGCGGGCAACAATCATTGGCGAGACAACTGGGGGCGGTGCACACCCTGGCGGCGTCTTCCGCATCAATGAACACTTTGGAATGTTCGTGCCCACGGGACGCGCTATCAGTCCCATCACGAAAACAAATTGGGAAGGCACGGGTGTAACACCTGACATTAGCGTGCCGGCTGATCAAGCGTTGCTAGTTGCGCGTTCGATGGCGCTCAAGAAACAGTTGACCAGTGTCACAGACTCGGACATCAAAGCGGGGATTCAAGACGAGATCGCTAAGGTTGAAAAAGAGCTGAATGCGTTAAAGACCAAGAGCGAGTAACAGATATCTGGAGGGCGGTTTTCCCCGCTCAAGTTTCATCACCGCGCTCAACAATCGGATCGTATTTGGCTTTTGAAGGTCCGGAACTCTTGAGTGGGGAAAACCACCCTCCAGTGAGAATCAACGATTAACTAGACGGCAGGCGTAATCGCGCCTGCCGTCTTTTTTGGTTTCGTGTTTAGTTCTGCTGAACTTGATCATGAAGCAGTTAAATGGTGAAGTTATAGCCACACATGTAGAGTAATGGGATTGTTACTAGTCTTCAGTGCAAACAGGTGAATCTATGCAATACAAGAATGGCCGCACATGGACGTGGCGACCTGTGCTCCTGGCATTGGTCCTGGTTATAAGTTCGGTAGCCGTTTTCAGGATTAGTTTCGCAGCTCGGAGTAGTGACTCCGCGATCTCACAACAGGATGTCATCCGTTTGGAGAGCCGCTTCAGTCAATTGGAAACACGATTAAATTTTATCGAGAATCGGTTGCGCGGCATCGAGCAGCAGTCGCGACTCGGCGACTCTCGCGGCGTTAGTGATGCCGACTGGGCTTTGTTACGTTCGGAATTCCAGACGTTGCAGACCCGAGTGGTCGAGCACGAGTGTGCACTCGCAAAACTTGATGAAAGAACACTCGCTGCAACCGCACGCACGCGGCGAAGATCTGAGACGACAACTGATCCGTGTCGTTCGAACCCCGATACGCCCATCCGGTTGCCGGGCGAACGCTGAATTAGATCGAATTCAATTTGAGTAGGGGGCCCGGACTGCGCGGCCAGGATGAACGTCGGTTTGAAGTTGTCCGTTCTTAACAACCAGAACGCCGTTAACAAGAACGTACTTCATCCCTTCCGCGTACTTCGCTGGTTCGTCGTACGTGGATTTGTCGATCACCGTTTGGGGATCGAAGAGGACTACATCCGCATCGGATCCAAGACGCAGCCTTCCTTTATTTTTCATCGACGGCACACGATGTTCGAGTCGCTGAGCCGGCATGAGCGTCATCTTGCGCAATGCATCCATCAACGTTAATGCACGTCGCTCTCGAACATACTTGCCCAAAATGCGTGTGTAAGTGCCGGCTATTCGTGGATGTCCTTTTCCATTCTCTAAAATTCCATCGCTTGCAATCATGGTCAAAGGATTTTTGACAGCCGTCTCTACTACCTCTTCAGTCATCGAGAATATTGCGACCATGCCTCCCTGCTTCCGGTACCGCTCAAAACTTTCTTTAGTCAATCGTTCACCCGTCGCGGCCCATTGCAAGTCGCCGTAACCGATTCCAAAAACTTCTTGCCATCCTTCATTAAAGATCGCCGACTTGATGTCAGTCATTCCGGCTATGTACGGGTAACACTCGGTTGTGACGTCGACTTTACGGGACCGCGCCTCAGCAATCATCTGCAGGAGCTTCGCGGTATTCTTACCACCAGTGCTTTGGACATGGACCACATGGAGCGGTGCGCCGGTGATTGCTGCAGCTGCGATCACTTCTTCAAGGGCCTGAGTACTGCTTGCCGGTTCCTTCAATCCCGCGTTGCGCAAATGCACATGACAAGAGGCCCCGAACTGTGCCGCCACTCGAAACATCTCCAGGATCTCCCAGTGTGAAGCTTGAGGCACATACTGAATCCCAAATCCAACGGCGACTGCACCGCGGCGAAGCCCTCGTTCGAGAAACGCTTTCATGTCGGAAATCTCAGCGTCAGTCGCTGCTCGCCTTGCGGCTTCGTGGGTAGGCAGGAACTCTACTGGATCCTTCATCGCTGCCATCCTCGCAGCGAGGTGCCCGATGCTCACGCCATAATTGATGATGGCTTTTCCTTCACGCAGGGCGTACCACCGATCGACATCGCCAGTGCCGACTTCCAATTCCAGCGCGGTCGTTACTCCGTCCATTACCTTGTAACGATAATTCTCTTCATCCTGGCCGTGCTGATGAAGGTCAATGAACCCTGGGGAAACGACCAGTCCTTTTGCATCGACGACTGTGCGGCCGTTTAGAGAATCGCTGGTGATCGCTTTGATCGTTCCTGCAGAGACGCCCACATTACGGACCGCATCAAGGCCAGACTCGGGATCGATCACACGTCCATTCAAAATCACGATGTCGTAGGTCTCTTTTGCGGTAGAGAGAGAAAAGGACGGAGCGGCGAGTGTGATCAGTAACAGGCAGAGAATGACTGGTTTCAGCGACGTGTGCTTCGGCGTAGTTTGAGTCAAGCTGTTCTCCTTGGGGGTTCTATTGAAAGGAATGACTGATCATGATGGTGTGAAGATTCAACTTCTCATTCTCCCCAAGCTTTAGCTTGGGGGCCCCCAGCGTGATTTGGTTTAGAGAACCGTTTTAACGGTTTTTCGAATTTGTCTATGGGTCATGTGGTTATTCAAAAGAGTAAACCGTTGAAACGGTTCACAAATATCTGACTCCACGGCTTACCCCAAGCTAAAGCTTGGGGAGAATGAGAAGTTGAATTGTGCTTCATTCCCCTCTAATCCTTACTGCACCTTTCCGCGACCGGCGACCTCCCAAATCGTTTCCACTCGTTCACCAATAACACCGTAGAGCTTGTCGTGCATATTAACAGTGCTGCAGACGTGATTCGGCACGATAGTCAGTCGCTCCCCCACTCTGTATTCACGCGACGACTTGCTGATGTTCAAGTGGCCGTGCTCTTCAGTTAAACGCTCGAGCTCGGCTTGATGGTCTTCCTTGATGAGCCCGAAAGTAAGTCCATCACCTAACTGGTATCGATCAGACGACAGCGTCTTTGATCCCGCGTCAACGATCGCACGTCCCGACACGCTCTTGCTCACAACAGTTGTGATAACAGAGAGCGCACAATCCTCCACCTCTGCAACACCAACAGCCACCATGTTGCGATCATTAAAGATATACATGCCCGGTCGGATTTCATTAACTCCAACAAACAGGTGACTCTCCGAAGCTGTCGGCGTCGATCCCCCACTTACCGTTTGTACCGGCAAACCCGCACCTTCTAATTTCCCCAATACTCGGCTAAGCAAGTCATTCACAGCGACTCTCAATTGCGCACGTTCGTCTGCAGACGCTTGCAGGTGACCTGGATAGAACATCAAACCCTTGAAGTCTACGTTCGTCAGATCGGAGATCTTCTGCGCGAGAGTCAAAGCTTCGTCTTCATCAGCAATTCCGCAACGTTTGAAACCAACATCCAGCTCTAACAACACGCTAATGTGCACGCCGTTAGCGCTAGCCTCGTGGGAGATCGCCTGAGCTGCTTCCAGAGAATCGAGCGCGACGGTGATGTTGGCCCTCGTCGCAAGCCCCGCGAGTTTCTCCGCCTTTCCTTTTCCGATGATCGGATAGGCAAGCAGGATATCGGTGATCCCTGAGCCGAGCATGACTTCCGCTTCACCGATCTTTGCGACAGTGATTCCTCGCGCACCATGCGACAATTGTCGTTTCGCTAAGTCTGGAATTTTGTGTGATTTCGTGTGTGGCCGCAGGCTCAGGTTTTGGCTTCGGCAGTATTCAGCCATCCGCGAAAGATTACGTTCCATCACGTCGAGGTCAACGACGACGGCTGGAGTCTCTAAGTCAGAAACGAGCAAGGGTTCTCCTAATGCGGCTTAAGTGCAGAGATGCGACGTGAATAACAGGGCCGCAGATAAACGCAGCTGCACACAGATCAGAGAGCTGAGTGATTGCCGTTTATTCTTGATCTGTGTCTATCTGCGTAGATCTGCGGCCGACATTTCTTTAGCTTCGCACCGAGGTAGTACTCGCTTTGTCTCAGTCCAACGAGGCCATATCGATCACAAACCGATACTTGACATCACCCTTCAACAAACGGTCGTAAGCTTCATTAATCTGCTGAATCGGAATCAACTCAACGTCGGACGTGATGCCGTGCTCGGCGCAGAAATCTAACATCTCCTGAGTTTCGCGGATGCCACCAATTCCTGAGCCAGCTAATTGATGTCGTCCGAAGATCAAGTTGAACGACGACACGGGTAACGGCTTCGGCGGAGCTCCAACAAGCGTCAACGTTCCATCTCGCTTCAACAACGAAAGATAGGGATTCAAGTCGTGCTGCGCCGAAACCGTGTCCAGAATGAAATTGAAACTGGCCTCGTGCTTCAGCATTTCATCCGCATCTTTCGACAGCACGACTTCATTTGCTCCTAACCGTTTTGCATCTTCTGTTTTGCCAGGTGAGGTCGTAAACAGAACAACGTGCGCGCCAAAGGCACTCGCAAACTTAACAGCCATGTGGCCCAACCCTCCGAGGCCAACTACACCAACTTTCTGGCCTGGACCAACATTCCAATGACGTAGCGGTGAATAAGTTGTAATGCCAGCGCAGAGCAATGGCGCTGTCCCCGCAAGATCGGCGTTCTCATTCACTTTTAAGACAAACGCCTCGTCGACGACGATACTCTGCGAATAACCTCCATAAGTCACGCCGCCGAGGATCTTGTCTTCAGAGTTATAAGTGAAGGTCGCGATGTTTTCGCAGTACTGCTCAAGTCCGTCTCGACAGTTTTCGCATGACCGATCAGAATCGACCAGGCAACCAACCGCAGCCAGGTCTCCTTCCTTGAATTTCGTTACATCGCTTCCGACTTTGGTAACTCGGCCGACTATCTCGTGCCCGGGTACGCATGGATAAACTGTCGCCATCGCTTCGTGCCACTCGTCCCGCACCTGATGGAGATCGGAATGACAAACTCCGCAATACAAAATCTTTATTTGAACATCCTTTGGCAATGGCTCGCGCCGCGGAATCGATAATGCGGCGAGATCAGAATCAGCGCTTTGTGCTCCGAAGGCTTTTGCTGGATGGGCCTTCACCTCTTTGGCTGGGGCGACCGTTGGCGTTGGTTGTGACATATGATGGCATCTCCCTTTCGTATTACCGTTATCAGTTCTTCGCCGGCAGGGGAAAATCAGGGGTATCAAACTTAGGTAGCGGTAATACTATTCGATCCGGCAGTTTGGTTCTATCGCCGGTGTGGAGAAATTCAAATAAGGCCGACACAATGGTTAGACGGCCTGAATGCGGGAATGAACTTAATGAACGAATCTGGGCCAATCGAAGAGACTAGAACGTGGCATAGCAAGACGATCGATTATCTAAGTCTCGAGCGGAACGTTTCTCTCGCGTCGGCGACTGTCTTCATTCTCGCCCTTGGCGAAGAGTTATGGAAGAAGTTCATACCCAAGTATTTCGAAGCGCTAGGCGCCAGTACTCCAATCGTCGGCTTGTATGGAACCGCGCAAGATTTTCTGGACGCGATGTATCAATATCCCGGTGGGTGGCTCGCCGATCGTTTGGGACGACGTCGCGCGTTTTTGAGCTTTGTTGCTATTGCCGCAGCCGGTTACGTGATCTACCTGCTGAGTTCCTCCTGGCCATACCTGTTCATCGGTTTGGCATTCGTTATGGCTTGGCAGAGCATGGCTTCGCCCGCAATCTTCTCGATTATCGCCGATGCGCTTCCTCGCGAGCGTCGCGCGATGGGATTCACACTCCAATCAATTCTCAAGCGCATCCCGATCGTGATCGCGCCGATCGTTGGTGGCATTCTGATCACATCACTTGGTGTCGTTAAAGGCATTCGTGTCGGCCTGCTAATCACGCTTCTGTTGGCGGTCATCGCAATGCTGTTTCTCTCAAAGATCAATATTCCGGTTAATGTATTCACAAGAATCAACATTGCCGGAGTGTGGCGGACTTTTCATTTAGCACTGAGGCGACTATTGATTTCAGACGTAATAATTAGAACGTGCGAAGGAATGACGGGCGTCATCACAGTGCTTTACGTGACCAACGTGCAGCGCTTTAGTGTTGCTCGGTATGCCACGCTTGTGGCT
>JBKPMX010000130.1:0-26909 GCA_046765655.1 Acidobacteriota bacterium
ATTTGGTGCTGGTCTTGTCTGTCCAAAACTGTAGGGGACTGACAGAAAGCAGATACCCAAAACCACCACCACTGCAAATGCTCTAAAAATCGTTACCATCGTTACTCTCCCTTTCCCTTGAACTAATTAGTTGTCATTTACCTGTCGCAACACGGCGGTCGCTCGTTTGATTGCCTCGACGATCCGGGCTAACGACTCACGCGCGTTTGCAGAACTACGATCATCGAGGGCCTGGCGAAAATCTGTCAACGGTTGTGACGCATATCCCGTGTACATTCCCGGCGCATAGATCTCATGTTTGTACCAACTGCGGTTTCTCAAGCCGCGTTCGTCAATGAACTGTCGCTCCACGCGCATCAACGCGTCATTGAGTGCACGCAGTTTTGAATCGCTCATCCCGTGGCGCGTCACTTGTTGCCGGATGCGTTCGACTCGCGCAGCTTCTTTCGAGAAATCATCAAGCGCAGAGACCATGAGTTTGTCATCCACCACGAGACTTCGCCGCCTCGCCAACTTAACAGACTCAGAAAAGTAGTCGCGGATCTGTGTCGCGTAATCACTGTAATCGAGTGGCAACGCATCCGCGTTAGCCAATCGCAACGTCATCGTTCCAAG
The DNA here is from genome assembly GCA_046765655.1 of Acidobacteriota bacterium. Classification (GTDB taxonomy): domain Bacteria; phylum Acidobacteriota; class Blastocatellia; order Pyrinomonadales; family Pyrinomonadaceae; genus PSRF01. The sequence goes on from JBKPMX010000130.1 coordinate 616, forward strand.
CAATTGCGCGGCGGCAACATGATAGACAAATCCCGGGTCTCCGAAATTTTCCATCCAGTAGAACGAGTCATAAGCCGAGTGATAGACACCGTAGTCACCTCCGAACCCCATATCAGTTGAAGGCACACCCAGGTGCTGAAGGAACGGCGTGTAATCTGAACCGGAACCTAACGGTCCAATCGTTACTTCCTTTGGCGGATCTTGATCCTTATCCGAGCTCTCGGTGACCTCACGATCCTTCCATTGTTGATAGACGCTCTTCCCGGTCTTCGGATCTTTAACGTCCCTCGCCGCGTCGCGTATTAGCTTCCATAAAGAAGGGACTGAGGATGCGCTGAAGTTTGGTCCCGACACAGCAGCGTCAAGATTCAGGTAAGCCACTGCTCTGTCGCGCAACTCCGAAGCAAACTCCTCAGCAAACTCAGTCGATCCAATCAAGCCGTACTCTTCAGCATCCCAGCTACACAGAACAATCGTGCGTCTTGGCTTCCATCCTGTCTTAATTAGCTGGCCCAGTCCGCGTGCAATTTCCAACATCGCCGACGAACCACTGTTCGGATCGACCGCCCCAAATACCCAGGCATCACGATGGTTTCCTACGACCACCCAACGATCTTTTTCCGGTGCGCCCTCGATTCGCGCAACAACATTCCAGATGCTGCGCTGTTTGTAATCCATGTCGGTCTTTAGATGAACTTTCACGTCATCAGTTCCACCGACGTGATAAGCGAACGGCAATCCTCCTTGAAAGCCACGAGGCCTCACTGGGCCATGTAACAAAGCAAGAAGGTCACGAGCGACGTCGTACGCAAGAGGTTGCACGGGTATTCGCGTGAGGTTGGTTGCCTCTTCAGGCTTCAGACGCGGCACACCTTCGGTTGCCGGCTTCCCAGGTGTTAAAGGATCGCCGGGATAATCGAACAGATACTGCACTGACCCTCGTTGGCCCGAAGCGACCGGCCGCCACGGACCTTTCGGATAGACATCGCCTTGCATATAGCCGTCGTCAGCCGGATCCGAATAGATGATGCAGCCGATCGCGCCATTGTCTTGCGCAACTTTCGCTTTCACACCGCGGAACGAATTGCCATAGCGGACGATCACGATTTTGCCGCGAACATCGACGCCGGCTTTCTTCAAATCTTCGTAGTCAGGTGGCAATCCGTAATTGGCGTAAACGAGTGGAGCGGTTACATCACCGGTTGCGCTGTAACCATTGAATAGAGGGGTAATGTTCGAGCGCGAAGACGATGGATCTTGCGGCAACACTGCTTCGGTCACGCGGAGCTTTTGTCTACGTGCAGGCGTGACTAGCTCGACAATCGGAGTCGCAGTTGGATACGGCAGCCACACTTTGTATTCGCGCAAATCCGCCCCGATGCCATAGGACCGGATCTGATCGCGAACGTACACCGCGGTATCGTAGTCTTCTTTGGTACCTGCGATATGCGGCTCGAGAGTAAGTCGTCTCAGATGTTCTTTTGCGGATGCGGGCGACGGAACGGATCGAAACTGTGCTTCGATTCTGCGCTCAGCAGTTGCTGCTTCATCACTAAACCCGTCGAGAGTTGATGTTTGCGTCGAGCCACTACGTGTGACGATTGTAAGAATGACTAGCGGAAGGATTAACAAAACCCCGCCACGAAAAATGCGCATACGTATTTTTCCCATCCGATCTTCAATGGTCCAACTTCTTATCACTTGTCCAAGATCTAACTTCTTATTCTCCGCAAGCTTAGAGTTATTCGCTGGCGCGCAGCCTCGCGAACCGTCTTAACGCTTTCTCGCCAGGCACGACGTAAACCGGTTAACCGGTCTGTCACCTCACCGGGAGCCCAAAGTTAACGCTTGGGGATGAGAAGCTTCCCTCATTCATTGCATCCAAGTGAAGCGTTCACCTATACCGATCCACCAATGCGTGAACAATACTTCTCGCGTTGCCGTACAATGGGAACAACCGTTTGAGTGAAAGGCGATATCCGATGGACAGTCGATACTATCCCAACGTGGAAGCAGACGTAGCGGTACTGACAACGGAGCTGCGGAATCTTTTTGACAGCGATTATGAAGTGCAAACGATGCAAGTTTCCGCAACCAGTGTGGTTCAGGCGCGCAAGTCTAACACGCTGAGAGATCTCACCGGCCTGTCTTCAGCGCTGACGATCAAGATCACTCCGGAAGCGGGTGGCACGCGAGTCGAAATCGGGATGCAGAAGTGGTTCGACAAAGCCGCGGTCGCAGCCGTTGGCGCCATCGTCTTCGCACCGTTGCTCGCGCTCGCAGCTCTCGGCGCTTACTGGCAATACCGCATCACTGAAGACGCGTGGAAGATAATCGAAGATCACATCGCACGCAAAGCGGGCGGTTATGTTCCACCTTTGCCGGGCCGTTGCGGCACGTGCGGAGCAGCGAATGTAGCTGGATCTGACTTTTGCTCGTCATGCGGCGCGAACTTGAAGATTGGCAGGACATGTTCCTCGTGCGGCGCGCGGCAGAAAGACAACACTGCACGGTTCTGTAATAAGTGTGGAAAGTCTTTGAGTTGAAGCGTTGAGTTGAGTGACCGTTTTATTTGTGTTCCTAACTTGATTCTGTATTTGTGTTCTCACTCCGTTAGGAGTGACATGTTTATAGCCCGCGCACGCATCAATAAGACATCGCGGTTCGGACGAGCGGACATGCCGTCGTAATCTCGGAACTCACTTGTGTCCGCTCGTCCGAACCGCGATGTGTCGCTTGGGTATCCGCGGCTATAAACATGTCACTCCTAGCGGAGTGAAGAACGGAGCAAGGGCCTGAACATAATGTGCCCGTGCCTCCCAATTAATCGACCCTTACAATTCCGCACACGAGAATGTTGTTGCGACACGCTCGCCCGTTAGACGATGCGGCTTCGAATAGATCGTCACTCGTACGTCCGACGGATCCTCCGCTACAGCACAAACTGATTTCCCAATCCTTTTGAAGACTCTCGGTTCGGGATACGCCGGAACGTTCAACTCACGGAGCGACCACTTCATTGCATTTATGGACCATTCGCCGTTCCCGTTCTCAACATAGTCTTGAACAGCCGGGGGCAACCGTTCTCTAACTCTGTCGTTGAAGCGAATCACGGCTACCGGAAAATCACCTGAATAAAGAGATGCTGATAGGTACGAATCCCACAGGTTAAAAAAACTAAGTAATGGAAGTGCGCCAAACAAAATCAAGACGATCAACTGAAAGCGAGCTTCACGTGGGACAAGCAGATCAGACATCGACACGTCATGTCGTCGCCAAAAAAGCGCTACCACGACCACGAGCATCGCGACGTTCCATGGCCAGATCACCGTGTTAAGTCTCAAAGGAATCAGCAGCAATAAGATCGACACGTGCATCAGCACGGCCAACAAGACCGAAATGTTTCTGAACCTTCGCGTCAGGAGACCGATACCGATTAACACTTCCAGCACCGGAAGTGCAGCAATCAACGGGCGCGGTAACGCGGTCGGCCGACCGAACAAGGTATTCAGATAAGGATTAATCACCGCGGGGAAAACGCGGTCGACAAATCCCACACCGATCTTCTGTACCCCACTCCAGAAGTAGACCATCGCGATTAACAAACTAGCCGTGTTCAGAAGCTTGGTCTTGTTTTCCCGGTACACCGCACACGCGGCCAACAACACACAGTATTGGTAGAACCATGGCTGTAGTCTCGATTGATCCGCAAGGCAAAGATAAGCAGCGAGAACTAAGAAGGCGAAGATGAATTTTATTGAACGTGTTAAAAACGCAATGAGTGCGAGCAAGACCGCGAGTGCCGCTAGGAGAAGGTAGTCAATAGGTCTCCGAATTACGGGCAGCTTTTCAAACACCGGCACGAGTGGGTAGGACCGTGATGTAAGCCAGAGCTTTGGTGAGAGCAACAACCCTGCGATACAGGCGAAGCACACCGCCATTTTGAGTGTTAACGCCCGCGCGCGAGTGTCGATTGCTCTTTGCAGAGGTTCCCAGAATGAACGAACCCCATGGATCATAAAGATCTTGCCAGGGTGCGCCGTTGTTCTGGTAGTATCGGTTTGCCTGGGCACTTCACGGACCATAGCCCAGATCTACCACACTTCAGCGCACAGGCTTCGGAAAAGTCTCCGGAGCTAACTCATCGCAAATTCATGTCACACGTTACTGCAGCGCCGCTAATCGTCGACGAATCGCGCGCCTCAACGACCGACACGACGTTTACGCTGGGCCACCGTCCCGAGTTGGATGGCTTACGCGGCATATCGATTCTGCTTGTGCTGCTATTGCACCTCGGTTTTTCCGTCGTCAGAGGTGGCTTTCTCGGGGTCGACATCTTCTTCGTCTTAAGCGGATTTTTGATCACTTCACTGCTGGTCCAGGAAGCAAACACGCGCGGCTCAATTAGTCTCAAGAAGTTTTACATACGCAGGGCCCTCAGGTTAGGACCAGCGGTAGCCACGTTCATGCTGGGCACAGGAATCTATGCACTCTTGTTCCTGAATCACGACGAAGCGCGACTCACGTACCAGGGAATACTGCTGACGCTTTCTTACGTTTCAAACTGGGTGTTCGCTTTTAACGAACACGTGAAGGTTGGACCACTGGGTATCACCTGGTCACTCGCGATTGAAGAACAGTTCTACCTGCTTTGGCCCTTGCTACTGATTCTGCTGCTCAAACTGAAAACGCGCCGGCGCACTGTCTTGTTGTTAGTGGCATTGGCAATCGCAGTGACGGCTCTTAACCGAAAGATACTAATGGAGGGTGGCGCGCGTATTGAGCGAATGTACTACGCTACTGACACGCGAGCCGATGCCCTATTAGTTGGTTGCCTCGTTGCGCTACTGCTTTCGTGGAACGTGCTACCCCAGCATGATGTGTTCCGCGGTCTCATGAAGATCATGGCGATACTAGGCTGCTTTACGATTCTTACCTTGGCAGTCACGACGACATCACAAGATCTCTTTCTCTACGCGGGCGGGTTTACACTTGTCTCGCTGTCAGTGGGTGCAGTCTTGATCGTGTTGATGTTGTGGCCGCCGGCGCTCGTTCTGAAAGCTTTGCGGTTTGGTCCACTGCGTTGGATCGGACGCGTGTCGTATGGACTTTATCTATGGCACTGGCCAGTCAGAGAGTTTGTGTGTCCGAATTTTGAAGCAGCATCAGCGGCTCGCTTGATCGCGGTGACAGTTATCGCGTTTGGAATTACTGCGTTATCGTTTTATTTAATCGAGCAACCGTTTTTGAAAATGAAGGAACGGTTCGCCTAATCCCACCGACGGCAGTCGGTGGATGCTTCAGATCCTTTCTACTAACAGCGACTCATTTGCATTGGAATCCCACCGACGGCAGTCGGTGGGATCTGCCTCCGGTAAGGTTGGCCTCAGTTGTAGAAAGGACTTGAACTATCCACCGACTGCCGTCGGTGGGATTTGGATCACAATCAATCGTGGCGCAACGCTCGCACTGGATCGATGCGGGCAGCACGCGAAGCGGGATAGAGGGCGGCGGCAATAGAGACAAACAGCGCAAACACGATCGCACCCAGCGACAAATAGAGCGGCAAAGAAAAGAAGTCGATGAATGAAGCACCTTGTGGCTTCAAGATGAACCGGTACGCGAGACGATTCGCAACACCGTCGATCGCCCAGGCGACCAGTACCCCCACAATCCCGCCAAACACACCAATCACTGCTGCCTCGACGAAGAAGATCAGTTTGATCTCACGATCTTCTGCACCGATTGCTTTCATGATTCCAATCTCGCGTGTTCGTTCCAGGATTGACATGATCATCGTGTTCGCGATCCCAAACGACGCGACCAAAAGCGAAATGCCTCCGAGCAAACCCAGGACAGAATCGATGATCAGAAACACCGTTCGTATCTGTTCGATCTCGTCGATGATCGAGAAACTGCCAAAGCCTTTCTCCGTAATCTGTCGACGCACCTCAGTCAGCGTCGCCGGATCCGTAACGCGGACTACTGCCAGTTCATATCCTTCGACTTGACCCTCACCAAGGGCCCCTTTCGTTCGCGCCAACGACAACGCAACCTGACCCATCGCGCCGCGCTGCTTCACCGCCAAATCGTGTGCGGCTGCTAAAGGAACATAAACACCTGCGCCCGGCATCAGGCCGCGTAGCCCACCCTGGCCCAAGCCTTCCTTGATCTCGCCGAGGACCCCGGTGATTTTGAACTGGTGAGTTTCAATGCCGTTCAATTTGGATTCGTCCAGGCCATTGTCTTCGAGAGGAATTCCAAAGAAGTTCGGAGGCTCTTCTTCTTCCTCTTTTTTGGCAGCTGGTTGGTTGTTTTCTTCTGACGGAGCTAACAACTCAATCATTTGCCCGACAGCGTCGGCCGGCTTTTGAAAACCAAAGTCGCGGGTGAACCGCTCGGTGACCACGGCCTCGTCGGCATTCGGCGCCGAGATCATCTTGCCAGCGGTGAACTGTTTGAAACGCGAAGCCTCGTTTGGAATGTTCGCGCCGCCAACAAACTGGCTTAGCAGTTTTCCGTTTGCGCGGACGTAGTTTGTGAAGTTTACAGTTGGTTCGACGTAAGCTACGCCCGGGATTGCTGCAATCTCTGCAACACCTGCATCGTCTAAAATCCGCGTCGGAGCTTTGTCCGCTCGCTCGCGTCGACGGTCTCCATCTCCACGCCCTCTTTCAATGCCCGCCAGCGTGTTAAGGCCCTGACCAAAGACCTGAATCTCGTTGAAGAAATCGAGCGCCTTAAACCGCCCGAGCATGTTCTGCTGCAGACCAAGGCCAAACGACATCATCGTCACAATTACTGCGACGCCGACAACGACTCCCATTGTCGTCAAAGCAAAACGCAACCTCGCCTGACGAAGATTCCGGAGCGCTAGCTGAAGAATGTCGAGAAAGCTCATGTTGTATTGGTCTCTGCCTTGGTCTTTGGTCCTTGGTCTAAGGCCCTTGGTTCACTCCGTTAGGAGTGACATGTTTATAGATCCGCGATCACACAAACCTTCATCCCGGTTCGGACGAGCGGACCCGAGCTTTAATCTGAATGTCACAACATTCTTGTCCGCTCGTCCTAACCGCGATGAAGATTCCGGGGTCATCAGGCTGCTAATAAACATGCCACTCCTACCGGAGTGAAAACGCCGAAACAGAAAACCACACATCTGCTTTCAGATTAGCTATACACAAGTTTCACAGCATCCGTGGTCCAATCAGCTAAACTCGGAGTCACAACATCCGCCCCAGCCGCTCTCAATTCACTTTCACTAACCGTATTCAATACACCGAGTGTCCGCATGCCTGCACCGCGCGCTGACTCAATTCCCGGCGGCGAGTCTTCGATCGCCACACATTCGTTAGCCAATACCGGCAACAACCTATCGCTGCGGCGCTTCTCGTTTAGCTTCTGCAGTCCGGAGCGGTAACAGTCAGGTGCGGGTTTGCAAACAGGCACGTCACCAGCCATCACAAATACCGAAAACAACTGCCGCAAATTCGCACGTTCGAGCACATAACTAATTTCGTCGGTCGATGCCATACTTACGAGACCCAGTGAAAACTCTCGTGCGGCCGCCTTAAGAAAAGTCACAACCCCCGGGAACAATGGCAACTCATCTTCAATCATCTTTCGATGAAGATCTGTTTTTTTGATCTGCACCTGCCGTAAGACTTCGTCGGTTAGCGGTGTGTTTGACCGCTCAAACATCGAGCGCACGAACGTGACGTCGTCCATACCCAGCGCAGAGAAGTACCACTCTTTCGTCAGCGCGATGCCGTGCTCGCGCATGACTTCCTGATACGCCTTCATCTGCAACAACTCGTCGTCGATGATGACGCCGTTAAAATCGAAAAAGATCGCCTTAATCATTATTCTGCTCGTGCGTTCGACTGAACCAGCCGAGCGCTCTGCTCCTCGAAAAGTTTTGGCAATCGCTCACTCTCAATCACATCCAAACGCCGAAGCACTTCCGCCAATGACAATTCATTTTTCAAATTCACCTGGTAGTCGAGATCGGCGCGCAATCGATCCTTATCACCTTGTCGATTCTGCGACATCATGATGATTGGTGCTTGCATGCCGGCGATGATGCCCAATACCAGTCCCAGAAACTGCCAGGGAAATGGATCCAAACCATTGATCAGAATGTAGGAGTTGAGAACAATCCAAAAGATTATGAACACGGAAGTTATACCGATGAACTTCCAACTTCCTCCGAATTCCGCCAACGCGTCGGCGGCTCTGTCTGCAAATGTCCTACGCGCCTCATCCTCTTCGTTGACGTTGCGCGTGACTCTCGACCGGAGAAGATCATCAGTGCGTCTCAAGCGTTCGCTCAGTGCTGCCAGCATCTTCAGTGGCACGTCCGGATTCGTACGAACGAATGACAGGAATGCATCCCGGGAAAGAACCGACAACGTAGCGTCGTCGAGCACTGAGGCATCGGCAGATCTTTGCCGTCCATCAATAATCGACATCTCCCCGAAAAAATCTCCCTGCGCCAGCTCCGCGAGCACAACTTCATTCTTATCTTCATCGCGAATGCTTATCTGCACGCGACCCGACTGAATCAAATACATCGCGTCGCCTATTTCGCCGGCGCGGAACAGTCGCGTCTTTCCTGTGACATGCGTTTCGCGCAACAGCTCGCGCAGCTCAGTAGCGCTTTTGTCATCGAGCGATGAAAACAACGGAACTGATCGCAACGCTTCGAGTGTCATCGTGCTGGAGGGTTTGTTCATAAGCATCACCTCGGCTGTGTGCTTTGTACTTTGTTCTTACTGTTTTGTACTTTTACAAATTCGACCCGTGATCAAGTACAAAGATCAAAGCACTAAAATCTAACCGCTAAACTACTTGGCCATCTTTCATAAAAATAATCCTGTCGGCAAAACTTTGGGCGAGCTCGTGGTCGTGCGTCACCATTAAGATCGTCAGACCATCGCGAGTGACCATCTCACGGAGCAGTGTGAGGAGTTCGCGCGCGCGAATTGAGTCAAGGTTTCCGGTTGGTTCGTCAGCGAGCAACACCTTCGGATTATTTGCGAGCGCTCGAGCAATGGCCACTCGTTGCTGTTCGCCACCTGAAAGCTCCGCGGGTCGATGCATCAAGCGGTCACCGAGGCCAACGCGGTCCAACAATTCGGTCGAACGCGTGCGTCGCTGTTGTCCGCGTTGGCCACCGAATGCAAGCGCGAGTGAAACATTTTCGCGAGCGGTCATCGTTGGAATCAGATTGAAGTTCTGAAAAATCATGCCTACCGAGAAACGGCGATAACGCGCCATCTCACGTTTGCTGAATGGGCCAAGTGGTTTCGACGCGAAGTAGACTTCTCCCTTTGTTGGGTGATCCAGGCCGCCGAGCATGTTGAGGAGTGTCGATTTTCCAGAGCCAGACGTTCCCTGAATTGCGACGAATTCACCTTCGCGCACTTCCATTGAGACTTCATTGAGTGCAGCAACACTCGTCTGTCCCATCTGGTAGATTTTGGAAACTTGATTGGCGGATAGGAGTGACATTTGGTCTTTGTTCTTTGCTCTTTGTGCTTTGTGGTTCGGCCGACTCTGGCGGGGCAGTAGCCCGACCGTCAGGGAGGGCTCGCTGTTCGTTGGGGCCCTCCCCGAGGGTCGGGCTACTGCCCCGATCTGAGCCTCCACAATTGAAAACATTCCTCATCAAACCCTTTAACGCTCATATCAAAGGCCTCAGCCTCAACCGTTCCGTCATTCAGCAATCGCGCAACTTCCGGATCGTCAAACATCGGCCCCGAAATGATTACATCCGATCCCGTCGACAATCCTTCCAACCTCGCGGCCAAATTTACCGTCGATCCGAAATAATCAAGGCGATCATTTAACGTAACCGCAATGCATGGTCCAGTATGAATTCCAGCCTTCAACGTTAACGGCTTCGCATCTGCTGGATTCGCCAACTCCTTTTGTGCTTGGCGAACTGCAAGCACCGCTGCAACGGGTCGGCGAAAAACTGCCATCACGGCATCGCCAATTGTCTTCACGATGGCCCCATCTTGTTCAGCTATCGCCTTCCGTAACACATCGAAATGGTTCATTACGCGACCGAATGCTGTAGCGTCACCAATTTCCCGATAGAGGCGCGTGGAGTTTTTCAAGTCAGTGAACAAAACAGTCAAAGTTCCGACCGAGATCTGCTCGCCTGGACGCAGAGCTTCTGACGAAAACAGGTCACGAAACATCTGTAATGCCGTGACCTCTGCGGCGGTTGTCGCCTGATCCGTCCACGCAGTGCGCTCAAGAATAAACAACTGCTCGGCCGAAGTCTCATTCACCAGTTCCAGCTCGGACTTTTCCTTTATTTGCACTGGTTCATCATCGAACCCGGCATCGCTAACGCTGAGACGCACTGCTTGCGCACCGTCCGACGAAACCTTCAACGGCAACGCTCCAGATAATTCCAGCGAGCGCAGACGGTAACCGCCCTGCTCCAGCGGAAGATTTAATTTCCGCACCTCTCCAGCGTGCAGCAGCTGTTGTGCGACAACATGCGGCGTACGCTCAGGACTGCCGATACAGTATTCAGTCACGTCCACACGACGAACCGCTGCGTTCGGTCGAAAGGTTAGCTCGACATAACGATCGAAGGTGGCAGTGAAATCGATTCTGCACGTCCGGCAATGCACACCACTTGAAACGTCTTTCAATGACGACTCGCTCACCTGCGCTCCACGGCAGTGTGGACAAAGGATGTCCCATTGCAAATCGAGAATTCCCGCTCGCGTCGCAAGCAGACAAACTCCCAGCACTGTCCGACGATCCTCATGCCATTCATCTGCGAGTTGGTAGGCTCTGATTCGTGCAACAGCGAAATCATCGCCACTGCGAACGAACTCGACCAGCCGATTCGCGATTTCTAAACTCGTATCGCACTTTTCTCTCTGAAGATTGGCAACAAGCTTTTCTTTGAGTACGGACAAGCGCTGATCATCCAAGTCGCTCACCCCGGTACTATTAGGTATTGCAGGCTGAATCGGAGCGGTTGCAAGCTCACCATACCGTTTGAAGGTGGCACGAAATCGCGGCGCCGTCAGCAAACGAATCTGCAAAGGAATCGCAACCAAACCTAGTACGTTGCGCGGTGTGGCCCACACATCGTAAGTGAGTTTAGTCCCGCCGCTTTCAGTCTCCGTCAGTTCCGCAAGCGCTCGCATACGCGACATTGGGCCTTTCGAATAAATCCGTTCGACGCCGAAGCGACGTGGTCTCACCCACTCAAATGGCTGTTCTTCCCATTCGATAGGCATGCCATAGATGGAGAGCCGCATTCGTCGCCGCGCATTAGGCAACCGTTTCCCTGCGTCATCGATTTCCAAACGCGGGACCTTTGTGTCGCGATTGAAACGATTCGTGTCAGCAACAAACGGCCAGAGTTGTTCGGGACTTGCGTTGAACTCAAACGCCCATTGAAAGTGGAACTCGCGAAGAGGCATCGTCAGGAGTGTCTTATGCTGTCGGGGGGATTTCGGATTTCGGATTGCGGATATCGCTTGCTAACAGAGGTCAAGCCTCAACGATGACGTTAACGCAAAATCCGAAATCCGCATTCCGAAATCCGAAATCCCACGTCACGCAAAGACAATAGTTGATCAGACTTCTTTGTATTCGGAGTCAACGTCTTCATCAGACGTCGCGACGCGGTAGTTTTTCGACTGCACTTGTTTGGTGATTAGCAAGTCGTCTTTGGTCTTGAGCAGATCAGCGCGACTGTAAACGGACAGCTCGAAGTTGTAACCATGAGTGATTGCGTCTTTGGGACAAGCTTCAACGCAGTAGCCGCAGAAAATGCAGCGGCCGTAATCGATGTTGTAAACCTCAGCATAACGTTCGTCGACACCGATTCGCTCGTCTGGCGGTCGCGGATCATCTTTGGCAACGATGTAAATACATTCTGATGGGCAGGCGGCGGCACACAAAAAACAGGCGACACACTTCTCGCGCCCTAGCTCGTCCACGTGGAGCAAATGTTGGCCGCGGTATCTCGGCTGGACGGTTACCGGATCGTCTGGATATTCAACTGTCCACTTGCGCTTTGGAATGTAAGACAGGGTTACGCCCATGCCTTGAATGATGGCCTTCGTCGACTCAATCACGTCAGTGATAATTGACATCGTTACCTCTTAAACTTGTATTCAGTACCATGCGCGGTAGCGGATGGTCACAACTCAAGCGGCGATATTCGTGACAGGTGGGCTACGTCGAGTTTTGGCCATGCGCTACCGCGCAGGGTACTGAATACTTTTTTACGCCCTCGTCACTACTGATCCTGTCGCCTGCCAGCGGCCGTCGCGCCACACAAACTTGTCCGTGAAATCGTAAGTCTCCACGTCATTGTTCCGCGTCAGGCGAACCTGTCCACTGAGCGTAGCGCGATCGCCGCGCAGTGTCACTTTCAGATTGTCGAAGTCCCATTTCTGAACGGACGTGTCGCGTTGGATGTTTTGAATGTACTCGCGCTTGCCCTCGACACCACCAGTACTCGATGGGCCAACATAATCATCCGCCAGGATCTGTTGCAACTTCTTCTTGTCCGCATTCAGATTCGCGACAGTCCATTCATGTTCAAGGTTCGTTAACTGCGAAAGCACTAACTCTTTGTCGGTTGGAGCATCGCTTGTGTTCGTGTTGGCGTTCGCATTCGCATTCGAGTTTGCGTTCGCCGGAATCTCGCTGTTCGCGTTAACTGAGGGCGAGCTCCGCGGAGTTGGTGTCGGAACATCGCTGTTGCGATTCGATCGCTCCGTCGCGGTTTCATTACTGTTGGCGCGACGCATCATACCCGGCAGAACTAGCACGGCAGCGATGGCAAGACCGGCAATAACCAGGACAAGCAGTCCGACAAGCCCCAACACCCATGGCCATACTCTTCTCTTCCTTGTGTCTGGAGGGACGTATGCACCTGGCGGACGATAAGCAACTGCATTCCAATCGTTCGACGTATCTGCTGTCGTCTGCTGTTTCGGCGAAACGACAGTTGTGTCGTCGTCAACGACCTCAACTAGCGGCGTACCGTCGTCGATGCAGTAACTGAGGTTCTGCTCCGTGTAGGTTCTTTGACAAGTGGGACAACGCTTCATCGATCAAACCAAGTTCACGAGTATGGCGAACAGAATCATACCGCCGTATAACAAAAGGCTCAGGCTGCCCATCACGATACCTGCAACAGCGAACCCCTTGCCACCTACGTGTTGGGGCATTTTTTTGTTCTGAGTTAAGGCTACGATTCCGAGGGCTATAGCTACAACTCCGATCACCGGCCCGAAACACAACACACCAAACACCAGGCTCGCTATACCGACAATCATAGAGCCGACAGCTATTCCCGGACTCGGCGACTTCACATACGGGGGTGGTGGAGGCGGACGCCAGGGTTGTGGTTGCCCCGGAGTTTGGACAGGCGGAGTCCATTGCGGAGGCGGAGCCGGTTGAACCGGAGGCGGAGTCCACACCGGCTGCGAAGGTGTTTCGACTTCAGTCTGCGCCCAGCTTCCGGGTTCGACTGGCGGACGATACACGAGCGTTGGATCTTCTGACTCTATTGACGAAGATGGATCGGCAGAACTTTTGATCCCTGCGAGCGACGGATCCACAAGAATCATTCCGTCTTCCGGACAGAAACTCATCCAGGCATCGTCAAACTGCGCATTGCACTTTGGACACTGCCTCATAGGGGCTTACTCAAACTAGTTCGAGTTGACTAAAGAAATAGGCAATCTCGATCGCCGCGTTCTCGTCAGAGTCGGATCCGTGCACGGCATTTTCTCCGACTGACCCTCCGAATAGTTTTCGTAATGTTCCTTCGTCAGCCTTGGCAGGATCTGTTGCGCCCATCAAGTCGCGCCACGATTTCACAGCGTTCTCTTTTTCGAGTGCCATCACAACACATGGCGCGCTCGACATAAACTCAGTGAGGCCTGCAAAGAACGGACGCTCACGATGAACAGCATAGAAGCCTTCCGCTTCTTTGCGGCTCATGTGGATTAGTTTCAGTCCGCGGATGCGAAAACCACTATCGAGAATTCGATCGATGATTTTTCCGGTGTGCCCCGCGCGCACCGCGTCGGGTTTAATGATTCCAAAAGTAAGATTAGTCATTTGTGATCTGGTCTTTGGTCTTTGCCTTCTTAAGTCTGGTTCGCGATGGTTCACACTCTGCGCAAGCTCCGTCTCTTGCGGTTCCCATCTCAACTTACATAACCGCCGAGACGCAAAGGACGCAGAGCAGTACAGCCTCAACCGAACATTTCCCGCGAAGGCGCAAAGGAGCCAAGATAAGAATCGACGCTATTCTCTTTTCCACTTTGCTCGTTTGCGCCTTTGCGGGAAACACTCTTACAAAAGCAAGAACTTGCGAACTTGCTACGCAGTTGCGCAGAAAGTTGAAACTGAACCAGCATCTACAGAGCGGCTTTCATTTCCTGTCCGATATCAGCTGGTGACTTCGCTACTCGAATGCCTGCGGCAGTCAGAGCTTTCATTTTTTCAGCCGCAGTTCCCTTCCCGCCGGCGATGATTGCTCCCGCGTGGCCCATTCGTCTTCCCGGTGGTGCTGTTTGGCCAGCGATAAACGCAACGATTGGTTTCGTCACGTTCTTCTCTGCAAATGCAGCGGCTTCTTCTTCGGCAGTACCGCCAATCTCGCCAATCATCACGATGCCTTCAGTTTCATCGTCTTCCTGAAACAGTCGCAGCGCGTCGACGTGTGTTGTGCCAACGATCGGGTCGCCACCAATTCCGATTGCAGTCGATTGGCCCATCCCAAGTGCTGTCAATTGACCGACGGCCTCGTAGGTCAACGTCCCGGAGCGCGAAACAACACCGATGTTTCCTTCACGGTGAATGTGTCCCGGCATGATTCCGATCTTGCACTTGCCCGGCGAAATGATTCCTGGACAGTTTGGACCAATTAACCGTGTCGATTTATCGCTGAGATACTCCCGCACTTTCACCATGTCGAGAGTAGGAATACCCTCGGTGATACAAACGACAACGGGAATGCCGGCATCTGCGGCTTCCATGATCGCGTCAGCTGCGAATGCTGGTGGAACATAAATCACAGACGCATTCGCGCCTGCATCTTTGACGGCATCGGCCACGGTGTTGAAAACGGGAATGCCTTCGAGAGTTGTGCCGCCTTTACCTGGCGTCACACCACCGACAACATTTGTTCCATACTCAACCATCTGCTTTGTATGGAACGTGCCCTCCTTGCCGGTGATGCCTTGCACAACCAAACGCGTATTTTTATCGACTAGAACGCTCAAGAAGAATGCTCCTCACAAAGGATTATGGTGCGTACGGAAGCGGCGAGTATAGCAACGCCGCATTGAAGACCAAAAAGCAGATCCACCGATCATGATTTCGGATTTCGGAATGCGGATTTCGGATTTCGTGGATATGACGTTGAGAATTGGACTCTACCGGGCTTGTTGCCTCCGTGAATTCCGGACTTCTGCAGCAAATCGAAATCCGAAATCCGCATTCCGAAATTCGAAATCGCTGGACCGGCTCTCTTCACAACAGTTCAACCTTCTCACCATACTGCGGTACATGCACTTGCCAACCGAACCGCTCCTTAATATGACCGGCCATGGACGCCGCCGCCAACGGTTCACCGTGCGTAAGAAAGGTGCGATTCGGAGTGCCTGATGCCATCCCTTCAAGCCAATGCAGCACTTCCTTCCAATCCGCGTGCGCTGAAAACCCGCCAATCTTTGCGATGCGACAACGCACCGGGATGTATTGACCTAATATTTTTACTTGCTGTTCGCCGTCCTGAATTCGTCGTCCGGTGGTGCCCGCTGCCTGGAATCCAACAAAGACCAAAGTCGTCTCAGGATCAGGCACCATGCGTAGGGCGTGGTGGAGGACACGACCGCCTGTCATCATTCCTGAAGCACTGATGATCACTCGAGCCCCACGTGAATCGTTGAGGCGCTTCGATTCTTCTTTTGAAGTCGCTGTAGTCATCGAATGAGTCTGCAGCGGATGACGTTGAAGACCCAGCACGCTCGCATACCCTTCGTCCTGTTCTTCCGTGCGCGCCGCATAAGCTCGCGTCGCCGCCGCAGCCATCGGGGAATCGACTGTCACCGGTAGCACCGGTATTGCCTTCTCATCCTCCAACTCGCGAATCAAATAGAGGATCTCCTGTGTCCGACCAACGGCAAACGCTGGTATCAGGACTGGAGCATCACGCTTCGCTGCATCATTGATAATTCGTGCCAAACCGATCTTGGGGTTTTCCGGATCGTGCAATCGATCACCGTACGTCGATTCAACCAGAAGGTAATCGCATCCGGGCGGCGCCATTGGATCGCGAATGATCGGCTGGTCGTAATGCCCCAGGTCACCTGAAAATAAAACGCGTCGGCCCTGACCAGTCGCGCCTGCGTTTGCTAACTCGAGCAGGACCAAACTTGAGCCGAGGATGTGGCCTGCGATACGGAAGCTGGCGATCACACCTGGCGCAACTTCAATTCGCTCCCCAGTGTTTTCGACAGGATGGATGAGTCGAAGCGTCGCTTCGGCATCTTCTTCAGTGTAGAGCGGAAGAGCAGGAGCGTGTTTAGTTACCTGGTGACGATTTCGGTAGTCGGCATCTTCTTCCTGCAGACGAGCTGCGTCGGGCAACAGAATTTTCAGCAGGTCGGCAGTGCCGCGCGAGCAATAGACTGGACCATGAAAGCCGTGGCGAATCAGTCGCGGGAGATAGCCGGTGTGATCGATGTGCGCGTGAGTTATGAGAACCGCGTTGAGTGAGCGCGCGTCGAACGGCGGATCCTGCCAATTGAGTTCACGAAGCTCCTTGAGGCCTTGAAACAATCCGCAGTCGACAAGTACTCGAGCTCTTTCAGTTTCAATTAAGTACTTCGAACCTGTTACCGTTCCAACCCCGCCCCAGAATGTAATGCTCGCCAATTGTTCCTCCTGGAATCGTGAATCGCGAAATAGTCAGTATCCCGACACGTCGGGATAGCGTCGGGTCCGGTTTCTTGTCGGGCTCGGCATCGGAACGCAGACCCGACGCTACCGCGTTTCGGTACTGACTGTTCTTCGATAGCCAAACCAAACAATAAACGCTGGTAGTAAAAGACAAAGATTTCTGAGTGCGGTGCTGACGCCGAGTTGACTGGCGATGATTCCACCAAAGCAACCGCATTCGAGTGGTTCACCGTGTAGTGCGTAGACGTAATACAGCGCATAACCGGCGAAGAATGTAAGCAACGCCGCAGCTGCAAGCGCGCCCAATCGAACCGTCTTTGGAACCAGCAACAACATCGCGATCAAGAACTCAACTGCAATCACGCCAATCGTCGCGGGCCAGGACCAACGTGCAGCATTGAAGCCTGAGCCAGTAAGAAGCTGTCCAACGTTATCGACAAATCCGCGAATGACGGCCAGCTTCGCAATCGCCGTGAAGATAAACAACGCCGCGAGACCAAACCGGCTGACCCGGACGAGCCATTTCCAAAAGATGGAGAGACGGGGGGACACAGCGACACGGGGACGGGAAGATGCGGAGATGGGGAGACGGGGAGACGGGGAGACGGGGCGAATAGATCCGTTTACGGACTCCTTCTCGTTACCGAATGTGTCGCTTCCTTCAATCACGGCGTCCCCATCCCCGTCACCCCTTCTCCCCCTCTCCCCGTCTCTTCTCTTTACGCGGCTAGCCCCACAACCTTCTCCGCCGCGTCCTTCATTCCGTTTGCCACAGTAAAATTCAATCCTGACTCGCGAATCACGCGCTGTCCTTCTTCTACGTTAGTCCCTTCTAGTCGGACGACCACCGGCACCTTGATCTTCAGGTTCGTTGCTGCTTCGACAACGCCACGCGCCACCATGTCGCAGCGCACGATTCCGCCGAAGATATTTATCAGCACCGCCTTCACGTTTTCATCAGCGAGCAGAATCCGAAATGCCGCTTGGACACGCTCCTGCGATGCGCCGCCACCGACATCCAAAAAGTTTGCCGGCTCACCGCCGGCAAGTTTGATGATGTCCATCGTCGCCATTGCGAGACCTGCACCGTTAACCATGCAGGCAATGTTTCCGTCGAGCTTGATGTAGTTCAGGTCAAACTTCGAGGCTTCAATCTCCAGTGGCTCCTCTTCATTCAGATCGCGCAAGTCGAGAAACTCTTTGTGACGGAACAACGCGTTATCGTCGAAATTCACTTTCGCATCGAGTGCGATCAAGCGGTTGTCTTTCGTTAACAGAAATGGATTGATCTCGAGCAGCGAAGCATCCATCTTTTCATACGCGTTATAGAGAGCTTGCATGAACTTCACCGCTTCATTCACTAATGGTCCCGGAATTCCAAGGCCGAAAGCCAGCTTTCGCGCTTGAAAAGATCTAAAGCCAACACCCGGATCGATCGTTTCCTTCAAAATCTTCTCGGGTGTCTTCGCGGCGACTTCTTCTATATCCATGCCACCGGCAGACGAGCCCATGAAGACCGGGCGACCGGACGCGCGGTCGAGCACGATGCCAAGATAAAACTCTCGATCGATCGGCAGTCCCTCTTCAATCAAAAGCACGCGCACTTTTCTACCTTCAGGTCCGGTTTGATGTGTCACCAGATTCATTCCGAGCATTTGCTTCGCAAGGTCGCGCGCTTCATCGGCACTCTTCGCGATCTTTACACCGCCACCCTTGCCGCGCCCGCCTGCATGTATCTGCGCTTTGACAACGACGACGTCGGTCCCGAGCTCTTTCGCAGCTTGATATGCTTCCTCGATTGTGCGAGCGACGAGTCCACGCGGCACCGCCACGCCGTACTTTCTCAACAGTTCTTTGCCTTGATATTCGTGAATCTTCATTAGAATTAGTGACGAGAGTCAGATTATTTTGAACGCGGGTGAGTTTATCGACAGGATTACAGTATGACAAGATGACAGGATTGAAGAATAAATCAAAGGGCAACAATCTCATTTGCGTGATCTTGTAATCCTGAAATCTTGAAATCCTGTCAAACCGTGTCTTGGGGAGGTGAGTATGTCGGAAGTAATCGTTACCTCGCTCACGAACTTGCAAAATCAGATTCAGTACGGAGCGAATCACACATTCATCACAGACGAGCCAATCGAAGCAGGCGGCGATGATGCTGGACCAGATCCTTACACCCTCTTGTTAGCCGCACTTGGCACTTGCACTTCGATGACCGCGACGTTGTATGCACGTCGCAAGGCATGGCCGGTTAGTAGAGTGATCGTCAAGCTCACACAACGACGAGTTCATTCGAAAGATTGTCAGGAGTGCACAGGAGACGAAGAGGGTTATATTCACCGAATTGAACGTGAGGTGACGTTTGAAGGTGAACTGACAACGGAGCAGTTGGATCGCTTACAGGAAATCGTGAGTAAGTGTCCGGTGCACAAGACTCTCAGTTCCAAGATTGTGATTGCTGATTTGTAAGGAGTGGTAAATCTATTTCACGCGCCGGACCGCATCCATCATCAACCCGCCTGTATAAACGATGGCCCAAGTCGCGCGATGTTGGCTGATGACAAAGTGGACTTCCGTATCCTCACTGACGGCATACACATTCTCAGCCTGCCTCAACATGGGGCCTTCAGCACGCGACGGGACAGCGCGAAAGAACAGCTTGCCATCTCGCCCAAAGTTTTCGACCGTACCTTCATCGGATGTAAACATTCCAGGGGACAAGCTTGCCAGTTCTTCGTTCGGCACCGGCAGATCACGCAAAGTCTTCTTCTCCGGAAGTCCGAGCAATGGACGTGCAATAGCGGCCGCAAGACTCAGCGCCGGATTGGCGCCCACCTCCGTATTCGTCAACACAACAACGGTCAGATGATCGTCTGGAAATGACTCAAGTGCGTTGGCAAATCCGCCGCCACTTCCGGTATGGCCCAATGCTCGATGTCCTTCGAGCATCCCGAGCCGGGTTCCGAGTCCATAATCAATCGCAGTTCCGTCACTCAAAATCGTAGGAGTGCGCATTAGCTTTTGCGACGATGCGCTTAACACTCGTCCTTCATCGAGCGCTGTCTGCCATTTCAATAAGTCGGTTGCCGTAGCACAGATCGCGCCTGCCGCGAACGGAAGCTTCCAACTCAAGAATGCGGCGTTGACTATCGACCCCTTATCGCGGTCGTATCCGGAAGCGAGATGCGGTACTACAGTTCGCGCGTCGCACATTTGCGCCGAGTTCATTCCCAACGGCTTGAATAAATGCTCACGAACATACGGTCCGTACTCTTCATTCGTCACTCGCTCGACGACCATGCCAGCAAGATAGAAAGCCGAGTTGTTGTATCGCCATGCTGAGCCGGCTTCGAAATCCGCCGGCTTGTCTTTGATTAAAGCCAGGAGCTGATCGTGGGTCAGATCCAGTCGCTCATTAGCTTCAGCTTCTGGCAACGACGTGAAGCTGAAAATTCCGGATGTGTGATTCAGCAGTTGTCGCACCGTCACATGACGTCCGTGCGTCGGCGCTTGGGGCACGTACTTAGTGACATCTGCGTCCAGCTCGACTTTACGTTGCTCAACAAGCTGCAGGACGACCGCACTCAGAATGTTCTTGGAGATCGAATCAATGTGAAAGACTGTCTCAGGGGTGACGGCGACGGAGTGTTGCAGATTTGCCATGCCGTAGCCACGCGCGAAGATGACCTGGCCCTTGCGTGAGATGGCGACGGAGATTCCAACTACCGGACGCGCCAACAATTTTTGCGCGAGCGCATCGACACGGTTACCAAGCTCTGTATCGTTCGGCGTCTGTGCCTGTGCAGCTACGCAGCAAGTAAACACGACGATGGCAACAATAAGTCGTCTCATGCTTTTTGTTAGGGGCGCTTCTTCCCGCTTCCTATTTGTTTCTGATACCAATGCCAGAGAGTCGCGTCCCGGCTCCGTTTCAAGTCTCGGCGCAACCTCTGCGTCCACGGCGTCTCTGCGGTTATGTAAGGTGAAACGGAAACCGCAAGAGACGCAGAGAACGGGGAGGTTACGCAGAGACTTGAACCACGACCTGGACCAGTTATTAGACTCCGCTTACCTTCGTTCCAACGTCACCGTCATACGGCGGTAATCAAACGTGACAACGAAGTCTTTGAAGAAATCGTTTCCAAGAAGACCTTCAAATGGTGCCTGGTCCAATCCTGAATTCGGCGCACGAAGAGAAACGCTCGGCGATTCTATCGTGAAAGTCCCGACGGTCAATGTCTTGAGTTTACACTTCCGATTCACAGACGTGCCCAGTGCGCCTTCTGATGTCTCCGCCTCGCAGTCTTCCGTCTCAGCCTCTAATCCGAGCCGCTTGATTGCTGCCGATGTGAGCGCCAGCACGCCGCTATGTCCGGTGTCCAACTCAGCCTTGATCTTTTTGCCATTCACCGTCACGTCATCAATGATTGGGAATTTGTCTCCGCCGTAAAAGCGGAAAGGCAACACAATCCGGTTCGACATCTTCGCCTGCCCGAACGCAGCAAAAGGCGAAACGGCATAAAAGCGCGCGACCTGCTTCGGATAGTCGAACTGGACGATTCGGTTCTTAAGGAAGTTATAGCCAACAACGCCGTGAACAGGAATACCGATTCGCTGGCTGATCTTCGAGAAGTCCGTCGCGACAGCGAGCAGGTCTTTTGCCGTAAGACTGCCAAGCTGAATCTGCGGTAGCTTGGTCAGAAACAGGCTGTTCTCCTTCTTTCCTGTTGCCACGATTTTACCGCCGCCTATCGGGGTAAGTTTGAGACCCAGCTCGCTGGCAGTGTTCAAGTCAATGCCACACTGTTCTGCCCCCGTGTCGAGAAGCATGTTGTAAGGACCTTTGCCATTTACTTTCACCTGTACGATGACGCTGCTCCGTTCGAAGGTGAACGGCACTTCGACTACGTCCGGTTTGTTCTGCGCGTCAGCGAGATGAGTAGAGACGATCACGAACAGGCAAGCGACAAAGAGATCGAGGAACTTTTTTTTCACGTCTTCCTCCGAAGCGAAGTAATCAGTCTTCAGCCGTCACATACTCTTCGAACAGAGCGTGTAAAGTCCTCAGCAGTCTGTTCAATTGTTTCTCAGCGAGTTCTCAACGTGTGTTTTCTGTGCTGAAAAGATGCTGCAAACACACACCACAGAGACGCAGAGAACTCAAAGATTGCAAGAAGCTCGCGCCGACGAACGAGCGATTAGGTTTTCTACTTGCGTCCACAAGGCCGTCGGGGGCATAGTTCGCTAGCTTCTTCAAAACATCACCGATAGCCGACTTGTTTGTTGCCGGTTTCTGAGTCCGAAGTCACACAAACTCAATTTTTTTTCGAAACCTTTCCCAGGAGGCTAGAAATGAAATCTCCCACTAACAGATTCACTGTGCTGATTCTAATCGTTTCGTTGTTCAGCCCACTCGTAGTCCATTCACAAACACTCCGGCCTTCCTATTTGAGCGAAATGCCATCACCAGCTCGAGTGCTCGCCGAGATTAAAGGCAAAGATCCCGCGGATGCAGGGATGAGGCAGCTCGGAGCGTTCATGATCCTGGTTACACTCATGACAGACATGGCCTATGGACTTGAACACAGATTCGAGCGCCAGATGACTCCGGATGAGCAGCGGATCACGAACGTCTATACAACCGCATATACACAGCTTTGGCATAAGGTGAAAGACACTTATGGCAAGGAGTACATGAATGACTACGATCATGATCGAGATCTGCGAAATGAAGTGTTGGACAAGTTCTTCTCCGCCGACTTCAAAGCGCTCTACACCCGATCAAATCAGCAAGCTAACAAACAATTACAAGCCGCTCGGGATAGAGCGAACGGCAACACTCCGGCTAACGTCGGATCGAGTCAGCCGGCGCCCCCAACAGGTGGGCCCGGCAGCACCGCAGAGATGAACCGATGCGTTGCGTCCGGCCGCACCTTTCGCCGTTGCATGACAGAGGTAATGGGTAATGGTTTTAGTCCATTTATGCTTGGGATTAATCCGAATGAGCCGATACCTGTCCCAGATGGTCTCCGAATGACTGGCGACTATGCGAGCGCCAACGGCTTCCGAATTATCTTCGAACCCGAAGCTGCAACTATGGTCTGTCACGGTGTGCCATCGCCGCACTTCTATAAGGTCGAACTCACAGGTACGCAGGCTGTCATAAAAATCGAAAACGATCCGAAGCCTTTAGTTCTATCTTTACTGCCCGATGGAAAACTGTCTGGTTCGGGGCCAATCAGAGTAACCGGGCAGGTGCCAGCCGGGTCGCATACTGAGCAGACAACCGGGATGACGACGCAGAGGACGACGCGTAGCAGAGAACTCACTCCACAGGAAGCAAAGCAGTATCCGGACGCGGAGAAGAATGGACAGACGTACACGATACAAGAAGACTCCACACAATTGGTCTATGGTCCAAATGGCACCCGAAATGTAATCGATTACGTCACGAAGACCGCAGATTGCAATGTGGGTCCGATGTCTCCAATCGGCGGCAGTCCAATGCCGATGGTCAATGACATCAGCAAGAACCCTCTCGCATATCTAACGACGCTTTTCAGCGGCGGTGCGGTTCTCATGAAAGGCGGAAACGCTCAAGATGCGCTTCAAGAAATGCTAAACCCGAAAGCAGAAAAGGCTGTAGCTCCAGGCTTGCGCATGCACGGCAGATACGCCGGCGCGAGTGGTTTCAGTTTAACTTTTCATCCTGAATCAGTGACTCTTGGTTGCGGCGACTCTGAACGTGCTCTTGAGTACTCAGTGCAGCTCACGGGCAACAACGCTGTGCTTGTAGCCAAAGAAAACGGAAAGCCGATTCCGTTTCAATTGACGACTGACGGATCTATCGTTGGAGAAGGAACGGTTCAAGTAAACGGCAGAGTAATCACAGGAACCACAGAGGACTTGAACAACCCATTCACTTTCGCGCCGCACGTTGCACGTTGTGAAGTGGGCCGTCTGAGCGTAGGCGGGTCAGCACCAAGTATGCCGATAGCGTCGAGCCCACCATCAAATTCAAACTCCACGCCGCTCGCTAATGCTGGGCCGAGTGTTGCAACGTCTGGAGCGATCTCGCTAACGATCTCGGCTGGTCCCAGCGTGGCGAGTCTTCTAGCCGGTAAGCCTCTCCTCGTATTGAAGGAAAGCATGGAGACCATTTTGGCGAACGCGGGTGTTAGTTCGCAGGGACGGAGTAGCAGAGTATCGGCCTGGGCCCATGCGTGCGAAACATCTTCGAGCGATCCAATCTGCCAGACGGGTATCAATCAGTTTCGTAATTACTACGTCTCTGCTACGAAACTGGACGCAAACGGCTCGACGACATTTACAAACATTCCGAGTCTTGGTTCCTTCTATATCCTGGTGGATACACCACGCGCACGTCATTTGATGTGGAACGTCAGAGTTGACTTGAAACAGGGTCGCAATTCTATACAGCTCGACGAAAGCAATATCACGCCAATTGATCGATAGGGCTCGGATATCGATCGCTGACAGTGATCTTTAGCCGCGGCAGATCAATGCTCACCGTCGAACCGCTCAGTCGTGGGAATGCCAGGTGGTTGTACTTCATGCTCGGTTTCGTCAGATTTAGGTTACCGGGGTGGCTTCGGCATAGTCTCTGATGGACGTAAGCCGTACGGGAAACTTTTGCAGTGTCTCGCGCATGTCAATAACGGCTCCTTCGGAGTAGTAAAGCATCAGACCGGCGAATGATTGCTGCAAAGGATCAGTGGCGGTTTCTTTCTGTTCTCTGAGTGCTTCCTCAGGCACATGCTGGACTGCGAATTCTCGTCCCTGCACGCTCTCGAAAATTCGCAACACTTCTAGAGGGCTTAAGGCTTCAGGTCCACCCAACTTAATAACCGCGTTACGAGCCTCAGGATTGTCGAGTGAGAGGACGGCAAACTTAGCCACGTCTTTATAAGAAATCCAACTCAACTTGTTCTCGCCAGTCCCGTAAATCTGCGCCCGAGTATTGGCAGCATCAAAGCCTAAAGCTGGACTTAGCCAAACCTCCATGAAAAATGTTGGCTGCAAGATGGTGTAAACGAGTCCGCTGCTTTTGAGCCGATGTTCCACCGCACGCTTTGCAGATTGAAGTGGAAAGTCAACGTCAGTCTGCGGAAATGAAACCAGCACGAAACGACTAACATTCGCAGCTTTGGCGGCATCAATGAGGTTCAATTGGCCCTCTAGATCGACAGTCTGAATAGAGTCTCCGTCCTGTCGAGAAAGCGTAGAGGAGGCAGTCGAAATCACTGCGTTTACCCCACGGCAGGCGGCCGCAAGTGTGGCTGGGTCCTTTAGATCACCTCGTGCGATTTCAACGTTAAGGCTCTGAAGCTCTGCCACTTTAGTCTGATCCGATGTTCGTCTCACGAGGGCTCTAACAGGTTTACCCTCGGCGGCAAGTAACCGACAGACTTCGCTTCCTAGTAACCCTGTTGCACCAACGACCAGGTTCATGATTACACCTCCTCAGGAAGAATGGGAAAAGTGATGTGCTTTTATGCTAAGGGTGGTGGACAGTCAATGCTGATATTTCTAACTCAACCGACTGTCGTCGAACGGTGGAGTTGGCGAGTCGAACCGTACAGCCAATCCCAACGAGTCGGGCCATTTCGAAAAACGCGCGGCCGCTTGATTACCACATGGTCCATACGTCAAAAACAAAGAGCCCTAAGAAACAAAGCGACACGGCAATCAAAACGGTCGCGATAGCGATCTTGCTCAGTGACCTGCGGTTCGCAAGTGCCAACATTAGACCAGGAGTTGCCACGACCAGAAATATTCTTTGAGCAAACTGTCGGCCTCCGTTTATGTGAACCCACATGAATTTTGTTGGGTCGCTCGGCCGAAGGGAAAAAATGGCGCGCATTTCTGCCGGCGATTTGAGATCGGGGGGCCGATTGAAGAGATGATAGCCAGCGGAACGACGGACGGACGTGTTTTCGTCTTCGTACACGTACGGTGGAAACAACTCTGACGCAGCCACCAAAGCCACGGCAGCAATGAGAATTGTCCACTGAATTCGGTTCATCAGGATTTGCGTTTTGTGCGCCCAACGGTTGATCGAACCGCGCGGCGCGGGATCGAGCAGCTACTCTGAATTAATCAAGCATGACGCGAAACACTTTATCGTGAGTTGAACGGGTTGTTGGGCGACTGTCAATTGCGTGGCACTTCTATCGCTACTGGCTCGCGTCCAAATGAAATTTGTTCGGTGCATGTGTTACGGCCGGAGCTTCTTTGACAGCGTTAAAAACGCATCCTTGTCGGCTTTGTTGATGCTCGCCACGCTAGTCGGGCTC
>JBKPMX010000131.1:0-14430 GCA_046765655.1 Acidobacteriota bacterium
CCAGTTATCAACGGATTTCGTGTTCCGTCGCGTCACACTTTTGAATGGACGCTCGCGATTAGCATTCTCGCTGCGTATGGATGGGACGTGGTCCAACAATATTTTAGCGGCCGACCAATACGAAAACTGAGTTACCAGCCAACAATCGCCGCCTGGATGATCACCGCCACGACGCTTATCGGCGTCCTGTTTTGGCGAGCTGTCGTGCAACCACCCGAACCTCATCCTTTTATCAACACAGGGCTTCCTGAGGGATCCTACTGGCGATGGAAAATTGTTTTTACATTAACGGTATTGATCGCAGGTTTCTTCAGTTTCCAGATCACACAACAACGGATCCGTGTCGTCTGTCTGACTTTGCTAATAGGCCTGTCATGTTTTGTTGAAGCGAACGCAACTGTTAGTTGCTGGTGGGCAGGATTACTGAGTCTGCCTGCAGAACGGTTCCACGTCGTTTCTAAAAGTACGCGCTATCTGCAACAGTTTGCCCCGGAACAAAATCGTGTGTATACGCGCGTCGGTTTATTCTCCGAAGAATTCGTTGCCCAACCGCGTCTGGAAGCCACCAACCTCACAATGCTCTACAACCTTCAGAACGTTGCGGGAATGGAGCCTCTGCTTCTGGAGCGATATAGCCGTGCGCTGGGAAACGTAGGTCCTGATTCTGTGACGGGTCGACCCGGCTTACCATACAAAGACGACCTATTTCTCGGACCATCGCGAGTTCTCGACATTCTGAATACTACATACGCTGTTAGTTTTGCCGGCGCCTTACGCATCTACGAAGACGCTCCTCGTTCTCACGATGGCGTGGAAATGTCTGCCGGTGAACTAAACGTTTCGCTGCTGCCGGGACAGTCGGTTGACTTCAGCAACGATCAAAAACCGGCAGACCAACTCGCTCTCGTAACATCGCTGTCAAATTCGACAAGTGAACTCGACAACAAATCAATCGCTAGCATCAGCTTTTTAACGGAAGATGGACGCACCATCGAAAGTGATTTGCTAGCAGGTACGCATACAGCCGAGTGGGCACATGAACGACCGGACGTCAAACGGTCGATCAAACATCGCCTGGCAACAATTTTTGACAGTCGGCCGGGTGATGTCGAGAACTCTTTCCAGTCTTACCGTTACTGGGCGCGGCTTAAACTTGATACGCCCGAGCAGATTGCACGCATTCAAATAACCAATCACTCCCAAACCGCAACCCTCAGCATTTGGAAACTCTCATTGTTCAACTCTAAAGATGGAGAATCGCGGCCACTGTGGCTTGCACCGTCGAGGTCCTGGTCCAGGGTGTTTGAAGATCGAGGCGTTGAGGTCTTGAAGAATGATCGCGCGCTGCCTCGCGCCTGGCTAGTAGGTCAGGCGCAGGCTGTCGACGGAGAAACGGCGCTCCAGATGATTCGCGGTGAAGGTAACGCGTCGTTTGATCCACGCGAAACAGTATTGCTCGAAGTGAGGCCTGATGAACTCCCGCAATTGGCCGGAGGAAAAATCGCGCAGGACAGCAGCGCAACGTTGATCGAGTATCAGCCGACGCATCTGTCCATTGAAACGAACGCTTCAACTAACTCCGTTCTGGTTATAAGCGAAATCTTTTATCCGGGTTGGAAAGCCACTATAGACGGACAGCCAGCTCGAATCATGCTGGCGGATTTTTTACTTCGAGCGATCTCGTTACCACCAGGCAATCACAAGATCGAAATGCATTACACCCCAACAGCTGCGTACACCGGTGCCGCAATATCAGTCGCAGCCTTAGCGTTACTCGCTCTCATCGCCTTCTATGAAAGAAGGACGCAACAGCGCGCCCACAAATCGAACAGCTGACACGAACGCGGCAACCTCGCGTCGTTCTCGCGGTTCGTTGAGAAGCTTAAGGGCAGATTTGCCCGCACTCTCGACCATCGTCCTATTCTTCCTTGCATCATTCGGTCAGTTTCTGTTTCGAGGCCAGTTTTTGATCGGCGGCGATGCGTTTTTCTACCAACATCCTCTTCGCACCATCGCGTTCAAAACGATCCGCGATGGCGAGCTGCCAGTGTGGACTCCGTTAATCTGGACCGGCTACCCACTTCTGGCCATGTCGTCGGTAGGTATTGGTTATCCACTGAACTGGACACACCTTTTTCTTCCTTCACATTGGGCGTTGCAAATTTACGTGCTCGCTCCGTTCCTACTTGCACCTGTATTCACTTACCTCTTTGTGCGCTCGCTTAATTTGACGCGAACAGCAGCGCTTGTCGCAGCCTTGTCGTTTACCTACGGCGGTCTCATGACGAACACGTACGGAATGAATGGCATTCCTGCGAACGCACTGATGTGGCTACCGCTGTTGCTTTTCGTAATTGAGAGATCTCTGCGGACTTCCTTCGCCTCCTCCTTGGTAGCAGCGGCGCTGATCTATTCGCTTTCAATCCTGACTGGCCATGGACAAGGATTCCTGCAGGTAGGAACACTCGCACTCGCGTATGCCTTTTTTCTCAGCATCAGAGACAAGCAGAATCGCAGACGCTTGCGAGGTTGGCGTCCGGTCATCTCAGTGATAATCGCAATGGTTTTCGCGGTTGGCATATGCGCGTTTCAGATCTTGGAAACGATGCGGGCTGCGCGACGCAGCATCCGCGCGACGCTGACCGCCGAGCAACTTGGAGCCGGCGGCTTTACTCTGCGTGGAGCGCTTCAATCGTTTGCAGCTCCGCTCTTTAATCACCTGGAAACCACGACCTACCAGGCTCCTTTTATCCTGCTGCTTGCCATTGCTGGTGTTGTGCTTCTCTGGAAAACGCGCGACGGACGCGAGTCACGAGTTTTGTTTTGGGCACTAGTTGCAGTAATCGCTTTTGTTTTGTTGCTAGGAGGAAACACTCCTGCCTATCAACTGCTGTATCACGTTCCAGTTTTTAACCTGGTGCGACGACCAACTCGATACGCCTTCGAGTTTACCTTCGCTATCAGCGTTTTGGCGGCTTATGGTTGGGATGCGGCTAATCGATATATCGAATCGAAGTTTAATTTGAAAGCAGCACGTCTCGACAATGTCTTAGTACTGCTCGCAATTGTTTTGACGATTGTGTTGGCGATCAGTTGGTGGCGTTCAATTCATTATGGTGGACTGCAATCGAATTATCTGTATTGGAAGTTTGCTTTCACGGCGGTCACAACTGCTGCCATCATTTGGTCTTTGTTCAGGCGCTCCCCGGCGACGTATCTCGGCACGACATTACTTCTGATCGTTTGCTTCGTGGAACCTTTCATCCTGATCGGGAAATGGTGGGCAGGCACTGCAAAACCCGCAGCCCGCTTCACTACACCAGCGGTGACAACGGCGTGGCTGCAACAATTCCCTCCCGAGCGACAGCGCGTGTACGTGCGGGCAAATGGACCGGATGAAGAATCTGCAACACAGCCACGCTTCGACGCACTCGACCGGTCCATGCTATTTGGCCTGCATAACGTCGCCGGGTATGAACCGTTTTTATTTGAACGCTATAGCCGCGTGCTCGGCAATGTTGAATTTGACGCGGTCGGTCCACGAGCCGGCTTCGCACCCACTAACGATCTCTTCGAATCGAAGTCGCACGTACTCGATCTATTGAACACCAGCTTCGTGGTGACCTGGCCAAACCTCGCAACGGTGCCAGAAACAAACATGCTTGAGCGGAATGGCGCCCGTTTCGCAAAAGGCGAACTTCAGCTAGTGCTTGAACCGGGTAAATCGGCAAGCCTCACAACTGCCGCAGCTAAGGGTGATCGGCTTTTGCTCGTTACCTCGCTCGCACATTCTGTTGCAGTAGCACAAGGAACCGTCGTGGCCCGAGTACACGTAGTTCCCGGCGAAGGACAGGAGATCGAACTGCCGCTGCGAGCGGGAATTGAAACAGCTGAGTGGGCCCACGAACGAACAGATGTGCAAGCAATCATTCAGCATCAACTCGCGTCAGTCTTCGATTCGCAAAAGGTGGAAAACTTCAGCGCCCTTCGATACGTAACGGACCTCCCTTTAAAACCAGCAACAGCAATCCGAGAGATACGAATTGAGAATGTGAGTGACCACGTTCAAATCGCCGTTTGGAAACTAACGGTTTACGACACGCTCACCGGACTTTCACAACCCGTCGTGCAGAACACAACCTCACTCGATCCAGACCGCTGGGAAATCGCGAAGGAACTTGATGGCGTTCAGATACTTCGCAATCGACGGAGTCTTCCGCGTGTATGGCTTGTAACCGAAGCAGAGGCGGTCAACGGCGAAATAGCTTTGCAACGGATCAGTAGTGATCAGGATTTCGATCCGCGACGAACAGCGTTGCTGGAAGTCGCACCTAACGAATTGCCAGAATTGCCAGGCGGGACAACTCATACCGGTGATGAGGCGCGCATCATCGACTATCGATCCTCACAATTGACAATCGAAACGAACGCTGCAACTAAGTCTTTGTTAGTGGTGAGCGAGATGTTTTATCCGGGATGGGAAGCGACGATTGACGGTCAGCCTACACGAATAATGCTGACAGATTATGTCTTGCGCGGCGTCGCCATTCCGAGCGGTAAGCACCGAATCGAAATGCGGTATCGAGCACCTGCGGCACGCAATGGTGCGATTGTGTCGGCAATCAGTATCTTCATTCTCCTTGGGGTGCTCGTCTACAGTCGACGTAAGCCAAAGCTCAGTCCAAGCAGTAACAGCGAAAACAAGCTGAGCGCTCCGCCCACGTAAAAGCTTTTGGGGCGAAATTCGAAACGGATGTGGTGATTTCCAGCCGGC
Organism: Acidobacteriota bacterium; assembly: GCA_046765655.1. GTDB lineage: Bacteria > Acidobacteriota > Blastocatellia > Pyrinomonadales > Pyrinomonadaceae > PSRF01. The sequence continues at coordinate 4,775 of JBKPMX010000131.1, forward strand.
ACTGCAACGCCGCGGATCAAATAGTCTGTCTGATAAATGTTTGTCAGTTGCCCATCGATTGATGCACTCCAACCCGGATAGTAAGTATCGCTTGTCACCAGAAACGCATTCGAACTTGAAGACGTTTCTATTTCCATTGCTGAGTCAGTCAAGGAGGTGACCCGCGCCGTGCCATCATTGGAAGTAGTTCCATTCGAACTGGCACCGAGGGGCGGAGCAGCATCCTCAATCAATGCTACGCGAGTAAGATCCAGCTTGCGACCGTCCGGCAAAATAGAGGTGCGAATCGCATTGAGAGCTTCCACGTCACTAACCTGCACGACTTCAGGAACGAGCCACACACGCGGTCGCGCTCGCAAGTTTTCGAAAACGTGTGACACGCCGACGGCATCCGGTTTCACTTCGGCTCCGTAACCGGAATTGTTGGGTTCAATCTTGCCCGCCAAGCGCCAGCGTGAACTGTCAGTGATCGTTGCCGTGACCGGAGGAACAGGTACAGACACTCGGCCAATGTCATCAATCATCGTTATTTTTCGTAAAGCAAAGGTTGCCGGTGGTCCGGTCCAACGAAAACTGATGGCCTTAATCTCTTCGGCCTTTTCAAGTGGTACGAACGCTACATAGTCGTGCGCTTCACATCGGATAGAGCCACGTTCTGCAGGCCGACTGTTGAAGACAAGGGCTCGTTGATGTCGAATAGCAGCATTCACATCAGAACAGTCCCAGGCCCATTCGCTGAAGTGTTCACCAGCGCGGAGACTGTGAACCGAGCTCTGGCCTGACGTATTGGTCGTCAGCACTTGCGCGAATTCAACGCCATTCGCTATCTCGACTGAACACGCGAGCGTTCCGACAATGCCGACTCTCGTTGCCTGCAATGGTTCTTGTAAATCCATCGCTGTCGACAAAGCCCCGCCAGGAGAACATCCCTGTCCAATCGTGTCGCTGTAGTCGCGGACAGACCAATGAAGTCCGCGTTCGTCGGTTTGGTACGACGCATCGCGTTCGCGTTCAGGCAAAAGCACGTAACGTACGCTCAGCAAATCCAGCCCTTGGTTTGCAGGGTCTCGCCACGTGTCGTCAATCGTGCCGTGCGGCGGCATTGAGAACAGACGATTCAAACGCGTCAGCACGAATGGACCATAGCCCGTCGCGCTCGGGATCTGCCAAAGCCTGGAAAGATCGGGAGGCAACTCAGTTACCTGTCCCAAGCCGCCGCGTACCGGCATCACACGCTGATGGCTTTCGTCGATCTGCTTCTTATATTCATTCGCTGCGACGGGCGCTCGGAGGTAGGCCGCGTACGGTGATCGATAACGCCACTCGGAAAACCAGGCGAAGCTCGACAGGTCAAGCAGCAGCACAATCACTAACAACGTAATCCGCATCTTCGAGATCCGCTGTCTCCGCCAGAACAACAATGCTCCAACCGCGAAAAGAAAAACGAAAAGAGGAACGAGAAGCGAAGGATTTCTGATCGGGTTAAGACTAATCTGGCGACTGATATGCTGCGTCGCGAGCTCGTTGAGTTTTCCAGAACCGATTTGAAGAAGCAACAAAACCGACACCATAACCATTGCTGCTACGGTCACGGTTCGCAAAAGCATTCGCCTTGTTATGCCAGCATTTAAGAAGCTGGCCGCACCAACTCCTGCAAGCACACTCACTGCGAACGCGAAACCAAAGAAGTGGCGTGCGGGGGCGCGAAACTTATTAAGTACGGGAAGATGATAGGTAATAAATGCGAGCGGAGTTGATTCGCCGATCACCAGCAGCAACGCGATAACCGCAACCGCCACCCAAAACCACACAATCATTCTTCCGCGGTTTGATACAAACCCAAGCGCGGCGAGCATCAACGGCAACAATCCCACGTAACCTGTTAGTTCGTTCGCGCCCCATCCATCAGGGCTAGACGGCCACGCGCCGAAATATGGAGTGGCATAAAATGACGCGGGCGCACCGCCATACAAGAACGGAAAAACCAACATCGGCAGTTGTCGTAAGGGAACTTGGTACGCGACAAACTCCTTGAATGTTAGCGCGGCTCTTAGCGTCTGTGGTGCTAGCTCCAACGTAGGAACCAGCTGAACTGCTGCTAATCCAATTCCAATGATCAATGCAGCGGTACATAAAACGTAGTAGCGCAGCCGTGGCATTTTCGCGTTCACGCCGGCAACGACTGCAAACGCAGCACTGATGAGCAGGACGTACGTGAACATTTGCGGATGTCCCGCAAGAGCTGCACATGTGATCGCAAGCGTTGCTATCGCAAACCAGAGTCGATCAACTCGTTCACGACTCGCCAGTTCCGAATACGACCAGACAATTAAAGGCAGCCAAGCTGTCGTGTGCACAACGGCAGCATGGCCCAGATGCGCGATCATGAATCCACTCAGACCATAAACCAGTCCACTGATAAAGGCGGACAGTCGCGACCGAGTCAGTGAATACACATAACCGTAAGTGAAACTGGAAGCGAATATGTAGGCCGAGATGATAAAAACATCCCACGCGTGAGGAACATACGAGAGCAAAAGAGCGGGCGGATACCAGAACATTCGTTGAGCATCGCCGACGGCGGGAAAGCCGCCCCAGATCGACGGATCCCACAAGAATGCGCGCGAATAAAAGTTAGGTAGGAAATAGCTGATGCCATCACCTGGAGCCAACGTGTACTTCGAGAACACAACCGGCGAGAAGAACAAAACAAAAAAGAAACTGTAACCACCAATGACGGAGAGTGCGTGCCGCGTGGTGTCGGTTGAGAATCGGCTACGTGCGTTGGGCATTGAGTGATCAGCGTTCAACGGCGTCGAGCGATGACATACATGATGTCGTAAACGTTTAGATAGAAACCCCAGTTGAGGACGCCGGCGCGTTGCAACCGATCGAACAACCGCTGCTGATTCCGGTGCTGAGTAAGAATGATGTATGCCACGTTCGCTGCGCCACGATAGTAACCGCAATAGCGGTTGTAAATAACATCGAAGCCGTAGTTGTTTAGCAAGCTGGTGAGAGTGTTAGTGGAAAAGAAATGCAAATGTACTGGCGGGATGATCATCCGCCACTTAGAGCCTCGCGCACGCGCCACTAAGCTCTGAACGTCGCCAGTTGTGATCGTTAATAAAGCACCGGGTTCAGTTAACGAAGCAATTTTCTCAACGTAGAGATCCGGCCGGCGTAGGTGTTCGATCGTGTCCCACATGCAGACTACATCGAAGCGAGACTCACCAAAATCATGCTGCAAGAAATCTGCCTGAATCGCGGGAAGGTTCAGTTGCTCGCGTGTGTGCTTCACACCTTCGTCGGTTAAATCGATACCGAGCACTTCGGCAAAATCGTTTCGTGCCACATCGAGAAAGAATCCATACGCGCTGCCAATCTCGAGTAGACGACGGTGTCTCTCTTTATCAAGAAACCGTCGTAGAACTTTCAATCGCAATCTGAAATTCTTTTTAAAATATTCCTCGTCCGCCGCGTAGTCGAAAAAATTGCCCTCATGAAACAGACTACTGTCGTAGAGTTTCGCGAGGTCCTGATCCGTTTGTTGGAAATCAGCGAAGCGGTAATCGCATTGACGACAACGCAGCAGACCTTTGTAGAGTGGTTCGATGTCTGTGCCCCGGCAGATGAGGCAGAAATGATCCATTGCTGCGCTAGAACAACTCTTCTTCTTTGATGAATCGAGGCCGAGCCTTCACTTCCTTGTAGATCTTCCCGATGTATTCGCCAACCAGTCCCAGAAAGACTATCTGTACACCGCCAAGAAAGTAGATCGGGATGATCGTGCCGGCCCAACCTGGAGGCGTATGGCCCCTGATCTTGTGATAGAGATAGAACAGAGTCATTGCGCAGCTAAATAGAAAGATAAGAACACCGAACAGAGTGACCAGGCGCAAAGGGACAACACTGAACGACGTGATTCCGTCGAGGGCCAACGAAGCGAGCTTGCGTAAACCGTGCTTCGATTTGCCGGTGGCGCGTGGCTTCACATCAAAAACAACGGTATCAGATCGATAACCAATGTCGACAAAGATTCCGCGGAGAAACAGGTTGTATTCCCGATATTGCGCGATCGCGTCGAGCGCTTGACGTGAGACGAGCCGGTATTCCGAGTGATGTTTGATAATTCGCGCGCCCATCAACGACAGGAGGTTGTAGAAGAACCACGAGGTCGCGCGCTTGAGCGGCGAGCTTTTGTCGTGCCGACGACGCACGCCGTAAACAATGTGAGCGCCCTGGCGATACTTCTGAATGAACGCGTCCATCGCCTCTTCATCCTGCTGCAGGTCGGCATCAATCGTGACAGCGCAATCGACGCGCTCTTTGACTGAAAGCAGACCGGCCAGCAAAGCGTTTTGTGTGCCCACGTTACGAACTAACTTCAAACCTTTGATTCGTTCGTCGCGCGCGTGCAGTTTCTCAATTAAACCCCACGTTGCATCACGACTGCCATCGTCGACGAAATACAGAAAGCTTGAAGGATCGATTTGCGACGCGGTTATCAGTCGCGTCAACAAGTCACTCAATCGACGAGCCGTGTCTTCAACAACCAACTCTTCGTTGAGACACGGGATCACAATCGCGAGCAGCGGTGGCGAATCACCACCGCCAAATGCCGCGGTGGTGGAAGCGCTACCAAGTCTGTCGGTAATTGTCTCTTCTGTCGTTACACTCATTACTGGATTGATTCGAAAAACTGGTGAATCCGGGAGAATCACGCGACCCCGTGCAAAGCCGCACGACTCGCTGCTTCAATCCGTTCGCACAATTCCCTGAGCCGCGGCGCTACAGCTGCGGGCGTGAACTCACGTCTGCGCAAGCGTTGCTTGTCTATCACTTCACGTCGACCCGTCACGTTACGCACCAGTTCAAACGCCTGCTCGGCTACGTGCTCGAGTGATTCATCCTTATCGAAAAGCACCCCCGCGCCCGCGATGGTTTCGGGAACAGCCGCTTCGTTCAGCGCCAGGACTGGTACATCAAACCACATTGCTTCAACCAGTGGTGCGCCGAAGCCCTCGTGTTCGCTCGCCGACCAGTATAAGTGCGCGGTCTGATAGTAAGCGAGCAACTCTGATTCATCTAGCTGTCGTGCAAACTGAACATGCTCGATCAGGTTATGCTTTCGACATGTCTCTAAAACGTGTTGGAAGTAAGGATCGAAGTCACGACTGTCGCCAGCGAGAATCAAGCGCGCGTCTGGATCCAGCCTTCGATAATGCGCGAATGCCTCGATAAGTCGATCCTGTTTCTTATTGGGCGCGATGCGGCCGACGAACAAAATATTCGTGCGACCGTCTTGCATTTTGTCTAGCACATGCCACGCAGGTTCAATATTCCAGCGATCCGGATCAATGATAATCGGCAACACACCGGGGGACTTGAATCCGTAGCTCTCCAGCTCCGCAGCGTTGTACCGCGAAACACCGGCACTCACGGGAAAGTGTTGTGCGATTCGCTTTAGACTGACGCGTCCGACTTCCAACATCCAGGAAAAACCTGGTCGATACCTGGTGAAGTAACTTGCCGGCGTGACATTGTGATAAACGAGCGCCGTGGGGCCGGGGTGAGCAATCGCAACTGCCGTAACATCGGAACCTATCCCGTAATGGTAAATGAGCGCCGAACTCGAATCCGGCTGAACTTCATCAAGTAAAAACGTTTCGCCGGCCAGGCGATCATCCCGTCGTTTACAAAAGATGTCGGACGAATACCCGAACTGACGAAGTTGGTCACGAATCGCAAACGCGTGACATGAAATCGCATCGCCGCTCGTTACGTCCGGCAACAACTGATGAATAGCTGTCAACCCTCGATTCAAACCCACATTTATCGACTCGGGGGATGGGGCGTGCAACTCCAACACGGATTCATAACGCGGAATCACCGAATCCCAATCAGCGTGTGCATATGCATATTCGCGTCCGCGTTGGCCCAATACGTTTAGCGCGTCGTCAGTTTCAATTTCCAGACGCTCGAATAACAAGACCCACTCGTCGAGGCTCGTGGGTGTCCATCCACCTCGCGCTTCTTTGACCGCGATAGCCGTAGCCGGACATGCGCCGTTGACGGCGGCAGGTCGTCCGGCAGCCCACGCTTCCATCAGCACGCGTGAAAAACTTTCGTTGGCACTGGGCTGCACAAGCACCAGGCATTGCGCCAACAACGCCGCCTTCAATTCACCGCTGACAAACCCCATCTCAACGACTGAATCAGCGGTAGCGTACGACTCTGAACCAGTCCCTGCCAGCACCAACTTAAGATTGGAAGCCGGCCACTTGGATTTGAACTCATTAAACGCCTGGACCACAAAATGAACATTCTTCGAACGATCTCTTCGACCTAGATACAACAGGTATCTTTCGCCCCGTAATTCTTGTGGCAGCGCATCGTTCAAAACCGACGCTTGATATTCGACATGCTCGATGCCCTCACCAACCAAAGCGCTGCGCGTGAGGATGCCTGGTCCGTAAAGCTGGAGCGCCAATTCAAATTCCCCGCGTGAATTGAATAGCAGCCCTTGCGCTTGTCGAAAGACGGCGGCCGTTTGAGGAAAGTACGCCTGCGGCTCATCATGCAAACACGGCTGCAGCCACGCCCGGTCTGCTACGACCGGAAGACCAAGTATCGTCGGGCTGAACATGTAAGGCAGGAAGATGAAGGCGTGATAGTTATCTTTGTAAGCCGCGAGGTAATCGATTAATGCTTTAGATTTGATGTTTTCATTGATGAAAACTTCAGTGTCTGCGATCGAAACCGGACTTACTCCACGACGTAATGTTTTACAGGCCTCCGACAAGAGCTTCGCATTCACTCGATCAAATTCACCTACGGCACGTTGCTCGACTGGAAACCGGCGAATCGTCAGACCAAACTCCTCCGTCGCCCCCGCGGAGTGATGGTTCACCCCCCAGTCAGACTCAAACGAGAGGCTTGTTGTAGTGAGCACTTCAACCGCATGGTTACGCCGGGCCAAACGTGTGGCGATCTGGAAAGCCTGCTGTTCGGCGCCACCAGTTAGAGATGGACCAAACCAGGGGATGACAACTGCGAGTGGTTTCATTTCGGAAGTCTTGCTCGCGAGACCTTTTGGAGGACAGCACGCAACTCCTGAAGCTCGGCTGCCAGTCGTTCTATTTTTGCGCTGTGGTCTCGTCCCGATTGAGCGAATTGCTCTTCGAGATCGCTAATTGCAGCCCGCTGAGCCTCAACGATTATTCTCTGCTCATCTATCAAGAAGTCGCGCTGTGTATCGGCGGAGGCATCAAACGCTTGTCGCAATTCCTGAAGCTGCTGCTGTTGTTTTGTGAGCTGCGTTGTTAGAGCAACGAGACTGCTATGTAGCTGGGTTTCTGATTGTTCGTGTTGCTTTTGTATTTGTTGGACTGATGTCGCCAGTTGTTCTTGCAGACTGGTTACGCTACTGCGGAACTCCATCTCAAGTTTTTCATGCTGAGCGTTGAGGGTTTCTGAACGAGTCTCACTCTCCGCCACATTCGCCGATAAATCAATCAGCGAATCAGAGAGCATCATTACAGTTTTGATCGCGTCGGAGAGATTTTCCGCCAGCTCACTTTGACGCATGGAAAAGTCTGAACCCATTGTGAGAGATAGATCGTTGACATGATCTGCCAGGCGTTGTTGCTGCCCGGTGATATACGACTCAAATTGCTGCTGATGCTGGATGAGCATGGGCAGACGACTGATTGCCCGAAGGAGACGGAAAACGTATCCGACTCCGGGCCAGTTAGTGATGCGCCGCCAAGTCGGAGTACCGAGTCCCGTTACGCGAACATTCGGACACCTCGCGCACAGCTGTTCAATGATCTCGATCTTGGTACGTTGCCCGTTGCGCAGATCCTGTAACGCCTGCATTAACTCAGCGGGTGATGGCGGGTGTTTAGTGATGGCAGCATACGTATTCAAGACGAATGTCTTATCGTGGTAATTAAGAAGGTCTTCGACCGCGTAGGAACTCGCGTTATCAACTGGTGAATCGGGCTGTAGCCGAAAGCCAGTGATGCCCGCACCCGCCTCTTCCGGTTCGGGCGTAATTTTCTGTTCAGGCGTGTTGATTACTGAACTTTCGTTCATCTAGTTATTGAGCTTGTGTAACGGTCTCTGTGATTTGAACTTCCTGGTTAACTGTTCGTGCAGCAACCTCCGCATTGAGGTTCGCGATTCCTTCCATCTCGATCGGACACGCGACACGGAAAAAGATCACGCCGTCTAGCCAGTCGTAAGCGGCTCCGTCACGCGAGTGAACGGCGACTGAAACGAAATAGTGCTCCTGACCAAGCGAACAGTTGAAGGTAAACGTCGCTTCTTTGATCTCGCCCTGCCGCAGTTCACCAAGATCCAAGCCTCGCTGCTCCGTGTTTGTTCCGTAGATATTAATTCCGTGCCGATTGCGAATCATGAACCCGCAAACTATGTCCTGCAGGTCACGACGCGCAATAAAGCGAAACCTTAGCTTGACCTGATCTCCCGAATCGATCAGTTCTATTGGCTCATCAGCGGCATTCAGAAACTCAACATCGATTACTTCAGCATAGTTGTTACCGTGGCGATATTGGTACTGTAATGGTCCACGCTGTAGCTGCGCCGCATCAACCGGTGTTTTAACTTGATCGGCACCCACGGTCGATTCATCCCCCGCATACGCCTTCTCACGGGCCATTATCAAACGCTGGTAACGATTCAGCACGTCGACTGGCGAGCCGTCGGCGAGCATTTCTCCTTGATACAGAAGAATCGCTCGCGAACATAGCGCTCGAACGAGTGTCGGTTCGTGGGATACGAACAGGATTGTTGTTCCTCGCTCCTGCATCTCCTTGATTCGGCGCACACAGCGATGCTGAAAAATCGTATCGCCGACCGACAATGCTTCATCGACGATCAGAATGTCTGGATCAGAATTCACGGCCAGCGCAAATGCAAGCCGAACGAACATCCCGCTGGAATACGTCTTCACTGGCTGGTTGATAAACTCACCGAGCTCAGCAAATCTCTCGATTTCCGAAAGTCGCGCAGTGGTTTCGTCCCGGGAGAAACCCATCAACGCAGAATTCATGTAGACATTCTCAATGCCTGTGAACTCTAGATTGAAGCCTGCACCGAGTTCCAGCAATGCGCCGACCCGACCCTCAACATGTACGGAGCCATGCGTGGGATTCAGAGTGCCGGCGATGATCTGTAGCAGCGTCGATTTTCCGGAGCCATTCGGGCCAATGATGCCGGTCGTAGTGCCGGGTTGTATGTCGAAGGAAATGTTCTTCAAGGCCCAGAACTCGCGGTGTCGTTTCAGGTAACCGCGAGTCAGTAGCTCCTTGAGGCGATCGGCGGGTTTGTCGTAGATGCGGTATTGCTTGGCTAGACCGTCGACCTGCAGGGCGGTGTGCATGGCCGAATTCTAGAGTCGCCCAACCGGAAAGACAAAGCAGATCCACCGATTGAACGCAGAAGGCAGTGGGCAGAAGGCGGCAGACAGGAGCACCGAGAAGTCGCTACTGCCGTCTGCCTACTGCCTTTTGCTTACTGATTAGGTCCGAAGCGGGAACGATACTCCAGCGAGTTGACGAACCCGTTCACCATCGTCCGTGAGTCTCCAGGATGCGTGTTCAGATACGTCAGCCAGTCGTTGAACCCCT
>JBKPMX010000132.1:0-38341 GCA_046765655.1 Acidobacteriota bacterium
TGGTTTGTTGCTGCGTGGTATCGACCGCAAAGACATCGAGCGCGGACAGGTAATTGCGAAGCCCGGCAGCATTACGCCGCACACGAAGTTCAAGGCGGAAGCATACGTGCTAACGAAGGAAGAAGGCGGACGACACACGCCGTTCTTCACCGGCTACCGGCCGCAGTTCTACTTCCGGACGACGGACGTGACGGGAGTGGCGACGTTGCCGGCGGGAGTGGAGATGGTGATGCCTGGTGACAACGTGGCGATGGACATCGAGTTGATCGCGCCGATCGCGATGGAGAAGGGACTGCGCTTCGCTATTCGTGAAGGCGGACGCACGGTAGGCGCCGGCACGGTGTCGGACGTAATTGACTAAAGCTGAGCTTGGTACTTAGAGCTTGGTGCTTTGTAGTTGAGTAGTTCTTCAGTTGGTCTATTCAACTCAGCAAACACGAAGAACAAAGTACAAAGAGCCAAGTACAAAGACCAAAGATCAGGATTTAAGTTATGCCTCGAGATAACATTGTCCTTCAGTGTAACGAATGCAAGAGCCGGAACTACGTTACGACTAAGAATAAGAAAACTACGCCGGATCGGTTGGAGTTTAGTAAGTTCTGTCGCCGTTGCCGCAAGCACACTGATCACAAAGAGACGAAATGAGGACCGACACGGAGACGGAGCGACGCGGAGACACGGTGATTTTCTCCGTGTCACTGCATCTTCCAGTCCCCGCGTCCGCACGACGGAGGGGTATAGTGTCAACGGTTAGCACGTCGGTCTCCAAAACCGAAAGTCCGGGTTCGAATCCTGGTACCCCTGCCATTGTTTGAAAGTTGTTCATGGCTGAAATAGACAAAGCAGACGCATCTATCGGCGCACCGACAAGTTCATACAGTCAACGCGGTGAAGGCCGTGTTGCACGCCGTGATCAGGGCGGCCGTGCGCAACCAAATGCCTTCGGCCGGATACCTCAGTTTCTCCGCGATGTGCGCGCAGAAATGAGGCGCGTGTCATGGCCCGATGCAGCAACCGTTAAGAACACGACAATCATCACGCTCGTCGCCGTTATCTTTTTCGCGATCTATTTGTTCCTTGTGGACCTGGGCCTGACGTATCTCGTGAAGGGCATCGATTGGGTGATTGCCCGCGTGGCGAACTTTTTGGGTATCGGTTAACGAAAGAGTTTCTATGCAGCAGTGGTTCATACTCCACACGTATTCCGGGCATGAGAAGAAGGTCCGCGACAGCCTGAAGGCGCGTATCCGTGACACCGATCTCCAAACCGAGATAACTGAAGTGCTTGTGCCAACGGAAACTGTTGTGGAAATGCGCGGTAACAAACGCGTGGAGTCGTCGCGGATGTTTTATCCAGGGTACGTGTTGGTACAGATTGAATGTGATGATCGTGGCCACATTCCCGACAATGTATTTCACTTAATTAAATCGACGCCGAAGGTCACGGGCTTTGTGGGTGGTCATAATCCAACACCGTTGACGCCGCAGGAAGTCGATCAAATTGTTCATAACGTGACCGAAGCGGCGGAGAAACCGAAGCCGAAGTTCTCCTACGCAGCCGGAGAAACAGTCAGGATTAAATCTGGTCCGTTCCAGAGTTTTACCGGCAAGGTCGAGGAAGTTAATGAGGATAAGTCAACGCTGAAGGTGACTGTGACTATCTTTGGCCGATCGACACCCGTCGAACTGAACTTCCTGGATGTCGAGAAGGTTACGTTCGCAGAAGAAGAATAAAGGATATTGTCGTTTGGCAAATTGCCAATCGGAAGTGAGTTATGGCGAAGAAAATTACAGGCTATATCAAGTTGCAGGTGCCGGCAGGCAAGGCCAACCCCGCGCCACCGATCGGACCAGCTTTAGGTCAACACGGCGTGAACATCATGGAGTTCTGCAAGGCGTTCAATGCTAAGACGTCGCAGATGGATCCTGACTTGAAGATCCCTGTGGTGATCACGGTCTACGCGGATCGTTCCTTCACGTTTGAAACGAAAACGCCGCCAGCTGCGGACCTTTTGAAGAAGGCCGCCGGGATTCCGAAAGGATCCGGTAAGCCAAATCGTGAGAAAGTGGGAACGATCTCACGGGCAAAAGTAGAAGAGATCGCGAGGACGAAATTGCAGGATCTGAACACCACAAGTCTTGAGTCGGCCATTCGAACTATCGAAGGCACGGCTCGCCAAATGGGACTGACGGTGGAGTAGGTAACGATTTCAGATTCCGGATTGTGGATTTCGAATTTCCGCTACCGAATCCGATCGAGAGGGAGAGGCTGATCACGAGTTTCGCGAAGTTCGAAATTCGAAATCCGAAATCGCCTCGTTTGAACCTCGGAGATAGACAATGAAGAAACACGGAAAGAAATACCGCGCCGCGTCTGAAAAGATCGAGGCCGGACGCAAGTACGATCTCGACTCAGCCGTAGCCAAGGTTAAAGAGATCGCATTTGCAAAGTTTGATGAAACGGTTGAATTGACGATTTGGCTCGGCGTCGATCCACGCAAGGCCGATCAACTTGTCCGCGGCACAATCGTGTTGCCGCATGGACTCGGCAAGTCGAAAACCGTACTCGTTATTGCCCAGGGCGACAAGATCAAAGAAGCCGAAGAGGCTGGGGCTGACATCGTCGGCGGTGAAGATCTGGTCAATCGTATTAAGGGTGGATGGACTGACTTCGATGCAGTCATCGCAACGCCCGACATGATGCGACTAGTAGGTGGACTCGGAAAGGTTCTTGGACCGCGCGGTCTAATGCCTAATCCCAAAACAGGAACAGTCACGCCAGATGTCACCACCGCTATTCGTGAAACAAAAGCCGGTAAGGTTGAGTATCGCGTGGACAAGACGGGAGTTATTCACGTCGGCGTAGGTAAGGTTTCGTTTGACACCGACAAGCTTCGCGACAACGCGAAGGCGTTGCTGGAAGCTGTAGTGAAAGCAAAACCTGCCACCGCGAAAGGCAAGTACGTCAAGAAAGTAAATCTGGCGGCAACGATGAGTCCCGGCGTTCTGTTGGATGAAGCGGCTTACGCGAAATAAGGTGAGGAGACAACGATGAAGAGCAAAGCACAGAAACAAAAAGACCTCGAGTCTCTCGCCCAACAGTTCCAGAATGCGAACTCTGCAATGGTGGTTGGCTTCAAAGGAATGACGGTCGCGAAAGATCAGGAATTGAGGAATCAATTGCGTGAAGCCGGAGTTTCTTACGAAGTAGTTAAAAACACCCTGGCGCGCAAGGCTGCAGCTGGAACACCCCTGGAACCAGCCGCAGATCAATTCAAGGGCGTCACAGCGGTCGCGCTCGGCAAGGGCGACCCAGTCGGCTTGTCGAAAGCGATTTCAAAATTCAGCAAGGCGAACCCAGACATTTTTAGCTTTAAGGTGGGCATCGTCGAAGGTAAGGTCGTCGCTTTACGTGACGTTGAAGCAATCGCGAGTTTGCCTTCGAAGGAAGAGTTGATTTCCAAGTTGCTGTTCCTGCTTAACTGCCAGGCACAGCGGCTCGTCACCGTGCTCTCTGCCGTGCCAAGAAATCTGGCCGTGGTGGTGAAGCAGATCGGCGATCAAAAGAGCGCGTAATTATTTTAGATTTTTGATTTGAGATTTTTGATTTGTCATTGTAGGTCGCGGAAAGTTTTCAAATCCGCAATCTACAATCAACAATCTAAAATCTAACAGAGTCAGTGGGCCGGACGCGGAGAAACGAGCTTGGCGATAGTCAGATCGTCAATACGGCTCGGACGCTTCTTCAAGTCGTGATGCAACGGCGTGTTGAAAGTGTCCCGTGGGTTCTGCTGCGAAACAAACAACACAGCACATAAGAACCCCTTTGAGGAGGATAGAAAGACAATCATGGCAGCAACACGCGAAGATGTAATTGAGTTTTTGAAGAACATGACGCTTCTTGAGGCTTCCGAGCTCGTCAAAGAGCTTGAGTCGACTTTCGGCGTTTCGGCTGCGGCAGCGACCGTAGCAGCCCCCGCTGCAGGAGCAGCACCGGCTGGTGATGCAGGCGCGAGCGCGGCTGAAGAGAAGACCGAATTTGATGTGATTCTTCAGGCTGTTGGTGGAAACAAGATCAATGTCATTAAAGTCGTGCGCGAAGTTACCGCTCTCGGCTTGAAGGAAGCGAAGGATCTCGTTGAAGCTGCTCCTAAGGCCGTCAAAGAAGGCGTTTCGAAGGAAGAAGCTGAGACTATCAAACAGAAACTTACTGATGCGGGCGCAACCGTCGAAGTGAAGTAATAGAGGTCAGGTGTCAGGGGACGGGGGCCGGGAAAACCGACCTCCAACCTCCCATTTCGATCCTCCATTTTTCCGGTTGCTTGACAGGCACTTTTGTAGTGGCTAAGTTAGGGGAGTATTGAGGCGCTGGCGTTACTCCCGAAAAATTTGACGGAAGTTGTAAGCCGCTTTTGACTAGGAAGCGGTCGGGGCATTCTACGCTCTGACCGCCATTTGGCGTCTCTGGACATTTTTGATTTCTGATTCGTGATTTTTGATTGGAAGGTGGCGGCTCAATCAAAAATCAAAAATCGGAAATCGGCAATCAAAATAAGGAATCTCACATGTCTGCAAATCTGCTTCAAACAATTACTACAGGATTAGGAAGACGAACCAGCCGGGCACCGGAACGCGTCGATTTTTCGAAAATTGCTACCGCTGTTCGCATCCCGAACCTTATTGAGATCCAGAGAGAATCATATAACCGGTTTCTCCAGATGGATCTGTTACCGGAAGAACGCGAGGCCACGGGGTTACAGGCTGTGTTTCAGTCGGTCTTTCCGATTTCAGATTTCCGCGGCACCGCAACTCTCGACTTTGTCGAATATCAGATAGGTAACTGGCAGTGTAAATGCGGCCGGCTCGAAGGATTGAACTACCTGAGAGCGAACTGCAAAAACTGTGGCTCCACAATCAAAGTAAATCCGCTCGCCGCGGGCGAGACGCTCTGTCACCGATGTGGCACCTTTAATTTCGTACGGCCGCAGCTGTGCGAAAACTGCGGCGAACCAGTAGGTCTCAAGCACAAACACGATCAGCAGGAATGTCAGGAGCGAGGCATGAGCTACAGCGTGCCTCTGAAAGTGAAAATCCGACTGACTGTTTATGACAAAGATCCAGACACAGAGGTTCTGTCGATTCGCGACATCAAGGAAGAAGAGGTCTTCTTCGGCGAAATTCCGTTAATGACTGATAATGGAACTTTCATCATCAACGGAACAGAACGCGTGATCGTCTCGCAGTTGCACCGCTCTCCCGGAGTGTTCTTTAAACGCGGCCTGATCTATGTGGCCAAGATCATTCCCTATCGCGGCTCGTGGGTAGAATTTGAATACGACCAGAAGAACCTTCTCTACGTCCGTGTTGGAAAGAGGAAGTTCCTGGCGTCCATCTTCCTGCGCGCGCTCGGTCTCTGGTTTAACCAGAAAATTGACTTCAAGTCGCTCCGCACCGACTCCCAACTCGAAGATGCCGTGAAGAACGCGTCGTTCAGCGACGAAGACATGCTGAATGCGATCTACGTCACCGACGAGATTCGTCTCGAAGAGGGGCGTTTGATGATCCAAGTGCCGGAGCAAGGATCAACAAGCCTTGTAGGCATGAAGGTCGACTTCGATATCAAAGGTCGTGGTGAACCGATCGTCCGTAGCGGCAAGAAGGTTACGGGTGCAGCGCTCGAAGCACTGCGGAAAGCAAACATCGGCGAAGTCGAGATCGAGTCGTCTCAATTGGAAGGTGCGTTCGCTGTTTCGGACATCGTGAATACCGAAAGCGGCGAAGTCATAATCGAAGCGAACAACGAAGTCACACCTGCGAAACTGCAGGAGATTATCGAAGCAGGTGTGCAGACGTTCTCCGTGTTCTTCCCGGAACGCGACGATGTTGGTCCAGTGCTGTCGCTCACGCTGAAGAAAGACGTTATTAAGAAACCGGTTGATGCGTTACTCGAGATTTATCGCAAGATGCGACCGGGCGACCCACCGACAGTGCAAACCGCTTACAGGTTGCTTGAGGCGATGTTCTTTGACCCGCGGAAGTTCGACTTCTCGCGCGTTGGTCGACTGAAGTTCAACATCAAGATGGGCAAAGCGGAGCGAGAGCGAATTTCTGATCCGCTTCTTTCGGCGCAGGACTTCTATGAGGTCGTATCTTACGTGTTGAAGATGCGCAAGAACCCATCGGAGTTTCAGGCTGACGACATCGATCATCTTGGCAATCGCCGCGTCCGCGCGGTCGGTGAATTATTGGAGAACCAGTTCCGCATCGGTCTGGAGCGCATGGAACGAGCCATCAAAGAAAAGATGTCGATCCATCAGGAAATGCAGACCACCATGCCTCGCGATCTGATTAACGCGAAGCCTGTGACTGCCGCCGTGCGCGAGTTCTTCGGTTCAAGCCAGCTGTCGCAGTTCATGGACCAAACCAATCCGCTTTCGGAGATAACTCACAAGCGACGACTATCAGCGCTTGGACCAGGCGGTTTATCTCGCGAACGAGCGGGATTCGAAGTCCGTGACGTTCACCCAACGCACTACGGACGTATCTGTCCGATTGAGACGCCTGAAGGTCCGAACATTGGTTTGATCTCGAGCCTGTCGTGCTTCGCGCGGATCAATGAGTTCGGATTTATTGAAGCGCCATATCGCAAGGTGATCGATGGCCGCGTTGTTGAATACGTCCGCGTAATCAATGGCGGTGATTCAAAACTGAAACCTGGCGATCACGTGCCGCAGGACGAGGTCGATAAAGCAAACAGGAAAGTCGGTGCTGACGGTCGGAAGGCGGAGTTCGAGCCATGGCCTTTCTATTTGACGGCGTGGGAGGAAGACAAACACGTTGTGGGTCAGGCGAATATCGAACTCGATGAAGAAGGCAACATCATCAATGAACGCAATGCTGCGCGAAAGGCCGGTGAATTCATTCTGGCTTTGCGCAAGGACATCGAATACGTCGACGTTTCACCGAAACAGCTGGTGTCAGTCGCGGCATCGCTAATTCCGTTTCTCGAAAACGACGACGCAAACCGAGCGTTGATGGGATCCAACATGCAACGTCAGTCCGTGCCATTGCTTCGGGCTGAAGCTCCCTACATTGGCACCGGTATGGAGAAAGTGACGGCGCGCGACTCAGGCGCAGTCGTTGTGGCGAAGCGCGATGGCGTAGTCGACTACGTCGACTCAGAACGCATCATCGTCAAGGCGGACCACAATGTCGACGGTACGATCTCTCGCGAGGTAACCGCAGACATCTACACCTTAATCAAGTTCAAGCGTTCCAACCAGAACACCTGCATCAACCAGCGACCGATTGTTCACGTGGGTGAGCGCGTTAATAAAGGACAGGTAATCGCCGATGGTCCATGTACTGATCGTGGTGAGTTAGCGTTGGGTCGAAACGTGCTTGTGGCCTTCATGCCGTGGCGCGGTTACAACTTCGAAGACGCGATCCTCGTGTCAGAGCGTCTCGTGAAAGAGGACTACTACACCTCAATTCACATTGAGGAGCTCGAGATCGAAGCCCGCGACACGAAGTTGGGACCAGAGGAAATCACCCGCGACATTCCAAACGTCGGCGAGAACATGCTGCGCGATCTTGATGAGAGCGGAATCATTCGCATCGGAGCGCAAGTCAAACCCGGCTCGATCCTGGTTGGCAAAGTAACTCCTAAAGGTGAAACGCAGCTGACGGCTGAAGAGAAACTCCTCCGAGCGATCTTCGGTGAGAAGGCCGGCGACGTGAAGGATGCGTCACTCGTAAGCCCGCCGGGTATTGACGGAACCGTAGTTGACGTTCAGGTCTTCACGCGCAAAGGTCAGGAAAAGGACGCGCGCTCGCTGGCGATTGAACAGGAAGAAGAAGATCGTCTCCGGCGCGACCTCGACGACGAAATTCGTATCTTGCGTGAACAGCGCGATGAGCGAATCTACGAATTGCTCGAGGGTCGCAAACTTTCAGCTGATCTAACCTCGAACCGCGAAGTTGTTATCGAGAAGAACGTGCCGATCACGCGCGAGATGTTGAAAGACATCGAACCGAAGACGCTGCGAAAAGTTCAACTCGCTTCGTCGCGGCTCGACATCGGCGCTGAAATTAAAGAGTACGAGGACCGCACTGAACGCCAGATCAAGATCCTCTCCGATATTTATGAGGAGAAGATCGCGAAACTTCGTCAGGGAGACGAGCTTTCACCCGGCGTAATCAAGATGGTCAAAGTCTTCATCGCCATGAAGCGGAAGCTTTCAGTCGGCGACAAGATGGCGGGCCGTCACGGTAACAAGGGCGTCATCGCCCGGATCCTTCCGGAAGAAGACATGCCTTACCTGCCGGACGGAACACCGGTCGAGATCGTGCTTAACCCACTCGGCGTACCTTCGCGTATGAACGTCGGTCAGATTCTCGAGACGCACCTTGGCTGGGCCGCACGCGTTCTTGGTTTGTACTTCGCTACGCCGGTATTCGACGGCGCCACCGAGAGCGAGATTAAATCGAAACTCCAGGATGCCGGTGCTCGTGCACGCGAACTCGGATTGCCGGAGATCGTCGGTGAATCCGGCAAGGCGGTTCTTTACGACGGACTGAGCGGCGACCCGTTCGAGCAGAAAGTGACAGTAGGTTACATCTACATGTTGAAGCTGTCGCATCTTGTCGACGACAAGATTCACGCTCGTTCGATTGGACCATACAGTCTCATCACGCAACAGCCGTTGGGCGGTAAAGCTCAATTCGGTGGACAGCGATTCGGAGAGATGGAAGTTTGGGCGCTCGAAGCTTATGGTGCCGCCCACATTCTTCAGGAACTGTTGACTGCGAAATCAGACGACGTCGCTGGACGTTCGAAGATCTATGAAGCGATCGTCAAAGGTGAAGCTGATTTCGATCCCGGTCTACCGGAATCCTTCAACGTTCTCGTTCGCGAGCTTCAATCGCTGTGTCTTGACGTTGAACTGATTAATAAGAAGGTCGCTGGTGACGGCGCTGAACAGGGAGATGGCGTCGGGGAAGCTATAGCGACGAGTGCGGTGGAAGCTTAGTCATTCGATCGTAGGTCTTGGGCCTTTGGCCTTAGGTCTTTGACCTTCGATCAATGATGAGTCACAGGCCAAAGGCCGCAGACCAAAGGCCATAACGCAGTCATAAGTATTGGAGAAAAGCACGTGTTTAGATTCCAACAAGAAAAGACGCAATTAGCTCCTGATTTTGAAGCCATTCGTATCTCACTTGCGTCACCGGAAAAGATCCGGCAGTGGTCCCACGGCGAAGTGACCAAGCCGGAAACAATCAACTACCGGACGTTTAAGCCTGAGCGCGACGGTTTGTTTTGCGCGCGGATATTTGGACCGGTAGCAGATTGGGAGTGCCTCTGCGGCAAATACAAACGCATGAAGCACCGCGGTGTGATCTGCGATAAGTGCGGAGTGGAAGTGACTCAGGCAAAGGTTCGTCGCGAACGCCTGGGCCATATCGATCTTGCGAGCCCTTGTTCCCACGTTTGGTTCTTCAAGGGACTGCCGAGTCGCATCGGTCACCTGCTCGATATTCCGCTACGCGAGTTGGAGAAGGTTCTTTATTTCGAATCGTACATCGTGATCGATCCAGGTGATGTTCCCGGTTTAAAGGAACGCGAACTCGTTACCGACGAACGCTATCGCGAGCTTGTGCGAGATTACCCCGCGCAGTTTGTTGCCAAGATGGGCGCGGAGGCTATCAAAGAATTGCTAGCGATGGTAGACGTGGAAGACTTGGCCACCGATCTTCGCAAGCGCATGAAGGAAGAGACCTCCCAACAGAAGAAGTTGAAATACTCCAAGCGTTTGAAAGTTGCGACCAGCTTCCTGAAGTCTGGCAATCGGCCTGACTGGATGATCCTTGATGTGATTCCCGTCATTCCACCTGAGCTCAGGCCACTGGTGCCGCTCGATGGCGGACGCTTCGCGACTTCAGACTTGAACGATCTTTATCGTCGTGTCATCAACCGGAACAACCGCTTGAAGAAGTTGATGGAACTGCGCGCACCTGAAGTAATCGTGCGTAACGAAAAGCGCATGCTTCAGGAAGCCGTCGATGCCTTGTTCGATAACGGGCGACGAGGCCGGGTGTTGCGCGGCGTTAACAATCGTCCGCTCAAGTCACTCAGCGGAACGCTTAAAGGAAAACAAGGTCGATTCCGCCAGAACCTGCTTGGCAAACGCGTCGACTACTCGGGCCGTTCGGTGATTGTTGTTGGTCCCGAACTGAAACTGCATCAATGCGGTCTGCCGAAAAAGATGGCGCTCGAGCTGTTCAAGCCTTTCATCTACAACCAACTTGAAAAGCAGGGACACGCGGCCACGATCAAACAAGCGCGAGAAATGGTTGAGCGGCAGGAGCCCGTCGTTTGGGACATCCTGGAGGAGGTGATTCGAGAGCACCCAGTGCTTCTGAATCGTGCGCCAACGCTTCACCGTCTTGGTATTCAGGCGTTCGAGCCAGTTCTCGTTGAAGGCAAAGCTATCAAGATCCACCCGTTGGTCTGTACGGCTTTCAACGCTGACTTCGACGGCGATCAGATGGCGGTCCACATTCCGCTTAGTCCGGAAGCGCAGATCGAAGCGGCCGTGCTGATGCTCTCGAGCAACAACATTCTGAGCCCGGCCAGCGGACAACCTATTGCCGTTCCTTCGCAGGACATCGTGCTGGGTATCTACTACCTGACACGCGATCGTGCCGGCGCCAAGGGTGAAGGTCGCGTGTTTGCTTCGCTTGAAGAAGTATTACTTGCGCTCGACGCAGGTGAGGTCACCACGCAAACACCAATCAAGCTGCGCATTCAGGGCGACTTGATTGATCTGACCCAGGAACATGATCCGCAGGATATCCTCCGTGCGGCCGTTCAGGACGATGTCCGGCGCGTCATCAATACGACAGTCGGTCGGGTGATCTTTAACGACTCGATTCCGGCAGGACTTCCATTCATCAACGGAACGTTGAAGAAGAAGGGCCTGCAATCGTTAGTTAACTATTCACACATCCGGCTTGGTCATGAAATGACCGTTAAGATGCTCGATGATCTGAAGAACCTTGGGTTCTTGTATGCGACCAAGGCGGGTATTTCGATCGGCATCGACGATCTCGTCACGCCGACCGCGAAAAAACCGCTGGTCGACAAGGCTGACAAAGACGTCATTGCAGTTGAGCAGCAGTATCAAGATGGGGTAATCACGAACGGCGAACGTTACAACAAGGTCATCGCCATCTGGTCTGAAGTGACCGACAAGGTAGCCAAAGAGATGTTCAAGGCGATGGATGACCGCGAGCAGGCGACCGGCGAACTCAATCCAATACTCGTGATGAGCGACTCCGGAGCTCGTGGTAGCGCTCAGCAGATTCGGCAGCTGGCCGGAATGCGCGGGTTGATGGCCCGACCTTCGGGGGAAATCATTGAGACGCCGATTCAGGCAAACTTCCGCGAAGGCTTGAACGTGTTGCAGTACTTCATTTCGACTCACGGAGCACGTAAAGGTCTCGCTGACACGGCTTTGAAAACTGCCGACTCGGGCTATTTAACACGACGTCTCGTCGATGTTGCGCAGGACGTGATCATCAGTGAAGACGACTGCGGGACGCTACGTGGTATTTCCGCTAGCGCTATCGTTGAAGGCGGCGAAGAAATCGAATCACTGCGAGACCGCATCGTTGGTCGAACGGCGCTCGAAGAAGTCACCGACCCGATTGAAGGTTCAGCGATTGTCGAAGCTAACCAGGAGATCGACGAAGACCTGGCCGCTGAGATTCAACGATCTGGCGTTCAACGCGTACGCATTCGTTCAGTGCTGACGTGCGAATCGCGCCGCGGCTGTTGCATCAAGTGCTACGGACGCAACCTGGCGACTGGTCGTCCGGTTGAAATCGGTGAAGCGGTAGGTGTCATCGCCGCTCAGTCGATTGGCGAGCCGGGCACGCAGTTGACGATGCGTACGTTCCACATCGGTGGTACTGCCCGTCTGGAAGAATCGTCCAAGCACGAAGCGCGCCAGGACGGCACAATCAAGTATGTAGACCTGCAAACGGTCAAGAGCCGCAAGGGCGAACGCATCGCCATGAATCGTAATGGTTCGTTGACGATTATTGACGATCGCGGTCGTGAAGCTGCGCGTTACCAGATTGTCTACGGTGCGCACATCCTGGTCGAAGACGGCGCACGCGTAACTCAGGATCAATTGCTGGCTACATGGGACCCGTTCACTTTCGCGATCCTTACGGAAGTTGCCGGTCACGTGAAGTTCCAGGACTTGAAAGAGGGCGTGACGTTCGACGAAGAAGTGGACGAAGTTACCGGTCAGTCGCGCATGGTTGTGAAAGACTCGCCTGACGAGAAGAAGCAACCGCGACTCGACATTCGCTCCGGTAACAAGTTGCTGAAGACCTATCAGATGCCAGTGCGTGCAAACCTGATGGTCAGCGAAGGCGACGAAGTTGAACCAGGCGACATCATTGCGAAGATTCCGCGTGAGACGACCAAGACCAAAGACATCACGGGCGGTTTGCCGCGCGTCGTTGAGCTTTTCGAAGCACGGCGACCAGCTGAAACGGCTGTCATGTCTGAAATCGATGGAACCGTGACGCTCGGTCCAATCTCCAAAGGTAAACGTAAATTGATCATTACAGGAGATGACGGTGAAGAGCGTGAGTACGACATCCCGCGCGGTACGCACATCAACGTGCAGGATGGCGATCGCGTCCGCGCCGGTGAAGCCCTGATGGATGGACCACTGAACCCGCATGACATTCTGCGTGTATTGGGAATGAGCCGCTTGCAGGAGTACCTCGTTAACGAAATCCAGGAGGTCTATCGCCTCCAGGGTGTGAACATCAACGACAAGCACATCGAAGTGATCGTTCGTCAGATGTTGCGCTGGGTGAAGATCAAAGAAGTTGGCGACACGGAGTTCCTGCTCGAAGAACAGGTTGATCGGTTCCGCTTCCAGGATGAGAACGAGCGTGTGCGTCAGGAAAGTGGCGAAGTTGCCCAAGCTGAGCCGTTACTTCTGGGTATCACGAAGGCGTCGCTCTCAACCGATTCATTTATTTCGGCAGCGTCGTTCCAGGAAACGACCCGCGTGCTTACCGAAGCGGCGATTTCGGGGCGCATCGACTATCTGCGCGGTTTGAAAGAAAACGTGATTATGGGCCGGTTGATTCCAGCCGGTACCGGAATGGAGTACTACCGCAACGTTGACGTCGAACGCGATGAGACGATCGATGCAGGTCGAGATCGTGATCTCGAAGATTTCCCGGACATTGTTGGTGGACACGACATCGTGTTGCCCGCGCGGGAACCTGCCGTGGTCTCTGCAGACGGCGATGGTACAGGTACAGCGCCGGAAGTCGAGGAGTAATTCAACTGGTTAGATTTCAGTACACAAACGTCCGGCGGATGAGTCATCACTGCCGGACGTTTCGCTGGTTGTTCCTGGGAGGCAATAGCCGGACAAAGAAATTTCACAACTCGCTCTCGACTAAGGCAACAGGCTTGTCATAAAATCCCTCTTCCCAAAGTTCCCTCGGCCCCCTCATTAATTCAGTGTCGCCCCAGAGCACCGTCTCAAGGAGAAGATTGTGAAGTCGCACTCGAATGGCAATGGTCATACGACAGCCTCCCAGCCGCCGCTAGTTATCGACACCGTTATGAGGCCATGGGATTGGGCTGGATCACACGACGAACATTTTGTTCAGTTCTACGAGCACGACGATTTTATTGTGGACTCGCTTTGCCGGTTCGTGCTCGATGGGCTCCAACAGAGTGAGACCGTTATCGTCGTTGCTACTGATGAACACTTGAACGCTCTCAATCGTTGCCTTTCGCAACGAGAGCTCGACGTCGTAGCAGCAATAACTACGGGTCATTATGTTCCGCTGAGTGCGGAAGCCACTCTCGCCGATATAAAGGTCGATGGCCGTATCTCACCAGACCGAGTCCGCGATGTAATCGGCAACACGCTACTGCAAACGCGCATCACTGGTCGACGTCTTCGCGTCTTTGGTGAGCTCGTGGCATTGCTATGCGCCGAGGGCGACGTAGAAGGTGCGATTGAGCTTGAGAGTTTGTGGAACGACTTCAAAGTCATCCAACCGTTTTCGCTGTATTGTGCCTACCGGCTCAACGGCTTCACCGAGCAATCAATGACTGAAGTGTGCCGCAGTCACTCGTATGTGATCCCTGCCGAGAGTTTTACGACTCTGCCTACTAGTGATTCACAAGCGCGGGCGATTGCTGTAATGCAACAGAAGGCGCGGCTGCTCGAAATCGAGATCGCAGAACGATTGCGCGCTGAAGAGGATTTGCGGCTGGCGAAAGCCCAGTTGGAAAGCCAGGTAGTTGCATTAGGTGAGCTCGTTGCGCGCGAACAGTCAGCGCGCGCTGAGGCCGAAACGGCAAGTCGGATGAAGGACGAATTCCTCGCGACTGTCTCCCACGAATTGCGCACTCCTCTGAATGCAATTATTGGATGGACGCACATGTTACGCCGCGGCCAGCTCGATGGAGACACGGAAGGGCGCGCTTTGGAAACGATTGAACGTAACGCGAAGGCGCAAGCACGACTCGTAGAAGACATTCTCGACGTCTCGCGGATGATCAGCGGGAAACTTACACTGCACACAACCCAGGTTGACATTGCTTCAGTCGCTAGCGCGGCCATCGATGCCACGCGGTTAGCGGCAAAGTCCAAAAATATTCAGCTCCGTGTTAGCTTCGAAAGTACTGCCCTGTTAGTCTGCGGCGATGCCGATCGATTGCAACAGATGATTTGGAATCTGATTTCCAACGCGATCAAATTTACAGATGACGGCGGACGCGTGAATGTTTCGCTGGAGCGTCGCGATTCGCGCGTTGTGATAAGAGTGGCGGACAATGGACCAGGCATTCGAAAAGAATTTCTGCCCTACGTATTCGAGCGCTTTCGTCAGGCCGATGGCGCCAGCACGCGGTCACATAACGGATTAGGTTTAGGTCTGGCTCTCGTGAAACATCTTGCCGAGTTACACGGAGGCACTGTGGCTGTAGCAAGCGAAGGCGAAGGAAAGGGCTCGACATTTACGGTCGAGCTGCCACTGACCGCGCAAGAGCCAACTCAGGATGTAGCAGCTTCCGGCGTCAATGCCGACAGTGCCACTGAAGAGAACCCAAAATTTTGTCATTGATTACGACAGTTCGAATGCGCCTCAGTAATCTCACCTCATAAACCCTCGCAGAACAGGAACCTTTACTCGTCCTGTTTTTCAATCCGCTCGCAGTGTTTACAAAGAGAGTCCCGTTGGCCCAACACAGGCGCTTTGTCGTCACTAAGTTTCCTGGTTGAGATATTGAGCAAACTGATTCGAAGACCGCAAAGGGTGTAGTTCCCGCGCTCCGCCACAAGATGATAAATCTCGCCTCTTTTGATCTTCGAGTAAGACATACACGTCCACGGCTGCACGAGCCGCTGGTCCAAAGCCAGTTTGTGTGGTGGCCTCACTGGTCCTATATCCTCAGTCGCCTTGACTCATTTCCGACGAAGACTGATTTAAATTGAAACGGGGCTTCGCGTTGTGCAATTTTCCCGTACAAGCGATCCGCGAAAACTTCAATTCATCGCTTCGTGCCTGAATGAAGTGCAAACACAATGCCGCGGTTTTAAAGGAATGGCGCTTGATCGATTGACACTTTTGAGAAGTGAATTGCTAATCTAGGTGAGTTAGACGAACAGCCGGTCCAGGGAGCGGTGATTATTAAACAGGTAAATGCTAAAGAGCTTCTGAAGCTGGAGGGTGCGCGAAAAGTTACGATGCCGCATTTCATTGCACCACAGCTCGCGACACTCGTGGACAAACCACCCGATGGTGATGAATGGTTGCACGAATTGAAGTTTGATGGATATCGGATGCTTTGCCACTTAAACGGGGCAAAAGTAACGTTTTGGAGCAGGAACGGAAAAGATTGGACCGAGCGCTTTCCAAAATTGGCAGTGGCAGTTAAGCGTCTGGGCTTGTCGAGTGTCGTTCTCGATGGTGAGGTGGTTGCGATGGATTCGGAGGGGCGTACGAGCTTCCAGAGATTACAGCAAGCGATTGGAAAAACGGGCGACGCGGGTTTAGCTTTCCACCTTTTCGATGTGCTCTACGTCGACGGGGTTCTGATCACAAAGACACCTTTAACAGATCGAAAAGCGGTGTTGGAGAAACTGCTGAAGTCGCAGGGCAAGAAGAGTCCGTTGCGCTATAGCGATCATGTGGAAGGCAATGGCAAGGCGTTTTTCAAACAGGCTTGTGATTACGGACTTGAAGGTATCGTTTCGAAGCTGGCGAATTCCGTGTACGACTCAACGCGCAGCAAGAGCTGGCTCAAAGTGAAGTGTCTTCGGCGCCAGGAATTCGTAATCGCGGGATATACGGTCTCTGACAAAGGCATGCCAGGCTTTGGCTCTCTAATACTCGGCGTCTATGACAAAGGAAAGCTTGTGTACGCCGGGCGCGCCGGCACAGGGTTCAGTATTCAGCAGCGCATCGCTATTCAAAAGAAACTCGATCCTCTCGCCCAACCGACCACGCCCTTCGCAGTGAAACCGAAAGATCCGGGGCTGAAGCGTGCTGTGTGGGCCAAGCCGAAGCTGGTGGGCGAAGTAGCGTTCACAGAATGGACCGATGATGGTTCGATTCGCCATCCATCGTTCCAGGGATTGCGCGAGGACAAGAATGCGAAGGAAGTTATCCGGGAAGAACCGGCGTAGCGATTTCCGATTTGGGATTTCGTTTTGTGTTAATTAAGTCCCTCGCTTGATCTCTTGATCTAAGGACATCCAAGACCACCTGGTAGTTGCGATGGAACGAAATCGGAAATCCCGAATTCCCAAATCCGAAATTTCTGCGCTACGACAAGTCCTCCTTGAGTAACTCCTGGTTTATCGCGAACGCCGCCTTCGCGCCTTCAGCCGCAGCGACGATAACAAGTTGCACGAGTTTTGAAGCGTCGCCGGCAACGTAGACCCCTGGCACGTTCGTCATTTCGTAATCGCCTGTATCCACGGCGCCATCGTCGGTAAATTTGCAGCCGAGGTTTTCTGCGAGTTTGCAGTGCTGGTCGTTTCCAGTGCTGAAGAACATTGCATCGCAGGCAAGTATCTCAGCGTTCGTGAATTCAATCTCCTCTAACATTCCTTGTGAGCCGATAAGCCGTCGAATCGGTATGTCGTAGATCTTGATTCCACGTCGTTTCAGCCGGTCTATCTCGTCGGGCGATAGTTCTGTTGGTCCATCAGTGAGGAGCGTTAGATCGCTTGACCAAAGAGTTAATTCAAGAGTGAGGCCGTAACCATTTTTGCCTTTGCCGTAAATAGCAATTCGGCGATCGCGCACTTCCCAGCCATCACAATACGGACAATGGAACACGCTGCGGCCGTAGAATTCCTTAAAGCCGTCGATTTGCGGTAAACGATCGACGACGCCGGTGGCGAGCAGCAGCTTCCTGCAGGAAATATCACTGTTGATAATAAAGCCCGCATTTGTTCTCTGTACTTCTTCCACCTCGATATCGCGGAACTCGACAGTTTGATAGGGCTGTAGCTGTTCGCGCGCGATTTTCAAAAACTCTAACGGTGGAATTCCATCCCGAGTAAGGAATCCATGAAGAGCGTGTGAAGCACGGTTGCGCGGTAATCCCGTATCACAAATGAGTACGCGCCGGCGGCAACGTCCGAGAATCAAAGCGGCGCTAAGTCCGGCTGGCCCAGCGCCAACAATCACCACATCGTATGACTTCATCCGTTCGAGTATCTCGACAAACTCTCACGAAAAAGTGATGTGCCTTATCTTTTAGCTTGTCGTTGTACGGGGACTTCAACCTGAGGAAAGTTCAACGAATGCCCGATATGCTTCAGGAACCTCTGATCAAGTGCTATTCAGTACCATTCGCGGTAGCGGATGGCCAAATCTCAACACCCGCACTAATGGAGTTGAGTCTTGGCCATCCGCCACCGCGAATGGTACTGAATAGCTTCGTCACTTGATCAGAGCTTCCTTCAGCTTGTCGTGCGCTGCGGAAGTCGTACCTTCGATTTTTGTTGCGTCCAGGACACCACATCACAAGCTGATGAAGCGTATCGGCCATTCGTTGACTCATTTCTCTTATGTTGGGATAGTGGGGTCAACCTACAACTGAAGCGTGTCAGACATCAAAGCTTCTTTACTTCCAAAAGGAATCTACGATCTGAGTTGGGTAGAAGAGTGACGTTCGTTTCGAAATTCAATTCTTCCAAACGTTGACTCAGATTCGGACCGCCAAACAGAAGCAGCGTTGCTCCGGATGGTGCCCAGTGAATGAGAGAGGGAAGTGCTTGAAGGAAATCGTCTAGAGCTCGGCACGTCACGTAATTAGCCTTTGGGGACGGTAACGATTCGAAGGGCTTAGAGAGAATAGTCGCCCGTTTGAGGGCGCCGATAATCTTTAGTGCCTCACGAAGAAAGACGGATTTCTTTTGTGACGATTCGATCAGTGTTGCTGAGATGTCTGCTCTCGCAACCAGACACGGAATGATTGGCAAACCTGCTCCTGACCCAATATCGACGACGGTCGCAGGCACGGCGAAGTGTTTGGTTAATGTAAGTGACTCGAGGACATGCTTGGTCGCGAATTCTTCGGCCGAGCACGGCGCTACGAGATGCAGTCGCTCATTCCAACGAAGCAGCAATTCGTAATAGCTTCCGAGTTGTTCCAGCATCGGCGGTGAGAGCTGCACATCGTACGTAGACATTCCCTTGCGCAGACATTCCTGAAACACTTTGACTTGCTCGAACTGCGGCATAAAAGAATATCCACCGATTGCACAGATTACACAGATTATGAGTTAAATAGCCAAGCTGCGCTAAAAACAGCCGCAGTGTTTGGTGACGAAGGTAACAGCGTCGATCATTCAACTTGTCTATTTAACTCATAATCTGTGTAATCTGTGTAATCGGTGGATACTCTCTTACCCTGGAAGCGAGAATCATGTTTGACGACTTCGTTGAGCAACACAAAAAACTGAGCACCCTGATCCCGGCAGCTGTTATGGAATTCGTCTCGACGCTCGATGCACGTCGAGTGGCCCCTGAAGCAAGTGTCGATGAACTGGTCCGGATGTTCGACGAGCCGTTCCCCGAAAACGGAATGCCCATCGAGCACATAATCGAACGCTTCAGAAAACAAGTCGCTCCGAATGCGATGGGCGTACCGAGTCCGCGTTACTTTGGTCAGTTCAATCCGACCCCACTGCCGATCGGTGTTTGGGCCGACACGCTGACTTCAATGTTGAATCAGAATGCCGGAGCGTGGCGCAACGGACCAACCTCCGCCACAATCGAGGCGCGTGTGCTGCGATGGCTGTGTGATCTACTCGGTTACGGTCCGAATAGTTATGGCACGTTAGCGAGTGGGGGTTCCGAGGCTAACTTGATCGCCTTGAAGTGCGCGAGAGATGACGCGCATCGGGAGATCAAAAATGTCGGTGTTCGTGCAGCGGCAGCCGATCTAACTATCTACGCTTCAGAACAGTGTCATTACTCGATCGAGAAGAGCGCTGACATTCTCGGTATGGGACGCGATCTTGTTCGCAAAATTCCAACTGATAGTCAATTTCATATCGAACTTGACGCATTGCGTGACGCCATTGCAAGCGATCGTGCCGCCGGCAAGATCCCGTGTTGTATCGTCGGCGTTGCCGGGGCGACCTCGACAGGAGTTTTGGATTCACTTCCAGAGCTTGCTGCAATCGCGCGCGAGAACAATTGTTGGTATCACGTAGACGCGGCTTATGCAGGCGCGCTCGCCTTTTCAGACAAACACAAGTCGAAGCTAAACGGGATCGAACTGGCAGATTCAATCACGATCGATCCGCATAAGTGGATGTTTGTTCCATTCTCTTGTGGCGCGACTTTGGTTCGCGACGGAAAACTTGTGTTGCGCGACGCGTTTGATATCACCGTCGAGTATTTAGCTGAAGACAGAGGCGGTGCTGATGTGGAGTTTGACTTCTTTCGCTATGGCCAAATGGGAACGCGACGCTTCAATTCACTGAAACTTTGGATGGCAATGAAGTTCATGGGTCGTAAGGGTTATGCTGAAACGGTCGAGCGGCAGATTGAGCTGACGAAACATCTTGCTGAACGTATAGATCAGTTGGACGAGTTTGAACGAGTGAGCCCGGTCGAGACTGCGGTCTGTTGTTTTCGGTTCATGCCAAAAACGGGTGCGCCAATGAACGAGACGGAGCTTGATGCGCTGCAAGGACAAGTGCAGCAGGTCATCGAGCGAAGCGGCGAAGCATGGTTGACGACTACGGTGTTGCACGGACGCCGAGCGTTCCGCGTTAATGTGAACAGTTTTCTCACCGAAAAACGGCACATTGATGATTTAGTAGAATTGCTGCAGCGTTCTGCAAGGCAGTTGACAAAATGATTGTCGCGCAGATTGTATGAAGACTCAGCTTCTCATTCTCCCCGGGCTTCAGCCTGGGGATCGGCGAGGTCCGAAGAGCCCAACCGTTTCAACGGTTTATTTTGCCCGCTCCACAACGACTCCTCTTGTTCAGAAACCGTTAAAACGGTTCAAAGGTGACCGTGCCCGCGTTAACCCCAGGCTGAAGTCTGCGGAGAATGAAAGATTGATTTCCTACCGGGCTGCTGTAGCGGCAATGGCGGTTGTTCTGTGTTGCTCCGCGCATGTGTTGGCCCAGGTTGGACCTCGCTCACTTCCAGCTATCGCCTCTCAACAACAGTTCGATAGGCTCGCGGTCACGTATGACGCAAACACTCCTTACGCGTTGCCGCATGTCCTTTTCGTCATCGACCGCAAGAACAAAAACAAGATCTATTACGTCAACACGAAGCGCTACAGCTTCCACAAAGACTTCGTTAACGGCAACTACCTCTCGCTCGAAGACACCCGCGAGTTTTTTCAGAACAACTATCTAAAGCCGAATCGGCGATTCATCCTGGGAACCATCGCGTATCAAACACCCGTGCGCCGTTGGACGTACGAATTCTGGGAGGGCGATCTGATACCGGCTGAACAAATCCAACTCACCGGCGACATCATCAACAAGACGTTCTTCACTCGCGTCGCCTATAAGCCAAATTCCTTGCGACAGGATGAAGCATCGATATCACTCAGTGGAATCGAACGCGTTTTGCAGAGCGATATCGCAAGTCAGCAGGAATATCAGGCGCTGAATGTCGCGAAGGGTATCGGGCGCATTCATGTAATTCCAAAGCTCGACGACCATGTTGAGATTGGCTTCAACGAAATACTCGTGTTAGACGAAGTTCCCATTCAGTTGCCCCCAGTAGCTGGGATCATAACGTCTCAACCCTCGACGCCGCTTTCGCATATCAATCTCCTGGCGAAAGGTTGGGGGGTGCCCAACGCCTACATTAAGAACGCGCAAGAACTGCTGAAGCAATATGACGGTTGGTGGGTGACATTGGAGACCCGACGCGAGAACTATTCGATCAAGAAAGCGGATATCGATCAGCTTCGCGAGTATCAGCGGCGAACGAAAGAACGCACTGATCTCATGAAGCCCCGGTCTTCATTAACAGAGATGCGGCTGCTCAATCTGTCGGACCAGCGCAAATCTTCAATCGTCGCGTTTGGTGGAAAGTCAGCGAATCTTGGTGAGGTGATGAACGCGCACCTCCCGGGAATTGTCGTTCCGAATGGCTTCACGATCCCGTTCTACTACTACGACAAATTCATGGAGCACAACAAATTCGATCAGGAGGTCTATGGCCTGCTGAACGATCAGAAGTTTGTGCACGATCCTGCTTACCGCCGAGAGAAGCTGACAGCAATGCGAGAGCGAATAAAGTCGGGTGAATTTGATCCAGACCTGCGCGATCAGATTCTGAAAAAGGTGTCGGCGGAATATTCGGGTAAGGGTTTATTTGTCAGAAGCTCGTCGAACGCCGAAGATCTGCCGAATTTCAGCGGCGCCGGATTGTACACGACCGTACCGAACGTTCGCGGAGATCAAGCTTTGATTGAGGCAATCAAGACTGTCTGGGCCTCGCTGTGGAACTTCGAAGCATACGAAGCGCGTGAACGCTCCCATGTCGATCATTCAGAGGTCTATATGGCGGTGTTGCTTCAGGAGGGAATCAACTCTGAAAGTTCCGGAGTGATGATTACGACGGATCCTTTCGACAAAGAGAACAGTGGCGCGATCTACATCAGTGCGAAGCGCGGTCTGGGAATCAAGGTGGTAGAAGGTCAGAGAATCGCGGAACAGATCATATTTCGCCCACGCACTAATGCCGTTCAGATTCTGACTCGATCTGCGGAAGATAGTCTGTTGACATTCGATGAGCGAGGCGGAATCAAGGAAGTACCGATCACGGGCGAACGGGTGGTGCTGACTGACGACGTGATTCGTCGCTTGGTTAAAGCCGCTTCTGGTATTAAGCGCGTCTTCGGCAGTCGCGATCAGGATATCGAATGGGCGTACATGAAGGGCGAGATTTATATCGTGCAATCGCGACCGTTCATTCCGGGAAGTTAAAGCAGAAGCAGATCCACCCGCCTCCCTAAACATCTTGGATACCACCGACTTCATGTCGGTGGTGCTTCAATTTCGGCCTACAAGAACCGCACCCAAGACCTCCGGCGCGCGGAGCGCGCCGCACTCCGAAGGAGCGCCGCGTAGGTCGAGATTGATGTACCACCGACATGAAGTCGGTGGTCTCCAAATCTGTACAATTGTTGGGGGTCGGTCGGAGACAGTTGACACATCAACCTGCAGTCGGGTATAAGCCTCGGCCACAATGTTTCGAAGCACACATCACGGCCATCATGCTTTCTGGCATCACCACTCCGGTGGCGGGCCGTGTCTCGTGTTTCTTGTGCTAACTAGTTAAAGGCACAAAACAACGACTTTCGACGACCCGCTACTAGCGAACTGGTGGCGGGTTTTTTGTTTTGGGAGTGCGGCGACCTGTCGCCGCTTTGTTAGCGCGGCGCGCGCACTCCGAAAGAAGAAAGCGGCGACTTGTCGCCGCACTACAAAACGATGCATCTTTCAAGAATCCCAGCCGGAATGCGTTATTACGTTGGCGAAGAGGCACGTTTGCGTCGCCGAGTCGAAGACACTGCGATGTCCGTCTTCGATCGCTGGTCGTACGAAGAGATAACTACGCCGTCCGTCGATTACTACGCACTGTTCGAGCACGGCATGGGGATAACTGAAGCGCAGCGTGCTTTTCGTTTTACCGATCAGGACGGTCGGCTGCTGACCTTGCGTCCAGATGTGACGTCCTCTGTGGCCCGCGCTGCTGCAACGTTGCTGAGCGATCGACCACGCCCGTTGAGACTTTGTTATGCCGCGCCCGTCTTCAAACAGCAGTCTCAATCAGCGGCCGAATGGCGCCGTGAAAACACTCAACTGGGATGCGAGTTGATCGGGGCCGGGGATGCATCGGCTGACCTGGAGATGTTACTCGTCGCGGCTGAGATCCTCCGTCAACTCGGTTTGCAGGACAGTTGTTGCATCACGATCAATCACGTGGAGATTTTCAACGGACTTGCCGAAGAGTTCCTGCCGGATTCGAATGCGCGTGTGGTTGTGCGTGACTTGATCGATCGTCGAGCCATCCCCGAACTTAATCATTATTCGAGTGACGGACCGAGGTGCAAGACGTTTGCAGATCTCGTTCACCTGAAGGGGAAACGGGAAGTAATTCACGCCGCGCAGGATCTAATTTCAAACGCGCGATCGCAAAGAGCCCTGGACGCTGTTGCGGACTTGTGGCAGGCGCTCGAGATGCGAGGTGTATCTGAATTATTTGAAATAGATTTGGGCGATGTGTCCAGCCTGGATTACTACACAGGTTTGAGTTTCAAGATATTCGTTGACGGCGCGGGCTCTCGCGTTGGGGGTGGCGGCCGATATGACGGGTTGATAGCAAACTTCGGCGCAGCAGAGCCGGCCATTGGTTTTGTTTTGAATCTCGATGGATTAACTGACGTTCTCTTACGGAAAACTAATGAGCCGCAGATTTCACAGATGCACTCAGACTTGAACAGCTAACAGCTTGGGTTTATCTGAGTGAATCCGCGTTTATCTGCGGCCTAATAATTAGAGTTGAAATGATCACAATCGCTATCGCAAAGGGTCGCATGCAGGGTGAGGCGCTTGGTTTACTCGCTCGCGCCGATATCCGCTTCAACGGTCACTCAGCGATATCGCGCTGTTTGATTTCAACCGATGAGACCGGCGAGTACCGCGCGATATTTGTAAAACCCGCTGATGTACCGGTGTATGTCGAGCACGGTATTGCCGACTGCGGCATCGTCGGCCATGACGTGCTGTTGGAATCAGCAGCCGATGTTTTGTGGCCGCTGGATCTCGGCATCGCGCGATGCCGGCTGGTGGTTGCCGGAATGTCGCCTGGCCAAATAAAGAGCAAAGGCATGCTGCGAGTGGCGACGAAATATCCGCAGCTGACTTCTGAATATTTCGGCTCGCGTGGCACGCCTGTCGAAATCATTCGACTCTCCGGTTCTGTTGAGCTGGCACCGTCACTTGGCTTGTGTGATGTGATTGTCGACCTCGTTGAAACGGGAAGGACATTGCAGGAGAACGGACTCTCTGTGATCGATGTGATAACTGAATCGACGGGTAGGTTCGTCGTCAATCGTGCGAGCTATCAACTGAAAGCTGAGAGGATTGCGCGACTGCTCAACGCCCTCGAGCAGGTCGTAAGTGGAGTTGCAGCGTGATCGAAATCATCAACACCAACGACAAAGAGCGACGCCGTCAAAAACTTGAGAAGTTGTTGGCGCGCGGAGTTTCGTTTGATCCTCAACTGATCACCCAAGTCAGTAGCATTCTGGATGATGTTCGCAGACGTGGTGATGAAGCGTTGATTGAATACACCGCACGTTTCGATGGCGTGCAGCTTCAGCCGTCGCAGCTTCGGGTTGATGAAGCTTCACTCGAAAGCGCTGCGAGCGCCGTCGCTCCCAAGGTACTGGCAGCAATCCGTCGGGCCATTCAAAACATCCGCGAATTTCACCAGCGACAACTGAATGGATCCTGGGAATTGGAATCCGTGCCAGGAATCAAACTCGCGCAGCGTGTTCAACCGATCGAAAGTGTTGGGTTGTACGTTCCGGGTGGGACAGCTGCGTATCCTTCGTCGGTCCTGATGAACGTGATACCGGCGCAGGTTGCTGGTGTGTCTCGTATAGCGGTCACCACGCCTCCGCGTAATCTTGCTTCAAATCCGGCCATCGCGGCCGCATTAAGAGAATTGAACGTGAACGAGGTGTATTCCATTGGTGGTGCGCAGGCAATAGCTGCACTTGCATACGGCACACAGACCATCCAGCCGGTTCATAAGATCACCGGACCTGGAAATCGGTTTGTAGCTGCCGCGAAACAACTTGTATTTGGTGTTGTCGGCATTGACTCGATTGCTGGTCCAACCGAGGTGGTGATTGTTGCTGACGATGATGCCCGTGCCGAGTATGTCGCTGCTGATCTTCTTGCGCAGGCAGAGCACGCTGAAGATTCTGCGGCCGTGTTGATTACAACGAGCGCGCACCTGGCTGAAGCAGTGTTAATGGAAATCGGCCGGCAACTGCGTGCGCTTCCACGCGCTGACACTATCTGCAAAGCGTTTGAGGAGTTTGGTGCGATCTTCATTACCGGTACGTTGGATGAAGCGTTCGAGCTTGTTAATCGGCTCGCGCCCGAACACGTGCAGGTGATGACCGCAGATGCCGATCGTGAATCCCTGAAAATCAAACATGCAGGCGCAATTTTTATCGGCCAACACAGTCCGACAGCGCTCGGTGATTACTTCGCTGGGCCTAATCACGTTCTACCGACGGGTGGAACCGCCCGATTTTCGTCGCCGCTAAATGTCGGTGATTTTATGACGACTACCAACGTCGTGCGTTATTCGGCGGAAGCGTTTCGTAATGCCGCCGAATGCATCAGCACGATTGCCACGGTCGAAGGTTTACACGCACACGCGCAGTCCGCATTGATTCGAATAGGTGAGGTTCGCTGACCATGTTTTCGAAGGTCGATACAATCAAACCTGGAGTTCGGGAGTTGCGCGCTTACTCTCTGAAGCCCTATCGCGCGTCGATTAAGTTAAATCAAAACGAGAATCCTTTCGAACTTCCTCGCGCCGTAAAGGAAGAGGTGTTGCGGCGCGCGTCTGGACATACCTGGTCCAGGTATCCCGACTTCGTTCCGTCTTCCTTGCTTGAGCGACTCAGTAGCTTCTCGGGTTGGCCGCGCGAGGGACTGCTCGCTGGGAATGGTTCGAACGAGTTAATTCAGGCGTTGTTGATGATTACGCTTGGGCGAGGGAAGCGCGTGTTGATTTGTGAACCAACATTCAGTTTGTATCGACAGATCAGCACGGTACTTGAGGCTGAGGTGCAAAGTGTTCGTCTAACGCCCCAGCTCAGCTTCGATAGAGCAGCACTTCGTCGAGCGATTCGCGAGTTACAACCGGACGTAACGATTATCTGTTCGCCCAATAACCCGACGGGCTGTGTTCTTTCGGACGAAGATCTTTCCGCATTGTTGTCAGAGTCGAAAGGCCTTGTTGCTGTTGATGAGGCCTATCACGAGTTTGCTGAACACTCCGTTGCGGGCCTCTTGGCGGAGTTTAAGAATCTGATCGTGCTGCGAACGTTTTCAAAAGCGTTGGCTCTTGCTGGGCTGCGCGTCGGTTATCTGTTGGGCGATCCCGACATCGTTCGGGAAATTGCCAAGGCACTTTTACCCTACAACTTGAATTTCGTTTCACAAATTGCTGCGGAAGTCGCAATGGAAATGTACGAGACAGAGTTGCGTCCACTAATTCAACAGATGATTCAGGAACGAGAGCGACTGTATGCGGAGCTGAACGAGATCAATGGACTAACTGCCGTTGCTTCACGGGCCAATTTCATGGTCGTTAAATCCCAACGTGATCCAATAAAAGTATTCGAAGGGTTGCTCGATCGAGACATCCTCGTTCGCGACGTCAGCAGCTATCCGATGCTTGAAAATTATTTCCGGGTTTGCGTAGGGACTCCCGAGGAGAATGATCAATTGATAAGAGCGCTAACGGAGATTGGGGCAGTAGCCCGACCGTAAGGGAGGGCTCGACTGCGATGTGTAAGCCCTCCCTGACGGTCGGGCTACTGCCCCAAGGACTGTTATGAAGACGAATCAAAGATATCCACGAGAGGCGAAGGTTCAGCGAAAGACGAAAGAGACTGATGTACGTGTGTCATTGAATCTCGATGGTATCGGCAAGTCGACGATTGATACTGGCCTCCCGTTTCTCGATCACATGCTGGAGTTATTTGCCAAGCATGGCCTGTTTGATCTCGATGTCCGTTGTAAAGGCGATCTCGAGATCGACGACCATCATTCGGTAGAAGATATTGCCATCACAATCGGACAGGGATTGAGTCAGGCGTTAGGCAACAAGAAGGGAATCAATCGCTACGGCGCGGCGATAGTACCGATGGACGAAGCGCTGTGCCGTTGTGTAGTCGATCTCTCGGGTCGGTTCTATCTGGTTTACGAAGTGCAGACGCGCCGTCAAAAAATTGGAAACTTCTCTGTTGAGTTGGCTGAACACTTCTGGCGCTCATTTGCGGAGACGGCGAAATTCAACTTGCACATCGATTGTCTTCGGGGTCGGAACACGCACCATATGCTTGAGGGCACCTTCAAAGCTTTCGCGCGCGCACTGCGGCAGGCAGTTGAGCGGGATGCACGCGTAACCGGAATTCCGAGCACTAAAGGATCGCTGTAGCTATGTCATCTGTGGCGATCATTGATTACGGCATCGGCAACCTTCGGTCTGTAGAGAAAGCGTTTTCCGCGGTAGGAGTGGATGCCGTAATCACTGCTGATAGGGAAAGATTGTTGGCAGCCGAGCGATTGGTGTTGCCGGGCGTCGGCGCATTTGGAACGTGCATGAGTGAATTCGAACGACACGGTTTGAAGGAACTCGTGATCGATCGAGTGGAACAAGGAACGCCTCTGCTCGGCATTTGTGTTGGCATGCAGATGTTGTTTGAAGAGTCCGCGGAGTTTGGGAAGACGAAAGGTCTGGGACTCTTGAAGGGCCAGGTCAACAGATTTGATGATGACAGTCTAATAGTGCCACACGTTGGTTGGAATCAAGTTGGAAGAACTTCGCTGTCGCCGCTCCTTAACGATGTTAGTGACAACTCGTTCTTCTATTTTGTGCATTCTTACTACTGCGAGCCCGCGGATAAAGACGCGATCGTTGGAGAGACGGAATACGGAGTTACGTTTGCCTCGGTCGTCGCAAAGAAGAACATTTATGGCGTGCAATTTCATCCAGAGAAGAGTCAGAACGCCGGACTTCAGTTGTTGAAGAACTTTGCCTGTCAGGTGTTGGACAAGAGTTAGACGGCTAAGACTTACATGAGCAGCATCGGCTATTCAGTACCGTTCGCGGTAGCGGATGGCCGAGACTCAACTCCGTAAGAAGCAGCTGCCACTCATATCGCGAGTTGAGTCTTGGCCATCCGCTACCGCGAACGGTACTGAATACGGGCGCGAACATAAAAAACATGCTTGCTAAACGAATCATTCCCTGCCTTGACGTTGCCGATGGTCGAGTTGTGAAGGGAATTCGTTTCGTCTCGCTCACCGATGCTGGCGATCCAGTCGCTCAAGCGAAGCGTTACGACGAGGAAGGCGCCGATGAACTAACGTTTCTCGATATCACTGCTTCAGCGGAGAAGCGAAGCATCGTTGAGGATTTGGTACGCCGAGTCGCTGACGAAGTGTTCATTCCTTTTACTGTTGGTGGAGGCTTGCGAACAGTTGAAGACATTCGCGCGGTTTTGCGTGCAGGCGCGGATAAGGTTTCCCTCAACACTGCAGCTGTCGAGAACCCTTCGTTGGTGGCAGACGCTGCCCAGACATTCGGCAGCCAGTGTGTCGTTGTGGCAGTTGATGCGCGTCGTACAACAGCCTCCACATGGAACGTCTACACACACGGTGGCCGTCGTGCGACCGCACACTCAGCAGTTGAGTGGGCAAAGAGAGTGGAGGAGTTGGGTGCCGGTGAGATTCTGTTGACGAGTATGGACCGCGACGGCACTCGTGATGGCTACGACATTGAACTGACGCGAGCAATTGCGTCTGTCGTCCGTATCCCAGTGATTGCGTCAGGCGGTTGTGGCCACTTGGACCACTTTTATAATGCATTCACACTTGGCGGTGCGAGCGCGGCATTGGCGGCTTCACTCTTTCACTACGGTGAGCTCTCAATCGGTGAGACAAAGAGCTATCTGAAGGGCCGAGGGGTAAGTGTTCGATGAATGGAGAGAGATCGTGAAATTCGACGAACGCGGGCTCATTCCCGCAATAGTCCAGGACGCACACACGGGCGACGTATTGACGCTCGCTTACATGAATGAAGAGAGCTTGCGCCGCACAATCGAAACTGGTGAGACGTGGTTCTGGTCCCGGTCGCGAAACGAGCTGTGGCACAAAGGCGGCACCTCGGGTAACAGACAAACCGTCGTGGGAATTGCTGTCGATTGTGATGACGATGCGATTCTCGTAACGGTTCGGCCGCATGGTCCAGCATGTCATAAAGGAGAGATGACGTGCTTTCATAACAACATCCAAGGAGAGAAAAAGCAGACTCTGACTCTCGATCGACAACTTGAACAGTTGTATGAAGTAATTCAAGGTCGGAATCGCGAACGACCTGAAGGATCATACACGTCGTACTTGTTTACTGAAGGGCTAGATAAGATTCTGAAGAAGGTTGGCGAAGAAGCTGCGGAGATAATTATCGCCGCCAAGAATCCAAATCGTCAGGAGTTTGTTAGCGAAGTGACGGATTTGATTTATCACCTGTGGGTATTGCTGGCTGAGCGCGGTGTTGAACTGAGTGAGATCAGTGCAGAACTAGCGCGTCGAGCAAAAGGTGAGGTCAGTACCACCTCGCGGTAGCGGGTGGGTAGTTGCTATTCAGTACCGTTCGCGGTAGCGAATGGCCTGTGCTCAAGTTACGGTATGGACTGCGGAAGTTATCGACGTACGCAGTTGAGTATTGGCCATTCGCTACCGCGAACGGTACTGAATAGCGAACCCTAACTTTGGCCGCTGCGAGGTGGTACTGACTCGTTTCCACAATGTTGATTATTCCTGCAATTGATCTAAGAAGCGGCCGGTGCGTACGACTCTCGCAGGGCCGGAAGAGCGCGGAAAACATTTATCATGACGATCCCGCTACCGTGGCTCGAAACTTCGTCGCCTCAGGTGCGAGTATGCTTCACGTTGTGGATCTCGATGCAGCTTTTGGCGACGACAGCACGGCCAATACGAATGCTCTTCGATCGATCACGCAAAAGGTAAATGTGCCGATTCAATTCGGGGGTGGCGTACGCACGTCACACGATATTCGAAGGTTGATTGATGCGGGTGTGAAACGCGTCGTCATCGGGACTGTTGCTGCCGAGTCGACTGAAACACTTAAGCAGTTCGCGAAAGAGTTTGGATCAAACCTTTGCGTTGGGATTGACGCCTGCGAGGGTCGAGTATTATCGCGTGGCTGGCAAACAACCACTGACTTGAAAGCGACTGACCTGGCGAAGACAGTGGCGGCAGCCGGTGTCGAACGAATTATCTACACCGATACTGTGCGGGACGGCATGTTAACAGGACCCAACCTTGAACAGACGATTGCAATTGCGCGTGAGTCGCAACTGCACGTGACAGCGTCGGGCGGAATATCATCGCTTGATGACATTAAGACTTTGCGAGACGCGGACGAGCCGTTGGTAGATAGTGTTATTGTGGGCAAAGCGCTTTACGAAAACCGATTTTCTCTGGAAGATGCTCTGCGAGTTTGCGACCATTAATTAAACCTTGTGAGTGAAACCATGTTTGTGAATAACCTCTTGAAAGATCATGTGGCTTTTGTGACTGGCGGCGGCACCGGCATCACCGGAGGCGTGGCCAGAGCACTGGCTGAGGCCGGGGCGAGTGTAGTGCTTGTCAGTCGCAAGTTAGAACACCTCGAACCTGCGGCCCAGGCAATCAACGAAAACGGTGGTCGTGCATTTCCGATCGCAGCGGACGTTCGTTCCCCCGATGATGTGGAACGAGCCATTGCTACGTCTGTCGAGCAGTTTGGAAAGATCGATATTGTCGTGAATGGCGCTGCTGGAAATTTCCTTTGCAAAGCAGAAGAGTTATCACCGAATGGATTTGGGACCGTTGTCGATATCGATCTGAAGGGGACGTTCAATGTTTGCCGTGCAGCATTCTCCCAGTTGAAGGAGCACCGCGGCCAAATCCTAAACATCAGTGCGACATTGCATTATCTCGGCACCCCGATGCAGTTGCATGTATCTGCGGCAAAAGCCGGTGTTGATGCGCTAACGCGAAATCTTGCCGTCGAGTGGGGACGTTATGGCATCCGGGTGAACGGCATCGCACCTGGTCCAATCGAAGACACTGAAGGAATGCGACGCCTCGTGCCTGAACCCGTTAAAGAGCGTTTACGCAAGAACATTCCGCTGGGCCGATTTGGAAGAATTGCTGATATAGAACAGGCAGCTCTGTTCTTATGTTCTGACGCCGCGTCGTTTATTAACGGCACAATACTCGTCGTCGACGGCGGTCAATGGTTAGCGTCGCACAAGTTTTCTTGATCCCGCATATGCTCGACCTTCAACCAGCATCTTTCGAACATTTTCTTCGCGAAGCGCGACACGGGAACGTTGTGCCGGTAGTGCGGTCTGTACTTGCTGATCTGCACACGCCCTTGAGCGTGTTTCTAAAAATATGTGGCGCGACTTCAGACGCATTTCTTTTGGAGTCTGTTGAAGGCGGCGAACGCATCGCTCGCTATTCGTTTCTCGGAGTAGCTCCGGAAATCGTGGTGCGCGGGCGGGCTAATCAAACGATTGTCAAACGTGGCGATCAGGAAGAAGTATTACCTGTTATCGCGACCGAATGGGTTAGAGATTATTTTCGTAATCGATCACTCGCGCGCCGAGCCGGACTAACTCCGTTTGCTGGCGGAGCCGTCGGGTTCGTCGGCTATGAAGCCGCGCAATGGTTTGAATCTGCTCTGCGAGACGACAAGACGCTCGCCGAAAACGCTCCAACTGATGCGGTCTGGATGTTTTTCCGAACGATTATCGCGTTCGATCACGTAAGGCAGCGAATTGAAATCGTCAGTATAGTGTTGACCGAGGAAGCACAGGGCAGTGAAGCACGCTTGCGCGAACTCTATGACCAGGCAATCGCGCGCACGAAGATAATTGAAGACGACATTTATAAGCTAGAGCTGAAGGCGCCTCCTTCGGGGACTCCAAAAGATCCAGCCGAACATCGATCTTTGAAGTCAAACTGGCAGCGACGGGATTTCGAAGATGCGGTGCGGCGTGTGAAGGAACACATCGCAGCCGGCGATTGCTATCAAGTAGTGCTCTCGCAAAAATTCTCCGGACCGTTCGCAGGTGATCCAATCCAGATCTACCGAGCGCTTCGAGCTATCAATCCTTCGCCATACATGTTCTTCCTGCGTATCGCCGGTGAGGCGATCGTTGGCGCATCGCCAGAGATGTTGGTGCGGTGTCACGGTCAGCGTCTCGACTACCGGCCAATCGCGGGCACGCGAAAGCGCGGCGCGACCGAGACGGAAGATTGGGTGTTAGGCGAGGACTTGAAGTCGGATGAAAAAGAAGTTGCGGAACATATGATGCTCGTCGATCTCGGCCGGAATGATCTTGGACGTGTGGCGGATTATGGATCGGTAAGGGTTGAGGAATTGATGGCGATCGAGCGCTATTCACATGTGCAGCACCTCGTTACCAGTTTGCGCGCCCGTTTGAGTGATGGTTTAGATCGATTCGATGCGCTTGCTTCGTGTTTTCCGGCCGGGACCGTTACGGGGGCACCTAAGATTCGCGCGATGGAGATCATTCGCGAGCTCGAGCCAGAGCGACGAGGACTGTACGCCGGATGCGTTTTGTACATGGATTACGCCGACAATCTCGACTCCTGCATCGCAATCAGAACAATTGTTTTGCGGAATGGAGAGGCGAGTGTGCAAGCGGGTGCGGGTATCGTCGCTGACTCAGTGCCTGAACACGAGTATGCAGAGACCGTGAATAAAGCACGCGCGATGTTTCGTGCGATCGAAATGGCTGAGAATGGGTTGTAGCCGACAACATATCGGGCACACTCAGTATCCCGACGTGTCGGGATACTGACTGTGTCCCACTACGAAGCGATTTGCGGGAACACTGAGATGCGTCGAATGGCCTTTCGCATTACCTATTTGATCTCAGTTCTTGTGTTGGTGGCGAGCATTGGAGTCGCGCAGGAAAACCCGCAGACCGATACGGCGAAGAAGAGCAATCAACGCCCGGCGGAAATGGACGTTAAACCGGAACCGTTCGATGGAGCGTCCGTCGAAAAGATGGCGAGTCAGTGCGTGACATTGGAAACAGAACTAGGACCGATTGAAATTGCGATGATGCCTGAGATCGCGCCCGAGAGTGTTAGAAATTTCTTGAATCTATCGGCAACGGGCGCGCTCGATACCACCACATTCAGTCGCACCGTCAAAGGGTTTGTGATTCAAGGCGGGAATTTAAGTACGAGTGAGAAGTGGAATGCTGAACTTGCGAGACGAATGGCACGCAAGCTTCCTGATGAGCCAGGCATCGTCAAACACGTGCGTGGAATTGTTTCCATGGCCAGAAGTGATGAGCCAAACAGCGCCACAACACACTTCTTTATTCTTGTAGGCGATGGACCACACCTCGACAGTAAATTTTCTGCGTTTGGAACTGTGACAAAAGGGATTGAGGTAGCAGACGCGATAAATAAAGCACCAGCTGAGGGTGAAAAGCCTGACAAGCCTGTGAAAATCAATCGGGCAATTGTCGCGCCTTGTAAAAAATGACCGAGATAAGTTTGTGCTGAAACTGCTGAATGCGCTCGTTTGTTGTTTGATCGTGACCGGCTGCATAGCCCCGTCGTCGGATACTGGTACTCCGAGACCTGAAAACGCAGAGCGATTCGTAAAACTGCGTGGTTTTACGTTCGATAAAGATGGCCTCTTCAATGCCGCGGCGGAACGAGACGTCGCTGCCATCAACGCGTTTGCGCTCGGCCATTTTGATCTGAATGTCAGAGGCGCAAATGACCGGACGGTGCTAATCAACGCCGCTGCACAAGGACACCTCGACGTTGTTCAGGCCTTGGTAGCCGCCGGTGCCGACGTGAATGCGAAAGACAATTCCGGACGTAGTGCCTTGTTTCATGCGCTTGAAGCGAGATATGACGATGTCGCTGATCTTTTGTTATCGCAGCCAAAGCTGGATTTGAATGCGCACGGGAAGAATGGCACGACAGCTTTGATCAGTTACGTATGGCGTGAGCGCCCGGACGTCGTCAAGTCTTTGTTGGACCGCGGTGCGGATGTGAACTCGCTGGACGATGATGGTGATACTGCACTGCACGGGGCAGCAGAGAATGGAAATATGGAGATCATTCAGCTACTGCTGGCGAAGGGCGCTCAGATAAATGCGCGAAATAAAGTTGGCGGAACACCGCTGATGTGGGCGGCTGTTTACGGCAACGACGATGCCGTGAAGGAGTTGTTGAAAGCGGGTGCCGACAAATCGCTCAAAGACGAAGACGGGAAAACTGCGCGCGACTGGGCGATTAAAAACAACCGAACCAGGGTTGTAGAAGTACTGCGCTAACCTCCAAAGACCAAAGCACAAAGCACAAAGCACAAAGCACAATGCTCCTAGTCATCGATAACTACGATTCATTTACTTACAACCTCGTCCAGTACTT
This sequence comes from Acidobacteriota bacterium, assembly GCA_046765655.1. Taxonomy (GTDB): domain Bacteria; phylum Acidobacteriota; class Blastocatellia; order Pyrinomonadales; family Pyrinomonadaceae; genus PSRF01. The sequence continues at coordinate 34,881 of JBKPMX010000132.1, forward strand.
AGGTGAACTGGGCGCGACGATCGAAGTGCGTCGAAATGATCAAGTCACGCTCGATGAGATTGAAAACACATTAAAACCTGAGCGGATCGTGATCTCTCCTGGTCCCGGTACTCCAGACGATGCGGGCATTTCACTGCGAGCGATCGACCGGTTCGCCGGCAAGATACCTATCCTCGGTGTTTGTCTCGGACATCAGGCAATTGGACAAGCGTTTGGTGGCAAGGTTGTGCGCGCACCGGTATTGATGCACGGTAAGGCATCGGAGATCTGCCACGACGGCAAGACAATCTTCAATGGCCTTAAGGATCACTTTGAGGCAGGGCGTTACCATTCATTGATTGTCGAAAGGGAATCGCTTCCCAAGTGTTTTGAGATATCTGCTTACACCAACGATGACATCATCATGGGTTTGCGTCACCGCGAAATGAAAGTTGAAGGTGTGCAGTTTCATCCGGAATCGTTGTTGACGACAGAGGGGAAGAAACTGTTGTCGAATTTTCTGAGGCTTTAACGAGATGTGTCGTGGGTCGATAGTCAGTACCGCAACGCGGTAGCGTCGGGGTGTACTTTTCTACCGCGGATGTAATAGGGATCGGAACCCGACGCTACCGCGTTACGGTACTGACTATCGACCCACGACAAGCCTCTTTAGGTCCACAAGTAACGGCTTATGCATGAACTCCACGACTTTTTAGTCCGTCTTGTTCGCCGTGAGGATCTTTCGCGAGAAGAAGCGACGCAACTGCTTGACGCTTTGCTTGACGAGTCGGCCAGCGATTCACAGATCGCCGGTACGCTGATCGCACTGACGACTAAAGGTGAAACAGTCGAAGAACTCACGGGACTGGCTGCAGGGCTCCGCGCGCGCGCAACACGTGTTCGATGTGTTCATTCCTGCTTCATCGACACGGCGGGCACCGGCTCCAGCAGGTCGAAGACGTTCAATATTTCGACTGCCGCGGCTTTTGTGATCGCCGCTGCTGGATTGCCCGTTGCGAAACATGGAAATCGTGCTGCCAGCAGCAAGTCGGGCAGTGCCGATGTGCTTTCAGCGTTGGGAGTGAATGTAGCTGCGCTGCCCGAACTCTCCGAGACTGCGCTAAACGAGATCGGTATGTGCTTCATGTTTGCGCCGCTCTATCACCGTGCGACGGCGCGCGTGGCTGGGATTCGCCGGCAGTTGGGGGTGCAAACGACATTCAATTTACTGGGACCGCTAAGCAATCCGGCGGGAGCTCCGCGACAAGTTGTTGGCGTTTGGCGAAAGGACCTCGTGAACAAGATGGCGAGCGCACTGGCGGCGCTTGGGACTGAGCGCGCATGGGTGGTCCATGGTGATGACGGTCTGGACGAAATCACGCTTGCTGGAACCACCACTGTTGCTGAAGCACACGACGGTGTAGTCCGCACGTTTGAAATCACGCCTGAAGACTTCGGATTAACCGCAGGCGAACTGAACGGTCTGCGCGGAGGTGACGCGGATCAAAACGCGACGATTATTCGAAGTGTTCTCGACGGTTCTCGTAAGGATGCAGCCCGCATGTTGGTTGTAATGAACGCGGCTGCGGCGCTCGTCGTAGGTGGGATGGTTGATGATTTGGTCGAAGGCGCAGAACGAGCAAGTAACGCGATCGATAGTGGAGCAGCTGCAAGTAAGTTGGAAGAGCTCGCGAGAATCACCAGTTCATCCTAAAAGAGTGCGGATTATTTTGGCGTAGGGGTTCATAAACATGGCACTCCTAAAGGAGTGCGTAATCGTTTCAGCCCGGGGGCTATAAACATCCCACTCCTGCCGGAGTGGGCAGCATCACCCCGATAGGGATCCGATGTTTATAGACCCCGACGTACACCCTGGTTCTGCACTCCTTTAGGAGGGGGATGTCAACAGCGTAGACCACGACAGATCCGTTCCAACTTCTTACGGACAACGACGACATGTTGCTGTCGTCAAACGCTTCATGAACATTCTTGCGGAAATAATTGAGCGCAAGCAGCAGCAATTAAGCGCGGCGAAACAAGCGGTTACTCTTGAAACTCTGCGCGATGCTGCTTGCACCGTCCGACGTCCTGCCATTGCGCATGCGCTGTGCGACGCTCTTTCGTCAGATCGCATCAACGTCATTGCGGAGTTTAAGCGCCGGTCTCCCTCGAAAGGTGTGATCCGAGAGGCTGCTGACCCAGTGGAGATTGCACAAGAATATGGATCGGCAGGCGCGGCGGCGATTTCAGTCCTTACGGAAGAAAACTACTTCGACGGTTCACTCGATGATCTTCGGGCCATTCGAAGTGCCGTTCGTCTTCCACTGCTCCGTAAGGATTTTATCTTCGACGAGTATCAGCTTTACGAAGCTGCGAACGCCGGCGCAGATGCGGTCTTATTGATCGTCGCTGCGCTCGATGACGGGCCTTTGTCGTCGTTGCGCGAGATCGCAGAAGACAAAATTGGCATGGACGCGCTTGTCGAAGTTCACGACGAAGCGGAAATGAAGAGAGCTGCGCAGTGCGGCGCTAAACTGATCGGTGTGAACAACCGAGACTTACGCACGTTTGAGGTTTCACTCGACACGTCGCTGAAACTCGCGCGATGCGCGCCCGCCAATGCCGTCCTGATTAGTGAGAGTGGTCTCAAAACCGCTAACGATCTTCGGCGGCTTAAGGAAGTTGGTTATCGAGGGTTCCTGGTTGGCGAGTCGTTAATGCGTGCCAAGTCGCCGCGACAAGCCTTAGCCGAATTGCTCGGAAACGAATAGATAATGACCCTGGTAAAAATTTGCGGCATCACCAACTTAGAGGACGCCTTGATGGCGGTTGAAGCCGGAGCCGACGCGCTTGGTTTTAATTTCTATCGACCATCGCCGCGCTACATCTCGCCCGACGCGGCGGGCGAAATCATCAGGCGACTGCCGGAGGAGCTATTGAAGGTCGGTGTGTTTGTGAATGAATCACCACAAACAGTTCGCGAGATTGCACAAACCACCGGCATTACCGCACTCCAACTGCACGGCGACGAGTCGCCCGAGTATTGTTCAGGTTTTGGCGATTGGTACATCATCAAAGTCCTTTCGCAAAGTGACCTCAGCAACGGTACCGCGCGTGATTACGACGTGACGGCTGTAATGATCGACGCTGGAGACAAATCGACCCGAGGTGGAACTGGTCGCGTCGTTGACTGGTCGGTGGCTGCGAACCACCGCACCCTGGTACCGAAGTTATTTCTCGCCGGTGGTTTGTCGCCGTCGAATATAGAAGACGCTATTGCTGCAGTTCGACCATACGCAGTTGATGCGTGTAGTTTGCTTGAGCAAGCGCCCGGAAAGAAGAACCATGAGTTGGTAAGAGCGTTCATAAGAAATGCTCGAGGTGTTAAACCTTGACGCTGGCAGTGTCTGGCGGAGTATGCTCTTAACCGCCCTAACACTGTGGCCGATTTATCCTCTCCGACTGATATAGTTAATCGGCCT
>JBKPMX010000133.1:0-23030 GCA_046765655.1 Acidobacteriota bacterium
CTCCTTCCGTTAACAATTGCCGCTCAACAGAGACTCACTCGCTACGTCGATCCATTCGTTGGCACCGGCGGTCATGGTCACACATTCCCTGGAGCGATCGTGCCGTTCGGCATGGTCCAACTAAGTCCTGACACGCGACTCACAGGCTGGGATGGATGCTCTGGTTATCACTACTCTGACAACATCATCTACGGATTCAGTCACACACATTTGAGCGGCACAGGCATCTCGGATTATGGTGACATTCTTTTCATGCCGACCCTCGCCCAGGTGTATCTCAACGCTCTAAGTGGGAATGACACGAACAGACGTTACGCGTCTCGCTTTGATCATCGAAACGAGACCGCTCAGCCAGGCTATTACTCCGTCAAACTTGACGAAAACGTATTGGTCGAACTCACCGCAACGCGGCGTGCCGGCATGCACCGCTACACGTATCCGCGCACAGACGCAGCCAACATCATTCTGGATCTCGCTCATCGCGATAAAGTTACTGATTCTGGACTGAGAATTACTGGACCAAGGACGATCGTTGGCTGGCGCCGTTCTCAAGCGTGGGCAAAGGATCAGCTAGTCTTCTTTGCTGCTGAATTCTCGCAACCTTTTACGGAGTTTGGAATCGCCGTTGACGATAAGCTACGCCAAGGTCAGAAGGAGGCCAATGGCAAAAACCTGAAAGCTTATTTTCGATTTAATACTTCTTCAGGCGCGCCAGTTCTCCTGAAAGTTGGAATCTCCGCGACGAGTATTGATGGTGCTCTCCGTAATCTCGCTGAAGAAATCAAAGGCTGGGATTTCGATGCTGTTCGTCAAGCTGCATCGCAAGCGTGGGAAACAGAACTCCGCAAGATCGAAGTAGAAGGAGGTTCTGAAACCCAACGCAAGAACTTCTACACGGCGCTCTATCACACAATGACTGCGCCGAATCTGTTCATGGATGTGGATGGACAGTATCGTGGTCGCGACTTCCAGAGCCATCAAGTATCCGGCTTCGAAAACTACACGGTCTTTTCTCTGTGGGACACGTTTCGCGCGGCGCATCCCCTTTACACCATCATCGATCAAAAACGGACGCGGGACTTCATCAACACATTCCTCGCTCAATACGAACAGGGCGGACGCTTACCCGTGTGGGAACTTGCGGCAAACGAAACAGACACGATGATTGGATATCACGCCGTATCGGTCATTGCCGATGCCGCTGCCAAGGGAATCCGCGGCTTTGATCTGCAAAAGGCGTTTGAGGCAATGAAGCACAGCGCTGAAGCGAATCATTTTGGGTTACGTGGTTATAAGGATCGCGGCTATTTGGAAATGGAGGAAGAACGAGAGTCAGTTTCAAAGGTTCTCGAATATGCGTACGACGATTGGTGTATCGCTGAAGTCGCACGCTTGTTAGGCCGCACTGATGACTATCATCACTACCTCCGGCGCGCGCAGTCGTACAAGAATGTCTTTGATCGAGAATCCGGTTTCGTGCGACCAAGGTCAAATGGCGGATGGCTTACCCCCTTTGAACCGCGTGAAGTCAATTTTGGTTTTACTGAAGCAAACTCGTGGCAGTACACCTTCTTTGTTCCTCAGGATGTCAGCGGCTTGATCGATTTGCTAGGAGGCAGACAGAAGTTCGCTGCGAAACTCGACGCGTTGTTTTCAGCTCCCGCGCAAACCGTCGGGCGCGAACAAGCTGACATCACAGGTCTGATTGGCCAGTACGCTCACGGAAATGAACCAAGTCATCACATGGCGTACCTGTATAACTACGCCGGCCTGCCATGGAAGACTCAAGCTCGCGTCAGAGAGATCCTGGACAGATTTTATTCACCCACACCTGATGGCTTGATCGGAAATGAAGACTGCGGACAGATGTCTGCATGGTACGTGCTAAGTGCTGCCGGATTTTATTCAGTGACACCTGGCTCACCAATCTATGCCATCGGCACTCCGCTATTTCCTGAAGTTCGCTTCAATCTCGAGAATGGAAAGCGATTCGTGATCAAGGCGCATGGTGTCTCGGACCGCAATTTCTACATTCAGTCCGCACGACTAAATGGCAAGCCGTACAGCAAGTCGTACCTGACGCACAACACCATTATAGACGGGGGCGAACTGGTGTTTGAGATGGGACCAGGCCCTAACAAATCGTGGGGTACACGAATAGGTGACATTCCAGTTTCAGCAATACCAGGAGAGCGGATAATTGCGGCGCCGGTAATTCACGCATCAGGCAAGACATTTAAAGATCAGACGACAGTCTCTATCGAATTCGCCGGTGGTCCAAACAAAGGGCAGATCTACTACACCGTCGACGGTTCACAGCCGACTTCGCAGTCGAAGAAGTACGTTGCGGCGTTCCCGCTTGATCACACCGGCACGACTAAGGCAGTAGTCATCGACTCAACGGGAAACGCGAGTTCAGTTAGTACTGCAACTTATTATCGTGTTCCGCACAACTGGTCTCTCAAACTGGAATCAAGTTACAGCAATCAATACGCTGGTGGCGGTGATTCAGCTTTGATTGATGGCATCAGAGGGACGACTAACTGGACGGGTGGTGCATGGCAAGGCTACCAAGGCGTAGACGTTGTTGCGTTGGTCGACCTTCATCAGGTGACAACGGTACAGAGTTTGGGTGCGGGTTTTCTACAGGACGTCGGTTCGTGGATCTGGATGCCGCGTCGCGTGGAGTTTGAGGTTTCTCGTGATGGAAATAACTTCGCTCGCGTTCTGTCGGTGGCCAATGACATTGATGATGGAAGCAAGGGCTCAGCGAGCGGCGTCGTCGTCAAAAACTTCGAAGGCAAGATCGCGCCAACAGCAGCACGTTACATTCGAGTGCGCGCTATCAATTATGGAACGATTCCATCGTGGCACCCTGGCCATGGAGGACAGGCGTGGATCTTCGCTGATGAGATTTGGATCAATTAAGACGTAGAAAGAAATCATTGGTCATTTGAGATTGGACGTCTGTCATGTGACATTTGTGGTGGCGTAGTCAGATTTATCTCTCGAAGCCAGTCGCAAATATCATCTCAAATGTCCAATTTCAAATGACCAATGATTCTTCTACTAGCTGCGGCTTCTAACCTCTACCACGACAACTGAAATGCGTATTCCGACGCACCGCCTTTCGGGTCTCGTATACGGATCACGGCTGTGTAATCGTTTTCGCGCGACGGTTGTTGCTCGATAACGATCTCACCGCGACCGCGCTTTTCTGTCAGCCTCACAGTGACACGGCGATTTGGCAGTGAGTTTTCGAAGTTGGGCTGGCCGTCGTTATACGCCGTCCCACCGAGTGTCTCGACATCGGCAGAGCCGCCGCGAATCCTGATCCGCACGTCGTCGTCAACGCGTCCACGCCACGTCATGCGGCCGCTGCGTGCGCCGGAATCTGGATACTGGTTGTCGTTGTCGTTCCGATTACCAACGTTCAGTTCACGGCTGATGTCAGACATTAGTCGCTGGATGTTGTACGAATTGTTTTGCCGCAAGTTGTAGCGTTCCAGCGCCCGCGATGAGTCTTGTAGCAGTTGAAACGCGTCTCGTAAGTCCTGATTACGTCGACGGTCATTGACCATGCGATTGAACAGTTGTGCTGAGGCACTGAACTGTTGAGCGGCCATCATTGCTGCAACGTCGTTGCGGCTGCTGCGAACGTCATTTGATTGACGATAGCTGTTTTCAGCAAGGTCTGCTGCTTCAGTTGCCAGTCGGTTAGCGAAGTCATTCAATCGTCCCTGACCAGACTGGCCGAATTGAGCTATAGCTAATTGCGTCAGCAGCAGAATTGCGACGCTAGCTATGGTGGCTTTAATTCTCATTGGCTCCTCCTGAAAGTGCGTATTCCGGGGCAATTAGATTCTTCGCATCTGGGCAGTGGGGTTGTCAACAAAATTCCGAACACGGATTGGGGCAGTAGCCCGACCGTGAGGGAGGGCTCGCGTCAGAGAGCAGCCCTTCCTAACGGTCGGGCTACTGCCCCGTGACGAGATCAACCGTCTGTGTAATAATCTCGCCGCTTCAAGAACAAGCCGTCACGTCTTTACACCAATCACAAATTAATTTACCGCCTGCAGCGGCAGGCTTTTGGAGGAGAACTACCACCATGGTGCGAAAGACCCACTTCTCGATCGTTGCACTCTTCATGTTCTTGGTTGCTTGCGGCTCATTAGCTGTCAACGCGCAAGACACAACGAAGGATGTACTTGGCGGGCTACGCTTTCGATTTATCGGCCCGGTTGGCAATCGTTTGACGTCGGTCGTCGGAGTACCGCGCGATCCGAACATCTATTACGTGGGCGCCGCGTCGGGAGGCGTTTGGAAAACAATTGATGGTGGCGTGCACTGGCAGCCCGTCTCTGACTCGTTACCAGTCTCCTCAATTGGCGCACTCGCCATCGCTCCGTCAGATCCGAACATTGTTTGGGCTGGTACAGGTGAGCCATGGATCCGCAGTCACATTTCTGTAGGCCAGGGCGTCTACAAGTCCACCGATGCTGGAAAGACCTGGACGTTAATGGGCTTGGAAAAAACTGGTCGGATCAGCCGAGTCGTAATCAATCCGACGAATCCTGACATAGTGATGATAGCCGCGCTCGGTCACGCTTATGGGCCGCAACCAGAGCGAGGAATTTACCGAACGACAAACGGTGGCAAGACCTGGGACCGTGTTCTGTTCACCGATGAAAACAGCGGCGCGTCGTTTCTGGAGATGGATCCGAATAACCCGAGCATTCTGTTTGCCGGGATGTGGCCGATCGAGATTCACACCTGGGGTAGGGATAGCGGCGGACCAGGCAGCGGCCTCTTCAAATCGACTGACGGTGGTGTGACGTGGAAGAAGCTTAGAGGCAATGGACTGCCAACGCGCACGACAGGAAAGGTTGTTGTTGCAGTCGCGCCATCAAATTCCAATCGTGTATACGCGATGATCGAAACGGGCGACGGTGTTCCATTAAATGGAAAAGAAACTGATCGAGGAAAGCTCTGGCGTTCAGATGATGGCGGGGAAAACTGGCGACTAGTTAGTTACGACCGGACCTTAGGTGGTCGCACGCATTACTACTTCCGAATGGCCGTTGCGCCTGACAATGAAAACGAAATGTACTTTCTGACTGCCGGGTATTCCGTTTCAGTCGACGGTGGCGAGACGCTCCGACAGAACGTGTTTGGCAGCAGCCCCGGCGGTGACAACCACGACATCTGGATAGATCCGACGAACGCGAATCGCATGGCGGTCGCAAACGATGGCGGCGTCTCAATATCGACGACTCGTGGTCGCACGTGGTATCGCATTCAGTTGCCGATCGCGCAGATGTATCACGTGACGGTCGACAATCGTATTCCGTACTACGTCTACGGAAATGAGCAGGACGATCCATCCTATCGTGGACCAAGCCGTGTGACATCCGGTAACAATATTCCGCGAAGTGCCTGGCACGCAGTCGCTGGTGGTGAGAGCGGGTGGGCCACTCCGGATCCCGTCGACAACAATATCATCTGGTCGAGTGCGTCCGGGTCGGGCAGCATCGGCGGAATCGTCGAGCGTTATGACTTGCGGAACGGTCAGGCTCGCAACGTCGAAGTTTGGCCTGACCAGGTTAATGGATCACCGGCCGCCGATGTGAAGTACAGGTTCGTATGGACATTTCCATTGACGATTTCGCCTCACAATCACAAAAAGATCTATGTCGGTAGTCAGTATGTTCATCAGACGACTGATGATGGTCAGAGTTGGCAGGTAATCAGCCCGGATTTAACAACTAACGACAAATCGAAACAGGGCTTCTCCGGCGGTCTAACTGGCGACAACATCGGCGTGGAATACTTCTCCGTGATTTTTGCGATCGCGGAGTCGCCAAAAGAGCCCGGCCTGATTTGGGTTGGGACGAACGACGGTTTGGTCCAACTGACGCGCGACGGCGGAAAGAACTGGACCAACGTCACCGCAAATCTTCCGAATCTGCCGCGGTGGGGAACTGTCAGCAATATTGAACCGTCACGGTTTGACGCAGGCACCGCTTATCTCACGGTTGATCTTCATCAAGTGAATAATCGAGATCCGTTCGTCTACAAAACGAAAGATTACGGGAAGACTTGGACCCTGATAACGAATGGTATCCCGCACAGCATGCTGAGTTATGCGCATTGTGTTCGCGAGGATCCAACTCGTGCCGGCTTGTTGTATTTGGGAACCGAGAACGGGCTTTACGTGTCGTTCGATGACGGTGAGAACTGGCAATCGCTGCAGGCGAATCTTCCACGCGTTCCCGTTTATTGGATGGTTGTTCAGGAACACTTCAATGATCTTGTAGTCGGCACTTACGGGCGTGGTTTTTGGATTCTCGACGACCTGACCGGTATTCAACAGATGACGACCGCAGTGCGTGACGCCAACGCGCACCTGTTTCCGCCGCGACCGACGTACAGGTTCAGATCGGGAACGGTGCCGGTCACGATGTCAGACGATCCAGCGTCCGGACAGAATCCTCCGTATGGCGCAGCAATTACGTACCATCTGAAGAGCGTTCCGTCAGGCGACGTCCGAATCCGCATTGAAGACTCGAAGGGACAAACAATTCGTACCTTGACTGGCACAAAGGCCGCTGGTTTGAATCGGGTGACGTGGAGTCTCGAGGGTGAACAGACACGTGAAGTACGCATGCGAACCAGTCCTGCTTATGCGCCCGAGATCCGAGTTGGCGCGGACGGCACACGTCCCGGCGGTACGCCAAGAGCGTCAATCCTCTATCCGCCCGGTAACTACACAGTAAAACTTTCGGTTGGTGGACAGGAACTCAGCGCGCCGTTGGTTGTGAAGAAGGATCCAAACTCTGACGGCACTGAGGCCGACATCGCGAGTCAGATGGAACTGCTCCAGCAGTTGCGCCAGGACGTCGATGACGCGTCGGAGATGGTAAACCAGATCGAGTCGATACGTGCACAGCTCTATCAACTGGCGGGTGCACTCACTAACCCGGACGCGACGGTAAAATCTGCCGCCGAAGGTCTCGACAAGAAATTGACGGACGTCGAAGACGAGCTGATTCAAAGAAAGTTGACCGGACAGGGGCAGGATACAGTGAGATGGCCGCCAAAGCTCCTGAGCAAGTTGGGGTATTTGGTCGGCGGCGTGTCAGGCTCTGACTCTCCACCTACTAATCAGCAACGAGAAGTGTATGCGATGTTCAAGCAGCAGCTAGCGACGATTAAACAACGCTTCGATTCAGTAATGAATCAAGATGTCGCGGCGTTCAATAAGCTGCTTCGGGATAAGAACATCGGCCCGGTGATTACTCGGCCATCAAGTCGCTAACTCTCTGGGCGGCTTCAGCGTTCTCTGCGTCTCCTGCGGTGCGCATTCACGGCGAGGCAAAGCCGTCGCCTCACATCGGGCGGAAGCCGTGGCTGTAAGAATAATCTGAAGCCAGTAGTGTCAAAAATTAACGCGCTGGCGAATGATCTCAAGACCCGTTCGCCAGCGCATCAACTTCTGGGGAAACGCTGATTGCCTTTCAATGATGATGCGGATGTACGGCGTTTGGCTCAGTCTCGACCGTCGTCGCGCTCGCAACATCCTTCGGAGCGACGTAACTCTTGCGCGCCTTCACCACTAATTTGCCGTTATCTTTCTCGACGTTCTTTGCCAGATCCACCCTCAGCTTCCGCAGCGTTCCGTCGCGCTTCTTATTTGTTGATACAAACGAGAAACTGTAACGCGTGCGCAGATGATTGATTAGAGTATTAAACGTGCCATTCAACTCTTCGGGCACGTCGGTGAGAATCTCGCCTCCGGTCTCATTCGCAAGCTTTTGAATGTCGATATAGTGCGCCCCTCCAATGCGGCCGAACCGCGTCGCCCAGCGCATCATGCCGTTCTCCGCCACTTGTTCCGGCGTACGCGGAATTATGCCGCAGACTACGCTGCCTGATTCGTACACCGCGTGTTCGGTCGATGTGTTCGATGGACCACCACCGCACGCCCAATTGCGAGTCACACCTGTGATCATGATTATCACGCGGCGACCAGTTGGATTCCCCGCCTTCATCATGTAGTTAGCGGCTTCATCCAAAGCAATGTTCAGACAGTGATTGGCCATTTCGTCATGGGGCGGCACGATGTCCAGCGCATACTCGACTGAACGACGATCACGCGTAAACTCCTGCTGTAGTTCGACAGTATTGTGGTAGGTCATCACAGCAACTTCATCGGCCGGCTTGAGCCGCGACAATGCGTCTTTCGCCGCGCGTTTGACTTCCGTTTGGAACGGATCCAAACACCCACCACGGTCAATCAACAGCACCACGGATAACGGTAGATTGTCTTGACTGAAATGCGTAATCGTCTGTTTGTTGCCGTCTTCTAAAATCTGAAAGTCTTCCTGCTTCAGATTACCAACTACTCGCGCCGTGTCCTTCTGCAATACCAGAGCGTCGACAGTCACGAGATCGACGTCAGTCTTAATGATGTCGGCGACTTTGACGTTAGATTCGGCCGGCGTCGGTGTAACAGTTCGTTGACGGGTTTGCGGCAGCGCCGGAGACATCAGGTAACCGGCCATTCCCATCAATAGAACTGCGAAAAGGAGAGATAGATACTTTGATTTTGTCGGGTTAAGTTTCATAAGCACCTCCTCAGAATTGACTGTACTTCGCCGACACTACGGCGGAGTCATGGGGAGAGTGCTTCAGCTTTTTCAGGGAGAGAGAGTAGAATTGGGCTGCATCATAGCTCGTTTTGGCGAACTTGAATAGGATTTTCCCATCATGATTTGTAGGGGGCGCCCTACAGAATTTTCCGCGTTTCGGAACTCTGCTCCGTTTTTCTCGTTCTCTTAATTTGTCATGAACTTGATTTCGACAATTGCGCTCGCAATGGGAGCGTCGTGGACGTCGGGCATTAACCTTTACGCATCGGTGGCCACGCTCGGACTGCTCAGTCGATTCGCCGGATTGCAGTTACCTGGTGAGCTTGGCGTGGTCACCAGCTGGTGGGTGATTGGGATTGCGATAGCTCTTTATTGCGTCGAATTTGTTGCTGACAAAGTGCCGTGGGTCGATAGCGTCTGGGATGTGATTCACACATTCATTCGCGTTCCCGCTGGAGCGGTTCTAGCTGCGGCTGCATTCGGTGACTTCAACAAGAGCGTTCAACTGATTGCAGTCCTGTTGGGTGGTGGGCTCGCCTTGAGTTCGCACGGAACAAAAGCCGCGACGCGAGCCGTTTTGAATACGAGTCCCGAACCTGTAACGAACATCGTCGCCAGCGTCACCGAAGATATCATCGCCGTGCTGTCGATGGTGGCAGCGGTTTTCCTTCCGATTCTTCTGTTCGTGATCGTCGGGGTTGGTCTGTTGGTTTCTTTCCTTGTGATGCCGCGTATCGTTCGCTTCTTCGCGAAGATCATTAGAAGTGTGCGAGATTTCTTCTCACCGAAGACCGTCACCGCACGTTCATGATTGCACTCCGTTAGGAGTGCGATGTTTATAGGGCTTGAGCCAATAACGGTTCATCGCAGTTCGGACGGGCGGACTTCAAGCTAATATGTATCATTCAACTCTGTGTCCGCCCGTCCGAACTGCGATGAATTGGGAGATCGTCCAAGGCTATAAACATTCCACCCCTAACGGGGTGAGGAAACGAATGCTAAAGTCGACTCCGTTTGCGAGTCAGCCGACATCTCACGGCTGCTTCTGAGGTAATTCAAACTTCGCATCTTCGATCGCAACGTTCTGTTTGATCTCAGTTATCTTTCTGCCCCAGATTCTTCCAGGGAAGGACCAATGAATTAGAAAGGGAAGCTTGACTCCGTCCACGTCTCGGTAATCATCGTAATCCGTCTGCAGTGGAAGATTGCCGAGAATTGTCTTCGATTCAACATACCGTCTCAGCAGAAGACCTGTCTCAGTGTCAAAGAACAATCTTTCGCGTTGCCGGTCTTCCTTTGTTGCCACAATAACCCACGCGGGACGATCGTTCACTTTCTCCTGACCCACCACTCTTAGATTTGCGAACTGACTCTTCAGATGAAGTGGCTTCTCAAAATCCGCGTCATCCTTCAACTGTTTGAGAAATGCCGCAGGTAGCTGTTGCTCACCATCCTTACTACTGAAGCCCCATGCTGTGGTGCCATTGAAACCATTACTAAAAGCATTGCCCGGATACGTCGTTGTCGTGACTATCTTGTTAGGTGCTTTTTGGTAGACATCTTCAGGCACCAACACATTATCAGCACCGATGCGAGAACCCTTTGTTACCCGGCTCGTGATTTTGTCCCAGGCTGCGGTGTCGCCCAATGCCTGCACATACTTTTCAAAGATTGAGTCTGGTGTCGGCAGTTGAGGTTGTGCGGGCCGCGGAGGTGCTGGTCCAAAGAGGTTTTGGCCCACTGCTGGAACCGCAACCGGTCTCGATTTTCCGCGGTGACAGGTATTGCACGTAACCTCCGTGTTTCCGTTGAATGATGCCTTGTTTATATCAAACTCCATCTTGATCATTTTGCGAGCGGCAATCTTGTGTTCTTTATCGTCTTTCTCGTAAGCAGCCACATGGCAGTAGTCGCATGTCACACCGAGCGATCCTGAGATAAACGCCATCGTTGGATCTAGCTCTGTTGCTGGCAGACCCTGAAGCACTTGGATGTTCTTGTATTGCTGTTCGACGGTTTTCGTTGCCGGTGCCTGCGCCTTTATACCGACCGATGCGCAAATCATTACGGTGAGAAGCGGTAGAAAAAGATTGATCGTCCTTGTCATCTGTGTTTTTCCTCGTCAAGTTTGAGCGCTCTATACCGATCTACTGAATCTCCTGTCCGTTGCGTAAAATCGAGTTCCCTGATGTGTCCCTCATCGTTTCGGACGAAGGTGACCTCGCCGTAGAAATACTTGATAAAGAAGTCTGACTCTGTTGTGGGGAAGAGCTCGACTTTTTGGCCAATACATTCCAACGTCAGTCGCCCACTCTCGTTTCTCACCTCCAGTATCTCGGAGGACTTCGCAGCCTCCCCGCGATACGTACCACTGTATTCATCGAGCAGAGCTGGATTAACAACTGGAATAACAGTCCTGAGACATTTTTCTAATGTAACTAATTTGAACTCGGTCTCAAATCCCAGCCTTTCGTTTAGTTTTAAAGTGGATTTCTCAGAAGATCTGTTGAATGTTCGGATCATAGCGTAGCCTTTTGCTGCTGCATAATCGACTGCGTGCAACATCAAACATGTTCCAATTCCTCGTCTGCGAAATTCCGGCAACACGCCTGGCGGATTGAGATTTACTCCTCGTGGCAGTTTGTCTCGTAGGTTAACGTCAATAACTCCTACATAATCGTCATTGTGTTTCGCGATGAAGTAACCATCCGGCAGTACATACTTCATCTCTAACCATAAACGCGCTTCGCGAGAGTTGTACGCTGGTGGCCTTATGCTGACATCGTCGTCTTGTTCTGCCAATCGCGTCTTCAACTGATGTAGTTTCTCTGCGTACTTCGGATCGGTTTCTCGCTCCTTGGCCAGAGTTGAGATTGTGACACCCACTTTTCCTAATGCTTCTACAGTCGTAAGAGATGACCCTACTTGCATGTCATTCAGCAGCAGGCGCGAATCGAGCTCGGTTGTGATTTCATCGAAGCCTCTCCCTCTTAGCAAATTGATCAACTCTCGGCTGGAGCTGTGTACCTGGCACGACACCGTTATCGCATCTACTTGTTTTAAGTCTTCAAAGAGTTGATCCAGAAGTAAGTCGCCACCACCATTTCGGAGAACCGCTGGTTTTGCCACTAGCAAAAGTTTATAGCGCGGCAAGTAGATACTCTGTTCGATTGCTCCATACCCAAGTATTCGTTTGGTCTTAACATCTTCTGCGATGTAGTTACGGCGAAGATACTTGGTTTTGGCAATATTCCTTCGTTGCATGATCCAGGCCTCCTCGCCCGGAGCATCGCGGTGCCTGCCACCAAAAGCTATTCTCGTAATTGATGACCAATCGTCCGTTGATAATGGTCTGAGCCGAGCGTTCACTTGATTTGAAAAATTGCTGTTGCGCGACGGACGTTGTTGTTTAAGGTCTGTCCTGACCGCCTCAACAATAGTCTCCTTTAACTTCTGCCTGGCTGTGTAGAGTCGTTTGTTAACAGTTGAAGTCGGTAGATCAAGGAAGTGTCCGATATCGTCCTGCGTATACCCGTCCACATAAAAGAGGATTGTCACTACTCGTTGGTTCTCTGGCAGCCGCCTGATTTCTTTCAAGATTTTTTCAACGAGCTCGCTGCGCTCAGCCGAATGATCGGGAGCCGATTCGTAGGATTCGCCCTCGATCGCTGATTCACTGGCGACGAACTGCAACCGGCGGCTGCGAAGCAATCGATTGATTTGGGTGCCGACTATTCGCTTAAACCAACCGGGAAACGCTTCCGGTTCGCGCAATTGAGGCAACTTGTGCCATGCAGTGATGAATGCCTCCTGTGCGACGTCTTCCGCAAGACAGGCATCACCGACAACAGCGAATGAATAGGCAAACGCCATGTCCTGAAAGCGGACCACAAGGTCGGCAAATGCGTCGTGCCGATCGGCAACAGGAGCGCCAATGTCTGTTGCTCGAATAACGCTGTCACGAATGCTTTTCACAGGCCTGTATTCATAAGAGCCATCAAAGCGGGAAAACCTTACCGATACCCGCGACTTTAAGTCTTGGTATCTCTTTGCAGTCTAGCTCGCCTCGTTTTATTCTCTCTAGGCTTCCGAATTTTGCAATACCCAAAAAGTTAAAGAGCTTAAACCTGCCGTCCTGCCGGAGGAGTTTTGATGCTTCGCTCAATCTGTGTTGTGTTGTTCATTCTCATTGTTCTTGTCGTACCGCAATCAGCTTTAGTAACTGCTCAAACTTCTTCTGAACCACAACCTGCCGTTGATCCTGCGTTCTTCAAAGGACTTCACTACCGCCTCGTTGGACCGTCACGCGGTGGGCGCGTTACCACCGTGACAGGTGTTCCGTCGCAACCCAAGACGTTCTACATGGGCGTCGCGAGCGGCGGATTGTTTCGCACCACCGATAGCGGCGCAACGTGGGTTCCAATCACGGACGGGAAAATCCCTCTCGGATCGACAGGCAGTGTTGCTGTCTCCGAATCGGATCCGAACGTCATCTACCTCGGCACTGGTTCTGACGGTGTGCGCAGCAACGTCTCGACCGGCCGCGGTGTCTACAAATCAACGGACGGCGGACAAACGTGGACCTTCCTCGGTCTCTACAGCGCGGGACAAATTGGCGCAGTTCGCATTCATCCGACAAACCCCAACATCGTTTGGGTCGCAGCGGTAGGAGATATTTTCAAACCGAATGCCGAGCGCGGAGTCTTCAAAACAACGGACGGTGGGCAGACGTGGAACAAGGTTCTATTTATTTCAGACGCCGTGGGGGCAATGGATGTTGAGCTGCAACCGGGACATCCGAATGTGGTTTACGCATGGATGTCGAAACTCGAGCGGAAGCCCTGGACCATCATCAGCGGATCAAGAGACGGAGGCTTCTACAAAAGCACCGACGGTGGCGACCATTTCACGCGCGTCACAAGTGGATTGCCAGGCGAATTGATCGGCAAAGCAAATCTTGCGGTCACACTTGCAAACCCGAACCGCATTTACGCACTCATTGAAGCGAAACCGGGCGGTGGTCTATATCGCTCAGACGATGCTGGACAGTCATGGATGCGGATCAACTCGCAAGGCTCTTTGATCCAACGACCGTTCTACTACACGACGCTCGGCGCAGATCCAACGAACGCCGATACCGTTTACGCCGGAGCTGAAGCTTTCTTCAAATCCACGGACGGTGGAAAGACGTTTACGGCCTTTCGCACTCCTCACGGTGATAACCATGACATCTGGATCAATCCGAATAATAACCAACTCATGATTCAGTCGAACGATGGCGGCGCGAACATCTCAACGGACGGCGGTCGCACATGGTCATCGCAGATGAATCAACCAACGTCGGAAATCTACGGCGTCTGGGTCGACAACCAGTTTCCTTACAAACTGTACGGAGCGCAGCAGGACAACACGACAATCATTATCTCGAGTCAGGCTGATCCCTCCTCGACACTCGATTGGCGACCAGGTCCCGGTTGTGAGACAGGACCAATCATGCCGCACCCTAAAGACCCGAACGTGGTTTATGGATCATGCAAAGGTCAATACGGCGTGATGAATCTGAAGACCGGTCAGGAGAAGAGCTACTGGATTGGCGCGCAGTCGCTTTATGGCAATCCTGCGAGTGATTTGATTCTGCGATTCCAACGCGTCTCGCCAATGGCGACGTCACCGCACGATCCAGACGTTCTTTATTACGGGTCGCAGTATTTACATCGCACGCGCGACAAAGGTGTGACGTGGGAAAAGATCTCTCCGGATCTGACTGCCCATCCTGCGTGTTGCCAGGGTATCAGCGGAGAACCGATTACAAGAGACATCACTGGCGAAGAGTTTTACAGCACACTGTATGCAATCACCGAGTCGCCGCTGGAAAAAGGAGTTATCTGGACAGGCGCGAACGATGGGCCGTTCTACGTCACGCGCAACAACGGCAAGACCTGGACCAACATTACGCCGAAAGATCTGCCTCCGGGTGGACGCGTCCAGTTCATTGACGCATCACCGCACCGAAAAGGGTCGGCTTATTATGCTGTTTACCGTTGGCTGCTCGGAGACTTCCAACCCTATATCTATCGCACTGATGACTACGGAAGAACCTGGAAACGACTTACGAGCGGACACAACGGCATTCCTGTTGATTGGCCCACTCGAGTCGTTCGTGAAGATCCAGCTCGCGAAGGCTTGCTTTACGCCGGAACTGAGTTTGGATTGTTTATCTCTTTCGACAACGGATCACATTGGCAGCCGTTCCAGTTAAATCTGCCGAATGTTCCAGTCAGTGATATCAAACTGCATCGAAATGATTTGATCGTGGCTACGCAGGGTCGCGCACTTTGGATCCTGGATGATGTGAGTTCTCTGCGCCAGCTTTCGTCACAAGCGTCGGTAAGCGAAGTCCATCTGTTTACGCCACGAGATGGATACCGAACGAGAGTCAGTCCAACGAACCTTGGACCAATAATTGAGTATTACTTGCCACAGGCGCCGGCCGGTCCTGTTGTTATTGACGTTTTAGACACCAAAGGTACAATCGTCAATTCCTACAACAGCGACTCACCGCAACCCGGAGGAGGCCGCGGCGCACGAGGCGGTACGACTGGACCAGAAGCACAACAGGAAGATCCGGACGCCCCCGCTGCGAGACGATTTGGTGGTCCACCGCCACGCCCTACGAAACAGGCTGGAATTAATCGATTCGTGTGGGATGTAAGACATCAAGCGGGAGTTATTATGCCGCCCGGCCAATACTTCGCGCGCTTAAAGGTCGGCGACCGAGTTATTACTGAACCTTTTACCGTACTCATCGATCCACGAGTTGCGGAAGATGGTGTGACGCTCGCTGATCTTCAGGAGCAATACGAGCACAACATGCGGATGCGCGAGATGGTGACCACAGTTAATCAACTGGTAACGAGGGTGCGGGAGGCGCAGAATAAGCCAAACGCCTCTGTGGATCCTAATCGACTTAACGCAATCGCGGCGAAGCTCTTAAGTGAGCCGGTGCGTTATGGAAAACCCGGACTGCAAGCTCACATTACCTATCTCGCAGGGATGACGGCTAATGTCGATCAAAAGATCGGACGTGATGCGATCGAGCGGTACGAGGTTCTAAAACGGGAGCTGGATGCTGTGAAAACGGAGGTCGAACAATTGCTCGGGCCGCTGGCGAACTAAGCAGCGCTTTTGACGTTAATCTCTGGTGTCAAAGCTCGTTTTCGGTTTAATCTGTCGCTGGCTTTAAGGAGGATGAATCATGCGAACTCTCCTTCCACTAATACTCGCGCTTCTGTTCGTGCCCATGCCTCAGGCCCAGGATGCCTCTCCAGTAGTTGTCGTCAGTCACAAATGCGCCAAGACAAAACAGAGCCCAGACAAGGTCGAAGTTCCGACCAACGGGCCTGCGCCAGCGATGATTGCGCAGAACAAGAACTTCGCACGCAACGTGAGAGCGAATGAGCCACCGGGAAATCGAGATCCCAATCAGGATACGATTGACGGACGCAGTGCCGCGTTAGAAAGAAGCGTTCAGGAATCTCGTATGGGGCAACCGAAAACAATCGATGTCTATGGCTATAAGATCAAAGTCCAGAATCCGACGAGTCAAGCTGTTGATATCCTGTTCCTTGAATATCAGTTCAGCGATCGCTCTAATCCTGAAAACGTCACGCGGCGGCAGTTTTTATGTGTGGCAAACCTGAGTCCGGGTAAAGAGAAGGAGCTTCAAGCGTTCAGTTTGAATGGACCACCAGACGTCGTGAATGTTAAGTCGCTCGAGAAAAACAGTGCGAGCCCATTCGACGAAAAAGTAGTGATCAATCGTATCGAATATCGGGGTGGCTCAGTCTGGCAAAGGAAGGATTGGAGGTTTAGCGAGATAACAGACAGTTACCTTCGAGTGACTTCAACACCTTGGACCACCGAGATGTGCCGTGGGCTGTAGGCTTAATGTCCGATACAAGATAGTTTGTCGTAACGCGCAGCAGATTCAACTTATATCGGACTTTGGCGATTGATTACCTCGCGACAAACTAAAGGAACCTCAGATCAAGTGGTCGATAGTGCCCATTCAGTACCGTTCGCGGTAGCCGATGGCCAGAACTCAACGCGCACAGTCGGAGTGAGACGGATGTTGAGTCCTGGCCATCCGCTACCGCGAACGGTACTGAATGGCGGGCACTTATTCAGAGCCTTCTAAAGTGTGTCGGACATTGATTCAATAAGGACAATTGCGGCAGTCATTATCGCAGCAGTAGCCTCTCCTTTTCAGATAACTCGCAGTAAACACCATTGCCCCGTTTTCAACTACATAGTCCTTTGAGGGGTCTAAAATACCCTGCAGCAGTGATGCGTCCACGCGCTGAAAAGACGACGAACGGTCCGGTATGCCGCTCTGTGCGAACAGATCGGGATGAATGATTTGCGCCAGAAGTTCGGCGCCGTCGATTACGCGCGGACCAGGCCGTGCAAAATACGAATTCGCATCAACACCGAATACACGTTCGTTACGTACTGCCTCCAATTCAAAGAACGACTGACTATGACTCGATTTGGTCAGTGAGTGTTTTCCAAACGAATCCCAAATTTGCTTCATCGTCTGTTGAAGATTGAAACCGCAGGGCATTATCACAATGACCTCCGGCGAGTACTCAGCAATTTGGTTCCACGAGATTCTCACCGACTCACCAGCCTCCTGACCGAGTGCGTCTGTCCCACCGGCGAGTTTTGCTAACTCGGGCACCCAATGTCCGCACGCATAAACTGGATCCAACCATTCCATGCAGAATACTCGCGGTGGCTCGTTAACTTGCGCTGCAAAAGTTTTGAGACGATCGATGCGCGAGTTACAGTCGTCAATGATGGCGTGCGCTTCTGGTTCACGATTGGTGGCGCTTGCGAGATCGCGAAGGTTGTCGAAGATCTCACCGATTGAGCGCGGTGTCAGCCACAGAATCTGCGGTCGGTTTTCTAACGTCTGTAGCACCTGAGACACTTCGTTGCCTGACGGCGCGCAAACCTGACAGAGGTTCTGAGTGAGAATGAGATCAGGAGAGAGCTTGCGTAACAGATCTTCATCGATTTGATAAAGGCTGTCACCGTTGTGCATTCGTTCCGCAACCGCGCGATCAATCTCAGCCTGCGTCATTGTTTCAATAGGCAGTACATTTCGAACAACGACAGGTTTGTTTCTTGCTTGTGGCGGATAGTCACATTCGTGCGTTACGCCGACGAGTTGCTCATCGAGGCCGAGCGCATAAACCATCTCTGTCGCAGAGGGAAGAAAGGAAACAATACGCATAATTCAACACACGTTCGATACGCTCTTCAGCTCGTCTTAACCCAGGCAGTGATCATCTGCGATTTGAGATTTAATATTTGATATTTGAGTTGGGCCGTTTACTCAGAGCTGATGAAGAGCAAATGATAACTATCAAATATCAAATAACAAATGACAAATGATTACCTTCACGCAGACCCTAGTGACCCTTCTTAGTTTCGAAACTCCTGCGACACCATTAGGCCGCGAATTCCACCATCCATAATACCGATTCCCACGCGTCCAAAATCCTTATGAAGAATGTTTGCGCGGTGGCCCGGAGAATTCATTAACCCTGTATGGGCCACCTGTACGGTAGGCGCCAGGGCCAGGTTCTCACCGGCCGTTGAGAAACGCACTCCGGCGTCGCGCATGCGATCGAACGGGTCACGACCTTCAGGTGTGTCGTGTGCGAAGTAACCACGCGCGAACATGTCCGTGGAGTGTTGTCGTGCAACTTCCGTCAACTCCGGATCGGCTGCCAGCGGTTGCAGTCCAACTGCGACCCTCTCACGATTCACTAGTTGCAACATTCTGGCTTCGAGGTCCGGTCGTGGCCGCACCTCCGTGACTTTGTACGGCAGTGCGACTCGTTCACCAGACTCCGGACGGATTGTGAGAAAGTTGAAAGTCTCGCCGATTGCTTCGGCAAAATCCGCCGACAGAGGGTGCAGCATCTTTTCGAGACTCTCTGTATAAACAGCGAGCTTGTTTACTACCGGACTCTCGCGAGACCGCTCACGCAATCCTTCATTGAGCGGCAACGCAAGCAGCAACGCGGAAAGTATTGCCGCTGTGATCAGACCACTCGCGAGTCCCGGTATTAAACCAAGGATCTTATTAAGTGAGCTCTCGTGAACATCTTCGGAAAAAGATTTGAGGACGGCACTGCCAATAACCTCAACAACCATACCGACGCCTAAGCCGATTAAGATGAAAGCGATAGGTCGATTCCAAACATCTGACCACATGTGCACATTCTTGCCGAACCAGCCAGCGAGGACTGGGTAGAACCGTAGCGCAGCCAGAAAACTAAGCACCCAACTCAGCAAGTCGAGCGTAGACAGCAGAAAGCCTCGTCGATAGCCATTCACAACGAGAACAACCACGACCAGAACCAACAGCACGTCGATGATGTTCAGGTACACGGCCGTATTGTCTCAAGAGTTACCCTGCAGTTGGCAAGGATGAGGGATGAAACGTGAGTAATGGCCAGTTGACCGGTTCATCCTCCATCCCTCATCCTTCATCCCTAAATTCATGCCTGAGTTGCCTGACATCACGATCTACATTGAAGCGCTTCAGAAACGTATTCTGAATCACAAACTGAAACGCGTTCGCATCAGCTCGCCGTTTTTACTTCGCACTGCTTCACCTCCTATTCAAGCTGCCGAAGGAAAGGAAGTGATTGCACTCCGACGGCTCGGCAAGCGGATTTGTATCGAAGTCGAAGGCGACTTGTGGTTGGTTTTACACCTGATGATTGCAGGCCGGCTTCATTGGAAAGAAGGGCCACTGAAGCTTTCGAAACTTCATCTAGCGACCTTCGAATTCGACAACGGTTCGCTTGCGTTAACTGAGGCGGGGACGCAGAAGCGAGCGTCGCTACACGTGATCCAAACGGAGGCTGGCTTAAATGATCTGGATCCAGGCGGACGCGAAGTGTTCGACATAACTCTCAAGGAGTTCACTGAGATTATTCAGTCTGAGAATCACACGCTTAAGCGCGCGTTGACTGATCCGAGAGCATTGAGTGGTATTGGTAACGCTTACTCGGATGAGATCCTGTGGCGGGCACAGCTTTCTCCCATCGCTTTGACCCAAAAACTAACTGGCGAAGAAGTGAAGCGGCTCTTCGAAGCGACGAAGAATTCACTGAGTGATTGGGTTGAGCGTCTGCGCGCAGAGACAGGCGAGAAATTTCCTGAGAAGGTCACGGCGTTCCGCAAAGGCATGGCGGTTCATGGACGATATCGAGAGCCGTGTCCTCGTTGTGGATCGAAGGTCCAGAGAATTCGTTACGCCACAAACGAGACGAACTACTGTCCGACGTGTCAGACAGGCGGCAGGCTGTTGGCAGATCGGGCGTTGTCGCGCTTGCTTCGTGAAAACTGGCCCAAGACCGCGGAGGAGCTTGGTTGATTTTAAACGGCTGGAAAAGAAATCATTGGTCATTTGTCATTCGGGAATTGATATTTGAGAATTGCCGGCAGATACCACCAACTTAAGGTCGGTGGGTTTTCAATTTCAGCCTAGCCCGACGTTGCTGAGGATACGGCGCGCGGAGCGCGCCGGGAAGTGAATTACTTCTTCTAGGTGGAAATTGAAAGACCACCGACATGAAGTCAGTGGTTTCTCAAATGTTAATTCTCAAATCTCAAATAACTAATGACCAATGATTTCTTTCTTATCTTCAGCGAACAATCTCCACTCTCGTCACAGGATGAATCTCCCAAGCAGTCGCTCGCCAAAGATCAGATCCCTGTTTGAAAGTGTGCGCCGACTCTTTCGCGTGCTCAGCGTCGTAAAAAAGCCAGCCCTCGAACCTGACCCACTTCCCAACAAGCGTACGTTCTAGTGCATCTGCTGACCAATCGAGCCCGTTGGTTTTTGCCCACTGCTGGAACTGAGGCGTTATTTCCGCAATTATCTGTTCGTTCTCTGGTGCGTTGGATCGAAGCGCAAGGTTGATGTGAATATCGCGTCGGCATGGGGACCAACAGTTTGCCAACTCAATGCCCGCTCGTCCGACAGCGACGACGAAGCCTTCAACACGTGCGGCGTGTGTTTGCGACCAGCGGTTTTCATCAGCTCCCGGCTCCAGCATAGCAGCCAGCGTGACCTGAGAATCGAAGTCTTCGGTGTTGGGAAAGGAAGTCCGGTTCTTCAGAATATGTTCTGCGCGGCGCGCAGCGGTGAGAGGCAAACCCGAGGCTGGGCAGTAGCGATCGAGAACGATAAAAACTAGAACGATCATGAGTGCAGCGACAACGATTGCAACGAAAGGGCGGCGCTTCATCTTGTTGTTGTGCTGCTCAATACTCGCCTTATAGGAATCACTCAACGAATGTCCGATATGCTTTAGCTTGTCGTTGCGTGCACTACAAGTCAACCCACAACGAAATAACTCAAAGGATGTCCGATTTTTAGAGGTCTGATTAACTCGGATTAAGTCGCGCCATCGACTATTCAGTACCATGCGCGATAGCGCATGGCCATGACTCAACGCAAAAAGATCTGAGGTCAAGTTGAGCGTTGGCCATCCGCTACTGCGCATGGTACTGAATAGCCTATGTGTCAACTTATTCAGAGGTTCCTGAAGCCATATCGGACATCGTTGAGCTATTCCTGCTAACGCCGATTGCCGACTGGCGACTAGCGATGATCGAATCGGCAGCCCCAAAACCGACAATCTTTAAGATCAGCAATCGGCAATCGGCAATACTTTGTAGCCTCCGCCGAGGCTCTTCGCTAGAATCGCACTGCACTCGAATCCCGTTTCTCAAGCCCGAATACCTTGGCTAAATCAAAGGTACGCACTTTACTGGTCAGCATATTTTTCCTGCTGATGTTCGTGTGTTCGATCTCGAGTGCGGTGCTCTTACTCGGCACGTCATACACGTCAAGTTATTCTGGTCTAGCGTACGGTGTCCGCGAGGGCAAAATCTCGGTTATCAGAATAGACGCACCTGAGTTACGAGGGTAATACGTGAAGGTGATGAGATAGTCGAGTTTGATGTAAAACCTCTGACGAGTAGCAGTCAGATGAGAGAATTCTTCATTCTGGCTGAAGCAGGTCGGAACTTGTTCCCGTAATCCGTTCATATAGCGCACCTGACACAGCAACAGCCGACAAACTCGAAGCTGACACGATCATTATTGAAGGATAGTCGAATCAAAACCACTCTTGTTCAGCATGCGCCGCGGTTCAGCACTGACCAGGCATTGTCTTTAGCGGCTGATCTCTACGGCTTGCGGGCAAGGGCGGAGAGTCTACCCAGTGAACGTGACCAGAACTTCTTATTAACTACCGCGTCAGGTGAAAAGTTTATTCTGAAAATTTCGAACTCGCTTGAAGACGAGACGCTGTTGCAGGCACAGAGCGATGCAATGATGCATGTTGGTCAACGCGTCTCGTTTTGCCAGCGTCTTGTGCCGAGTGTTGAGGGTCGGATCATCGAGCGGGTAAAGGCCGCGGGAGACACAAACCTGATTCGGCTTGCCACGCATTTGCCTGGCGTACCTCTTGGGGAAGCACGGGACCACTCATCCGATATGTTGAGAGACCTTGGTTATAAGCTTGCCCAGTTAGACGTGGCATTGCTGGATTTTGACCGCGCGGCCATTCATCGAGACTTTCATTGGGATCTTGCGAACTGGCGAACCGTAATCGGTGCGTATTCAAAACTGATTAGCGATGAGCTATTGCGTGCGATGGTCTTGGACTACGCGAAAGTTTTCGAAGCCGACGTGGCGCCTGTCCTGCCGCGTTTGCGAACAAGTGTGATTCACGGCGACACGAATGACTACAACATTCTCATCAATGACCAACACTCGGAGATCGTGGGAATCATTGACTTCGGCGATATGGTCCACAGCTACACAGTCGGTGACCTTTCCATTGCGCTGGCGTATGTTCTTTTGAATAACGACTCGCCACTCCCTACCGCGACGCAGGTGTTTGCAGGGTATCATCAGGTACTGCCGCTCAATGACGACGAGCTCACAGCGGTTTGGGGACTTATGATCATGCGGTTGTGCATGAGTGTTTGTATAGCTGCCTATCAACAACAGCAGCGGCCGGACAACGAATACCTCGACATCAGTCAACAAGCGATAAGTCAGCGACTGCCGGCGTTGCTGGAAGTTAACCGGCTCGAGGCCAAAAAGTACTTCGAAAGCGCATGTAATGAGTGATGATCAGGTACACGTGGGCCCGAAATTGATTTCGTGTACTTTCGTGTGTTTTCGTGGATCGGGTTCCCGGCCCCGGCCTTTACGCACGAACCAAACGCAGTTTAGGAAGGGTGGTTTAGCGGCGCTCGAGTTACATGACACTCAAG
>JBKPMX010000134.1:0-8290 GCA_046765655.1 Acidobacteriota bacterium
TCCAAAAGGAACGAAAGGAGACATCCTTTCCCTTGACCTCGACACGCTTGAGTATCGAGCACGTCGTGAACCCGAAATACCTTCCATTGCCGAGGCGATGAAGATTAAGTCGCTTCCCGAGCGGCTTCGATTTGTACTACAGCAAAACGACAAAGCCGGCGCGCTTGCTCGTCATGCGATCTACAACGCTCTCGCTTACGCGTCACGCCGAATACCCGAGATCACAGACAAAATCGTGAATGTGGATCGTGCTGTCCGGTGGGGCTTCTCACACGAACTTGGTCCATTTGAGATCTGGGACGCTCTGGGTGTTCGAGAGACTGTCGCGAACATGGAGCGGCA
Organism: Acidobacteriota bacterium; assembly: GCA_046765655.1. Classification (GTDB taxonomy): domain Bacteria; phylum Acidobacteriota; class Blastocatellia; order Pyrinomonadales; family Pyrinomonadaceae; genus PSRF01. The sequence goes on from JBKPMX010000134.1 coordinate 343, forward strand.
AAAGATTTCAGTTGCATCGTGGGTGAAGGAGATGGTGACAGGCGGCAATGAGACTTTTTATCGCCAAGACGACGGGCGCCTAAGTTATTACGATCTCTCGAGCCAATCCTACACTACCGAGCCGACCGATCAGAGAAGCGTTGATTTAGGCGCGCTGAAAGCTGCGGGCCGTGTTGTGAGTGAAAACCGCAGTGCTGACTTGATCAATGTCGGCGATGGAGTTTTGTGTCTGGAGTTTCATGGCACGACATTCGACGACACGGCGGTCGCCGCATTGCGTGAAGCAATCGAGGCGATTGAAACGGGCGACTATGCAGGTTTAGTGATAGCGAATTCTGGAGCAGACTTTTGCACGGGTTCCGATCTCGGCAAACTGAAAGATCTGCAAGACGTGCTGATGCGAGTTCGTTTTTGTTCGAAGCCGGTTGTAAGCGCGCCTGCTGGAAAAACGCTCGGCGTCGGCGCTGTTCTTTCCATGACAAGTGCCGCCTCAGTTGCCGCAGCGGAAACTTATATCGGCCAGGTTGAAGTCGGTGCCGGCGGTTGTAAAGAAATGGTTCGACGAATCGTCTCGTCGCCGGTAAAAAGCGCGAACGTGGATCCCTTGCCGCTGCTTCAGCAGGTACTGCAAACAATCGCGGCCAGGAAGATCTCCACGAGTGCCGCTGACGCGCGCTCGCTTGGATTCCTCGCTGCGAGTGATCGCATCATCATGAATCGTGATCATCAACTGGCCCTCGCGAAACGAGTCGTGCTCGAACTTGCGGACGCAGGTTACTCAGCACCTGCACGAGGAAAAACCTGCTTTGCCGCCGGACGCGATGCGCTCGCAGCTTTGCGTGCCGGACTGTACGTCATGCGACAGGGCGACTTCATAAGTGAAAACGATCTGTGCTCGGCTAACCAGGTGGCTTTTGTGCTCTGTGGCGGTGATATCTCTGCGCCTCAGTGGGTTGATGAACAATACTTGTTGGATCTCGAGCGTCAACTGTAGGGGCGGCACTCCGTGGCCGCCCGTCCTGCGCGAGGTTCAACGACGGGCGGCCACGGAGTGCCGCCCCTACAATTCTTTTGTTTAAGGGAGGTTTCGGTGAGGAGGGAATTGAAATGAAAGAAGCTGTAATCGTCGCAGGGGTGCGCACGGCTGTCGGCAAAGCACCGCGCGGCACATTACGAACGACGCGACCGGATGATATGGCGGCCGCGGTCATCGCTGATCTACTCAAACGATTACCAACACTCCTGCCTGAATCGATCGACGATGTCATCATTGGTTGTGCAACACCGGAAGCGGAGTCAGGCTCAAATGTCGCGCGTATCGCTGCGCTGCGAGCTGGGCTACCACATGAGGTTGCTGCGGTCACAGTCAACCGTTTCTGTTCCTCGGGTTCACAAACGATCGCCATGGCAGCCGAACGAATCATGGCCGGTATGGCCGACTGCATCATCGCTGGTGGTACTGAATCAATGAGCATGCTTCGCGGCAACACCAGGTTCCGACCAAATCCTTACCTTGTCGAACACCGACCGGACGTTTACCTCAGCATGGGACTGACGGCAGAAAACGTCGCGCGCAAGTACAACATCACGCGGGAGGCGTCTGACGCATTCTCGTATCGCAGTCATCAACGAGCACTGGCGGCACAGGCCGAAGGCAAGTTCAAAGACGACGGCATCGTTCCGCTGGAAGTTAGAATTACTGAGGTGAAAGACGATGGCGAGGTGTCTAACACCGATCTTACCTTCGACACAGACGAAGGACCTCGATCAGATACGACTCCTGAAGCGCTGGCCAAACTGCGGGCTGTTTTCCATGTACGCGGTACAGTGACCGCCGGCAACTCGAGCCAGACGTCTGACGGAGCAGCTGGCGTTGTTGTGATGTCGCGCACGCGTGCAGATGAGCTTGGGTTGAAACCGCTGGCGCGATTTGTTTCTTATGCAGTTGGTGGTGTACCGCCGGAGATCATGGGAATGGGTCCGGTAGTCGCAGTTCCCAAAGCACTGAAATTGGCAGGATTGGCGTTGAGTGACATTGATCTTATTGAACTCAACGAAGCATTTGCTTGTCAGGCGTTGGCGGTGATGAGCGAGCTCGGAATGGACCATGAACGCACGAACGTGAACGGCGGCGCAGTCGCGTTGGGTCATCCGCTTGGCGCGTCAGGTGCGAAATTGACGGTGCAGATACTGGGCGAAATGCGACGTCGCAAATCACGCTACGGCATGGTGACCATGTGTGTAGGTGGCGGACAAGGAGCGGCAACGATTTTTGAGAATCTACAGAACTGATTTGGAGTGCGGTGCCTTTTGGCACCGCTTTGGCCAAAGCGCCGCCAAGGCGGCGCACTCCAAATTGAAGCCACACACAAATGCCATTAACTCAAATTAAGAACATTGCTGAGCTCGCGGACTATGCCGGCAAAGAAGTCGGCATCAGTGATTGGTTTGAAGTCTCGCAGGAACGGATCGACCAGTTCGCTGAAGCTACGGAAGATCGTCAGTGGATCCACATTAATTCCGAGCGTGCTGAACGTGAATCGCCTTTCAAGACAACTATCGCGCATGGATTCTTGACGTTGTCGCTATTGAGCGTGCTCGCGAAATCGGCCATATCGGTTGGCGGCGTGCGGATGGGGATCAACTATGGTCTGAATCGTGTTCGGTTTGTTTCGCCTGTGCCCGCAGACGCTCGCATTCGTGGTCGGTTTACACTTGCTAAACTCGAAGAGATAAACGGCGGCGTACAATCAACGTGGAACGTCACGGTCGAGCGCGATGGTTCGGATAAGCCCTGCTGCGTTGCGGAGTGGCTGGTGAGGTACTATCAGTGATTGTAGATTTTAGATTTTTGATTGGAGGAGCTCCCGCAAATCAACAATCTAAAATCTAAAATCTATAATCTACAATGTCTCTCGATTCATCCGATACGAAACCCGTGCGTTCCAGCGAACATCTCGACTGGGATGCGCTCGACAGATACGTCCGTATGAAACTAGCGGATCATCTCGGTAATGGTTTTGATCCAAAAGCTTCGATGACAGTCGAGCAATTTCCCGGTGGTCACTCAAATCTGACCTACCTGCTGCGCTTTGGCACACATGAATTCGCATTGCGACGGCCACCGTTCGGACCTGTACCTCCAAAAGCTCATGACATGGCGCGCGAGTGTCGCATCCTGAGCGCGATTCATCCCGTATTTCCACTCGCGCCAAAACCGTACCTGCTCTGCGAGGATCCGAGCATCATTGGCTCGACCTTTTACATCATGGAACGCCGGCAGGGTGTGGTCGTGCGTTACGAAGAGCCACCGGAACTCGCGAACCAACCTGAGCGAAGGAGACGTGTTAGTGAATCCGTCGTCGACACACTCGCCGACTTGCATCTCGTAGATGTCGAGGCTCACGGTTTGAGTGCGCTGGGAAAACCTGGCGGGTTTGTCGAGCGACAGGTTCAGGGTTGGACTCAACGTTGGCATGGTTCGAAAACGAGTGAACAAGCGGAAATGAATACGCTGTCACAATGGTTGCTCGAACGTTTGCCGTCCGATCCTTCCAGACCAACATTGCTGCACGGTGATTATAAGTTGGACAACATCATGCTCGACAAGCGCGACCTCAGTAAGTTAGTCGCTGTCTTCGATTGGGAGATGAGTGCCGTTGGCGATCCGCTTGTAGACCTCGGCATCTTCCTCGCCTACTGGGTGCACACGGCACCCGCAGCTCAACGGGACTCGCTGACTGCCGTTACCTGCAGACCAGGTTGGTTCACGCGTGAAGAGGTGCTGGAGAGATATGCCGAACGCACAATGCTGGATGTGTCGAATATAAAGTTCTATGAAGTGTTTGCCGTTTTCAAACTCGCGGTTGTGCTACAACAAATCTTTTATCGCTATCATCGCGGCCAAACTGACGACGCTCGTTTCGCAACACTTGATAAGCGCGTCGAGTTGCTCGCGCACATGGCGACGAAGCTAGCGTCGGCTTAAGCGATCTTTGCAGTGAAAAGTCTCGCTTCAAAGTTTTTAGCCTGCGAAAGCAGGCGTAAGCATAAAGCCTGGGGCGCAAGCCCCAGGATCATCAGAAAAGTTTTTGCAGCCCGTGAAACGGGCGACAGTTGTAAGGATTTCAGGCTTTCGCCCGCTCTCGCGGGCTCCCGACCTAAATGCGATTTGTCCTGGGGCTGACGCCCCAGGCTTTATGCTTGCGCCCGCTTCGCGGGCTAAGAGAAGTTCAAATGCAAATCAACGCTGCAATTTTGTGGGAACAGGGAACGCCGCTCGTAATCGAGAAGGCTGAACTCGAAGCGCCGCGCGCGGGCGAAGTACTAGTTGAAGTAAAAGCAGCCGGCGTGTGCCACAGCGACTTGCATCCTGCCCGCGGCGACTGGCCCGCCAAAACTCCGCTGGTGCTCGGACATGAAGGAACCGGCATCGTGCGAGAAGTTGGTCCAGAGGTCACTAAGGTTCGGCCCGGCGATCACGTCGTCTTTTGTTGGGCTCCAGCATGCGGAACGTGTCCGATGTGTTTGGACGGAAGACCGGTTCTGTGTGATCGACTGTTGAAAACAACTTATCGCAATCGACTGCCCGCGGGCGGAACTCGACTTAGAGCACGTGACCAGGAGATAGCTCATTTCAATAGCACGGCATGTTTCGCTGATTATGCTGTCGTAGCGGAAGAGGGCGCGATTCCGATTCTTACAGACGTTCCGTTTGCAGTGCTCGCGACGATCGGATGTGCAGTAGTGACTGGTGTCGGCGCCGTTAACAACGCGGCTCGTGCTCAACAAGGTAACAGCGTCGTCATCATCGGCGCTGGCGGCGTAGGGCTTAACGTTGCTCAGGGCGCATCGCTGGCGAAATGCGATCCAATCATTGCGGTAGATCTGCGCGCTTCTGCTCTCAGTCTCGCGCGAGGGTTTGGCGCCACGCACACCATCGCAGCGTCGGAGAACGTTGTTGAAGCTGTACGTGAATTAACGAAGGGGCGCGGAGCGGATTACGTTTTCGACACAGTCGGTGCGCCAGCAACAATCGCACAGGCGGTTGAATGCGCTCGTAAAGGCGGTTCGATCGTGGTGACAGGATTGTCGCGCACTGACACGCTTGCTTCCATACCGGCCTTCCCATTTGTCATGCAGGAGAAACGATTGATCGGTTCGGTGTATGGCTCCGGACAGCCGACGGTTGACATACCGAAGCTCGTCGAACTGTATCGGGAAGGGAAATTGAAACTGCGCGAACTGGTTACACACACTTATCGGCTGGATCAGGTGAACGAAGCGTTGAATGCACTCGCGGGAGGAACAGACGCGCGGGGAATCATCGAGTGGTAGACGAGGATCAAGACGCCTCAGCATTGCAAGTTCGCAAGTTCTTTTTTAAAGAATCTTTCGCTACGGCTTTGCCGCCTGATGTGAGGCGATGGCTCTGCGATGCCAACGCGGAATTCGCGGGTTCAGACGAGCAGCACTATCGCCTAGTCGCCTAGTTCGCGGCACCGGCGCTTCCTGATGACGCCGGCTTAAGCATGCCGTGCATCCCGATCCAGCGCACAAAGGCTTCAAACCAACCGGTGCTCGTCGTTTCCTTCGGATACATCCCGAAGCCATGACCACCCTGTTCATAAAGATGGAATTCGACGGGGTGCTTCGCTGCCTTCCAGCTATCGATGAGCCCATAGCCACCGTTCGCGAAGAAAGGATCGTCGGCAGCAAGGGCGATGAATAGAGGCGGCGCATCGGCCGGTACTGGCACTGGTGCGAGAGGACCGTAGATGTTGCCGATGAAGGCTGGCTTCGCATCCTCGCCCGCCAGCGTGGTCGCCATTGTCAGCATCGCGCCGGCGGAGAATCCGACCATGCCGATCCGGTGGGGATCGACGTGCCACTCGGCAGAGCGCTTCCGGATTAGTGCGAACGCAGCGCGGGCGTCGGCGATCTGCGGAGCGAGACCCGCCATCGCCTTCTCAGGGTCGGGGCGCGGCGGCCGCGCCGTTCCCGAAAACAATTCCCGCATGGACTGCTCGAACCCGGGCATGTCCGCGGGAGTCTGGTTCAAGCGATACTTAAGGACGAACGCGGCCACACCCTTTTCCGCCAGTGCGCGCGCGACGTTCCAGCCTTCATTCTCCATGGACAAGGTGCGGAAACCGCCGCCGGGCGCGACGACAACTGCGGCGCCGCTTGCCTTGGCTGGATCCGGCAGAAAGGGTGTCAACGTCGCAACAGTTACATTGCGCGCAAACTTGCTGCCGTACTGGCTATGCCAAGACTCCGGGTTGGTCCCACCCGGCAGCGGACCAGTCCCCAGTTCGATCGCATTGGGCTGCGAAGGCGTTGCGATGGGCGTCATCTTGTTGTCTTGCGCCTGGGCCGAAGTTGCAAGTGCAGTGGCAAACGCAAGCGCAGCGACAACCAAACGATTGTTCGTTGACCCCGACAAAGCCGACTTCGTCCAGCGATTCAACATTTTCCTCATGCCACCTCTTCCTCCAACTATGTTTTTAATTCGTAGTCAAGCGATACTATGTTAGGAGAGCGAGCAATGTCACTCGAAAGACCCCTCGCCGAAGTTTACAATCGATGCGGATCTGGAAAGTCAGCCCATCCGATAGTACTCACGATTTCTTCTACCGATGGTCTGAAACGACTTGGGGGAAGTGGTTGGCAGTCCAGGGTTGACGGAACATCAGCGTCAACAGTTTCTGAAAGCATTGAATGGCGAACATTCCGCAGTAAGGTGATCTCCGTATCCACCACGCGCTTGGAGCGGACTCCCCATGAGCGGGCTTCTTTGTTGAGTTGCGTGGGCGAGTCGCTTAAGCGCAACGTTATCTTGCTTCCGTGTGTTGTTGATCACGAGTTGCGTGTAGCTAGAGTAGGCGGGGGTAAACGCCCTTCCTAACTGCATTTTACCGGCTTGACTCATTTCAGTGAAGCTTGAGTATTGATGTTTTGGACCTTGACCTCATCGACTACCGCGAACTGGTGCGACGTGCAAAATCATCAGTGACCAATCTTCGCCGAAATGACTCAAGCTGCGACGAATGCAGGTACGGAAGGGCGGTTTACCCCCGCTCAGTTGCGCGAACTTCAACGTTTCAGATCTACAGAGATTCTCAGCGAATGGTCTTCTCGCTGATACAATGGCAGCGAGATAACAACGCTTGGAGCGGACTCGCCATCAGTCTTTGTTAAATTGCCTGCGTAAACCGCTCACGCGCACGATCTCTTAATAGCACCCCGCCAGGGGTGCGTGTTTATAACAACGAACTCTTACGGCTTTGCACAAAAAGTCTTTGAGCCTGCGAAGCAGGCGTGAAGCATAGAGCCTGGGGCGTCAGCCCCAGGTTTCAGCGCGTGGTGATCAGTAGCCCGTGAATACGGGCGACAGCTCTGAGTTTCGCGACTTTCGCCCGCTCGCGCGGGCTCGACCTAATACGGCATGTTGCCCTGGGGCTGACGCCCCAGGTTTCAGCGCGTGGTGATCAGTAGCCCGTGAATACGGGCGACAGCTCTGAGTTTCGCGCTTTCGCCCGCTCGCGCGGGGTCGACCTAATACGGCATGTTGTCCTGGGGCTGACGCCCCAGGCTTTACGCTTCACGCCTGGCTTCGCAGGCTCAAAGACTTTTTGTGCAAAGCCAAGTCTTACAAGGGATCGTACTGCTTTAGGTGTGCCGTGTGATTTTCATTGGCGGATAAAACAGCATTCATTTTGCAAGATTGGACCAACTCAATAGACGGGCGAGTTATATGGCACTCCTAAAGGAGTGCGAAAGGTTCTATGCGCGCTTGGTCTATAAACATCACACTTCTACCGGAGTGTCCGCACAAGATGTTTCGCAGGACCGCGCATCGAACAAGCACTTGGACCAGCAGACGAAGGAGAGGAGCACGGTGATGAGTAACTGGGAACATCTGTTCCTGAAGGGCGAGTTCCCGGAG
>JBKPMX010000135.1:0-23599 GCA_046765655.1 Acidobacteriota bacterium
TCTCAGAATCGTTCGCGACTTGTGGGTGTTTGGATCGTAAGCCAACAACCTGCCGTTCGGTCGATGTTCGAGGATGTCGGATGTGAATTCCTTCATCGGAAACTTATTCGATGCTTCAGTGAAATAGATCGTGCCATCAGCAGCAACGTCCAGATCATTCAAACAGCCAAACGACGCGCCATCCGCTTCACTAGCTAGCGTAGTTATGTCTCCGTTCGGATTGATCGATAGCAAACCCTTCAACGCATCAGCGACTATCAGGTTTTGCTGCGAATCAAACACCAGGCCGAGCGGTCGTCCGTGAGTGTCAGCAAAGAGACGCGGCTGCGAGCCATCAGCTTGCAACTGCATGATGCGCCCATCGTTGAAACCGCCATAGATTCGACCGGCATTATCAAGTGCCACGTCTTCAGGCTCCCGGCCCTCACCGAGAGATAAGCGCTGTATCGATGACAATCGCGAATTCTGTTGGTATGGACCGGTTAACGAAGGTGCGGCTGGCGGCTGCCAGGCCACGGGATCGATCTTTGTTGGCGCGAGCAGGAGATATATGAGTGCGGCTGCGACCAACAAACCTACGAGCAGACAAAAACGTTTCAAAAGGGACATGGAAACCTTCTGCAAAGCCTCGTAGTTACCCGCTACCGCTCTCCGCGCGCTATTTGTACCTGGGATCCGAGTGCGACAGTAAGCTTGCGAATCGCCGCCTGGTCCATCGGTTCGATCAACCTGAGCGACTCATCAAGAATACGTCTTTGATGTTCAGGCCAATCAGCCTGCCCGGCCACACTGCCGAGTTCGCCGTCGTACAACGCGACCCGCGGCGGTCTAACACTCTCGACAACATCTTTCAGCACGGCGATGGTCATCGTCGGTATGCCCGCTGCTTCAATAGCGCGCGCGAGTAATCCAACTGTTTGATGGCACAGCCTCGAAGCGGGAATCAACAAAGCCGCCTGTACTTCATGGCGAACCAACCGCTCAACGAGTTTTCCGCTGACCTCTTCAACCAGGCGAGCTGCGTCGGGAATGTAGCCACACAGGCTCCAGAAAATCGGATTGAGTTGACCGATGATTCCATTATTCTCAAATTCAAATAATCGCTCGATCGGAAGTTGAGCGTTGATGTCTTTGTGCACGGCCGCCGGATCATAGCCACGAGCAGCGAAGCGGAAATCCTCCGCCTCAACTTCAATCGGTATTTCCTTGAATCGAAAATCACCATCAGGTGTGGACGTGTCGAACGGGTCAGTGCCATCGATGTACGCGCCAGCCGAAGAAACCAGGGCGAGATTCAACATGGGAAGTGCGCGGCGGGCGGGCGTGAAAGGAGCGCGACGATTCTTTACGAAGGGGTAGTCATCGTCAATGTCAGCAGCGGCGCGTTGGCGCCAACTATCGTATTGGCGTCCCCAGTCTTCGGAGTTTTCAATGATGTTGGCTGTAGTCACGGTTTTCCTGACGCGGTATTGCGACCGCTGCGCGCAATCAGAATGATGGATACGAGAGCGGCAATCATAGCAAGAGCCAGCGCGTTAACCGAGTAGCCATGGAGGCTGTCGAAGGCCATGCGACGCCCATCGTTGATTGGAACCTGGTCGAAGGGCATGGCGATGGCGATACGCAAATCGCGCAACCGGGGCGCAAACAACCAGCGACTCACACTCGTGCTCGCGATAATCAAACACGCGCAAATGAGTTCTGTTATTAAACTCCCGCGACCACGACGTTTCCGCACCACGAACAACGTAAGTAAGAGAAACAGTCCGACTATTAAGCCGCTGATATTGATGACCGACAGGTTTCGCGCCACAATGTCGCCCGCGATCTGCGAGGCGTTCACGAGGTTGAACGAACGAAGTACGCCAAACGCGGACGGCGCGACCACAGCGCTGAAAAACACTGCGGCGCCCAGCCAGAGTGAACACAGAATCAACCGCGAAGCACTAACAAAGCGCATAAGGTTTCGGCTCCTTCAGTCAAATTCATCAATCGTCGGCAACAAACGAATTCGTGGTGGTGTGATTTCGGGCATCGGCAATGTGCGCGGATCGGGCACTGACAACAGCCACGACAGCGCGGTATCGAGTTGTGTCTGATAGGCTTCAAGATCCAACGACATGAATACCCTGCAATTTAACCTGGCAAACTTCTCTTTAGCGCGACGATACATTTCTCGCGCAGCGCCGGGTCGACCGATGTCGAGATGATGAAACGCAACAGCCGATTGAATCATCGCTTGTAGAAATAGTTTTTCCTGTGGTCCAACCTCGCCCATCCAGCGCTCTTCCCATGCATCGTGAGCTGCATGAAACTCGCCACTGTTGTAGAGATCGATCCCAGCGATGTACTCCACCGGATAAGCAGCGACGTGAGCGTCAGTGTAACCAGAATCGGTTTCGGTCATTTGCGTGTGATCTTTGGATACTGACTTCCGTATTTACGGCTTCGCCGCCCGATGTGAGGCTATGGCTTTGCCTCGCCGCCACTGGGATTTCTCAATTCGGGCTATGCCCTTCGTTCGCGCTGTGCGCCATCCCTCTCCAACTTGTCCGACACCTTTGGGCCGAGCCCGAACCAGCGGCGCAGCCGCGGTCGAATTCCTCTGCTACGGCGAGGCAGAGCCGTCGCCTCAACATCGGGCGGCAAAGCCGTAAACAAAATCATCTCTCGTCGGCTTTGATGTTCACATGGAACGCCACGACTCTAACTTGAGGATCGCGAGGCATTCAATCGTGCCGCGATTATTTTCGCTGCTGTCGCGCCTGCACCCACAGCACTACTTATCGTCGGCGCCAATGGATTCGAAACGTCGCCCACCGCGAACACCATCGGCACATTCGTTTCCTGCCGACTATCTGTAACGATATACCGCTGTTCATCCAGCTGTAGTTGATCGCGGAAGAGTTCGGTATTCGGTTCGACACCTATTCGAATCAAAACCCCTTTGACTGCAATCTGGAATGGCTTCAATCCGTCTTTCCGTTGAACCTCGACAGCCTCAACTTCTTCATTCCCCATAATTCGTGTAACGACTGATTCAGTAAAAACTGTGATGCAATGATTGGTTTGAAGTTGTTCGACCATCTCTCGTCGTGCACGTAAACGTTTGCCTCGATGAACTAGTGTGACGGTCGCGCAACCATCCGAAAGCAACAAAGCATTTTCTGCTGCCGCATCGCCTCCGCCCACCACGCAGACATCTTTCCCGATGAACAAGTCGCGATCGCGTTTTCCCGATTCCATAATTCCTTTTCCCACAAACTCGCTTTCACCGGGAATACCTAAACTTCTACGCCGCACACCAGTGGCGATCATGATCGCGATTGTTTTTAGCTCTTCCCCGCTTCGCAGCGAAATCCGTTTCGCAGTTAAGTCGATCTGATCGATGGCAACGCCGGTCCATAAATCGAAGTCAGCGTCGGCAACGTCCGCCGCAAACCGTTCGACAAACTCCGCGCCGCTGTTCGTCTTTACACCTAAGTGGTTCGTGATTGGATTATGGACGATGTGCAACTGACCACCGATTTGATCGGCCTGCTCCAACACAAGGGTGTCGAGGCCGAGCTCGTCGCACCAGAGAGCAGCAGATATGCCGGCGGGACCGGCTCCAATGATGATTACATCATGCACTTTGATTCAAACGGATCAGGCGTGCGCGCGCCGTAATGATCCACTGGCGACAATGCTCGCGACTTCATCAGGCGACTGACTGGATGTCGCAAGAGATCCGCTTTCGTCGAGAAACTTCACTGCGGAGGTCATTTCGCGACTATCAAGCTTCCAGTTTCCTGGGTTCCGTTCACTCTCACTCAACCGTTGCAGCACCTCAGTGAAGTCACGCCTTTGAACGTGGGGCCTGACAATTGTTTCTGCCCACGAGTAGTAGGGGTAATCAATTCGATAGAACCAACCACCGCTGTTGCGAATTGCGATGACGAATAACTTCCCGCGAGCGTATCGTGAGATCGCCGTGTAGGGTGCGGAATGCCGTGTTGGATTGAAACGGCTGCCGCTGAAGATCTGCGGTGCTAGTGTCACGAGCGATAGGTCGTTTTCAGTAAACTCTTTCACCTGCGACGAACCCGATTCAAAACTCTCAATCGCTTTAGCAATGCTCTCCCAGCCATCGCGCCAGAGATCTTCGTAATCATTTATGTTCGTGATTAGCCGCTCGACTTCAGGCAATAGAAGATCATACGCGCGTGCATCATCATCAACCTCAGCACCGGCGAGTCGTCGGGCCAGCGGCGAGCCTGCGTCGTTATTCGGACTGGCCTGATCGGAACCTTGAATGGCAATGCTCACGCGAATTCCGGTTTCACTTGAGTATTCGGAAAAGTCGCCGGCTTCAGCAGCTGCTATCAAGATATCGCGATACTCTGCCGCGCGTTCGCCCGTGATGACTGTCCAGACTGACAGCAGCCCGTCAGTATCGAAGTGATTATTGGTAACGAGATCGATACCTTGCGTCAGTTGGTCTCGATTGGGTGAAGTAACTAAATTCAAAGCGATCTCGGTTGAAGTATCGGCCTTAACTTCTTCCGGAGTTTTGTTTCCTTCCCAATGTGAGAAGTGAATACTGTTGTCGACGGTGCCGTCGACGGAGAGCTTGGGAAGATCGGCTATTTCATCCGTGTAGAACTGGAATCTCATAGAAGTTCCTTTCGGTGTGGGGCTCGATTGGATTTTAACTTATCGGAGTTACGAAGCCACGGTGAGGTGGGTCCGGTATCAGCCGTCAGCTTGCTTGTTTCGCTAACAACACCGCCGTAAGATACAGCCCTTTCAAACCACCAGGGGGAACAATTCCATGCAAGAGATAACTGCAACTGACCTAAAACAACGTCTAGACAACGGTGACGACATTCAGATCGTCGATGTGCGCGAGCCAAACGAAGTAGCGATTGCCAGCATTCCGAATACTGTTCACATTCCACTCGGTCAAGTCGTAAATCGAATGGACGAAATCGATCCCAATCGCGAAACGGTTGTTCACTGCAAGGGCGGCGTGCGTAGTGCGAAAGCCATTGAGGCGCTACAACGCTCCGGCTTCAAAGGAAACCTGGTGAACCTAAAGGGCGGGATTACCGCGTGGTCTAACGAAGTGGATCCTTCAGTACCGAAGTATTAAGTTTCCAAAAAACAATCTCGCCCACCCCTGTCACCTCCGCGTCTAACCGATCAGCAGGGGGAACCGAATCCTCGGCACAATCAATCCCGAGCGCAGATTCCCTCTGCGTCAAAGGTGATGTGTTGTCTCTCCTTCGTGTCTTCGGTGGTCCCAAACCATTTCAAACCATTTAGAATGGAGGATTGCAACATGAAGGGATTGATCATCTGCTTATTTGTGGTCGCGTCCGTGACGGTCATGAGCCAAACGGCATTAGCCCAGCGCCGCATCGATCGCGGTGAACGGGCAGAGCTAAGGGCTGATCGCAGAGAGCTTCGCGCTGATACGAGAGAAATACATGCGAATCGACGCGATTTGCGCACCGACGTTCGTGACCGTCGCGGCGATGTACGCGAATACATCTCCGATCGGCGCGACGATGCGTCACAGCAGGAACTGCGGGCTGACAGGCGTGAGATCAGAGCGGACACGCGCGAGGTTCATTTAGATCAACGCGATCTTAGAAATGACCGGCGTGATCGCGCCGGTGACGTTCGCGATTTTCATCATGACTTGCACCGCGCACGTCGCGACTGAATAACGCAAAGGGGAAAGAGGGAATCATTGGTTAAACATCTGACGTTTGGACACCATCGACTTCATCGTCGGTGGTCCATCAATTTCGACCTACGGTTGCGTTCTCTATTTGTACTGCGCGCGAAGCGCGCCGGACGTCCTTTGGTTCGGTCTGTAAGTGAAAACTGAAACACCACCGACAGGAAGTCGGTGGTATCCAAATAACAATTCTCAAATCTCAATTGATAATTGACCAATGATTTCCTTCTCCCCTTCCGCCAGTTCCCTATCTAAGTAATGCCTTTGAGCTCAATAAACTTACTGAGCTTACTGATCACCATTCCTTCTTCACACTCCAACCGGCATGACAGTGCGGGGCGATCAGCTTGCTCATTTTGACCCTGCATCCGAAACCACACCTGACAATTTGTGCATTCACCATTCCAGCAGAAGTCGCCGTAAGATATCGTGTTGATTGAAAGGAATTGAAAGCAGCGAAGCAGCCGGTTCTTTTCAGGCACATCGACAGTCTGGCCCAGAATCTCGATCGAGATGAGCTTCTCGTATGGATCAAGCAGGTCGGCGGGCGCCTGTCCGACTTCGGCATCGCTGCCGCTTTGTTCGCTCATAGGCAGCGGCAGTATAATCGCTCCCTACTGAATTTGTAACACTCAAAGCCGCACGGGTAATGATAAGAAAACTTCGCGGTCTAACGCCTGAGGGGGTAAAAGGTGTCCTTAGTTATTTATGTGAAACCCGGTTGTCCGTACTGCCAACAGGCCCGGGATCACTACAACTCAAACGGAATTCCGTTCGTTGAGTACGATGCACAAAACGATCGCGCGCGGCGCGCTGAGATGTTCTCCTATTCTGGCGGCGACCCGACCGTTCCCTGCGTCGTTGAAAACGGAAAATACATCGGTTCGGGCTGGGGCAATCCCCCGCGCGGTTGAACCGTTCACGATTAGCCGGCCGGGTGCCGGTTCACCAACCTAAATTCTGCGTTACTCTGCTCGAACTCCCTGTTAACGTAAACAATTTCGACGATGAAGGTGTGTCATGACAAAACCAAGAGTAACTCTGCTGTCTCTTTCGCTGCTCCTACTATTCATGGCGGCGAATGTTCCCAATGTCGTTGCCCAACCAGCAACGGCTAATTCACCAAAAGCACCGATGACAACAAAAAAACCCAAGACAACAAATATCCATGGCGTCACGCTCGTCGACGACTATTTCTGGCTGCGCGAAAAAACCAATCCTGAGGTAATAGCCCATTTGCGAGCGGAGGATGCGTATACCGAAGAAATGATGAAGCCGACCGCAGGGTTGCAGGAGAAGCTCTACAAAGAGATGCTCAGCCATATCAAACAAACAGACGTTCAGGTTCCGTATCGCCAAGGGAACCACTTCTATTACACGCGAACAGAAGAAGGTAAACAGTACCCGATTTTCTGTCGCAAAAAAGGAAGCCTCGACGCACCTGAAGAAGTTCTGCTCGACCTAAACGAGATGGCGAAAGGTCAAAAGTTCATGTCGATTGGCACATTCACGCCGAGCGATGATGGGAACCTGCTGGCCTATTCGACTGACAACAACGGCTATCGCCAATACACACTGCACGTAAAAGATCTCCGCACCGGGCAGGACTTATCCGAGAACATAGAACGTGTAAATTATGTCGCCTGGGCCACGGACAACAAGACTTTCTTCTACGTCACGGAAGATCCGGTGACGAAACGCAGCGACAAGTTTTTCCGTCACGTGCTTGGAAGCGACAAGAGCGATCTCGTTTACGAAGAGAAGGACGAACTGTTCGACCTCTACACCTTCCGCTCTCGCGACAAAGCGATCATCTTCGTGGGCGCCGAAAGCAAGACGTCAACCGACGTCCGCTTCATGCCTGCCGATAATCCGAACGCTGAGCTAAAGGTTGTACTTGCACGGCAACCGGATCACGAATACGACGTCGATCATCGTGACGGACTCTTCTACATTCGCACAAACAAGGGCGCCAAGAATTTCCGCGTCGTTACGGCCCCGGTGACTGACCCTTCCGAAAAGAACTGGAAAGAATTCATTGCTCATCGCCCAGCCGTAAAGGTTGAGGGGGTCAGCTTGTTTGCGGATCATGCTGTTTTGTCAGAATGGGAGAACGGCCTTCAACAACTGGAAGTGCTGAACTTCAAAACCAACAAACGAAACCGAATCGAGTTTCCTGAGCCGGTTTACTCAACTGGTCTCAGCACCAACCGGGAATTCAATACTTCCGTAGTGCGTTACAGCTACAACTCGATGGTCACACCAAACTCCGTGTTCGATTACGACATGAACACAGGCAAGAGCACGTTGCTC
This sequence comes from Acidobacteriota bacterium, assembly GCA_046765655.1. GTDB lineage: Bacteria > Acidobacteriota > Blastocatellia > Pyrinomonadales > Pyrinomonadaceae > PSRF01. The sequence continues at coordinate 8,042 of JBKPMX010000135.1, forward strand.
AAACAAACGGAAGTTCCGGGCGGGTTCGACCGGAAGAACTATCAATCCGAGCGCGTGTTTGCAACCGCTTCAGACGGCACGAAGATCCCTATGTCGATCGTCTACCGAAAGGGAACCAAACTCGATGGCTCAGCGCCGCTCCTGCTCTATGGATACGGCTCTTACGGCGCTTCGATTCCGCCGAATTTCTCCTCTACTCGTCTAACGCTGCTGGATCGCGGAGTGATTTACGTCATTGCGCACATTCGCGGTGGTGGTGAACTCGGCGAGGAATGGCGCCAGGCTGGAAGAATGATGACGAAACTCAATACGTTCACTGACTTCATTGCCTGCGCCGAGCATTTAATCAAAGCGAAGTACACCTCAAGCAATCGACTTGTAATCCAGGGCGGCAGCGCTGGCGGATTATTGATGGGTGTCGTTACAAACATGCGACCGGATCTGTTCAAAGCAGTAGTGTCGCAGGTGCCGTTTGTCGATGTACTCAACACGATGCTCGACGCATCGCTTCCCTTAACGACGAGCGAGTACATCGAGTGGGGCAATCCGAATGAGAAGCCGGCATTCGAATACATGAAGCAGTATTCGCCCTACGACAACATCGCGAAGAAGAACTATCCGACGATGCTCGTGAAGGTATCAGTGAACGATAGCCAGGTGCCTTATTGGGAGGGCACGAAGTATGTTGCGAAGCTTCGCGACATGAAGACGGATCAGAATCCGTTGCTATTGAAGGTGAACTTCGGCGCAGGTCACGGCGGCTCGTCCGGTCGTTACGATGCGTTGAAAGAAACTGCTTTCGATTACGCGTTTATGCTCTGGCAAATGGGAGTCGCGGAGCAAATGTCGAAGAACTAAAGGCAAGACGGGGAGACGGAGACGGGGAGAAGCGGAGACAAGAGAAATCTCCGTTTCGCCCCGTCTCTTTCACTTCACGCGCGGATCCGGCTTCACGATGAGCGTTTGCATAAGACTTTGGCCACCTACACTTAGTTTCACCGTGTAGTTTCCTGGCAACACAGTCGGACGATTGCCGAAACCGCCTCCACCTCCTCCACCGCCGCCGCCACCGCCCCCTCCTCCTCCACCGCCACTACTGGGTGGTTGAGGTGTTGGCCGCAAATCCCAAACCCACCGATGCATTCCAGCCGCAGCTGACAGAGGCTCAGGTGTTGGTCTCCAAAACGCCGGGATGTTTAGCGTGTCAGGATTAACTGCTGCAGGCTTGTCGTCACTCGAATACCGTCGCACAACGTCTCCGCCGGCATTAAGTATTTCAAGCACCACTGGACCACTCGGCGCGCTTCGCAAGTAGTAGTCGATAACAGCGCCAGACGGTGGATTCTGCGCCAACGCTTCATCGCGCGGCTGTGGCGTGCCGTTATCGCTTCCCGTAACAACGTTCACTGCGGCTGCCGGCTTGAATAGAAAACTACTTGCTTTCCGAACATCGTCGATTTGTCTAAGCGCCGTGATGTTGTCGAGTATCCAGAAGCCCCGGCCGTGTGTAGCGACAATCAAGTCGTCACCATGAATAGCGAGATCTCTGGCGGACGAGGGCGGCAGGTTTAGTTGCAACGACTGCCAGTGATCGCCATCGTCAAACGAAACATAGACGCCAAGTTCAGTCCCAACAAATAGCAGTCCGCGGCGCTGAGGATCCTCCTTGACTGTTTGCACGTATACGCCTGCGGGCAGTCCATTGGTAATCTTCTGCCACGTCTTACCTGCATCGCGCGTCCGATACACGTATGGTTCGTAATCCTCTAATTGGTGTCGCTCGTAGGCAGCGTATGCGGTCTTCACGTCGAAGTGCGACGCTTCCATCATCACCACTTTGCTCCACGATGTAACTTCCGGTGGAGTAACGTTGGTCCAGGTCTTGCCGTCGTCTTTCGTGAGATGGAAGTAGCCGTCGTCGGTGCCTATCCAGATCACGGGAGCCAGCAGTGGCGATGGCGCAATCGTATAGATCACACCACGCCGCTTGTCTGTCGGTGCGTCCGCGGTGGCAGCTTCATTTAGATTTGCAGGGATGCCGGGATCTTCGCGAGTTAGATCCTGACTAATCTGGGTCCAGCTTTCGCCACCGTTCGTTGTTTTGTAGAGATACTGATTGGCGTAATACAACGCGCGCGGGTCTGCTTTAGAGAAAACCAACGGCTGCGTCCACGCATGACGAAATGGACCAGCGCCACGCTCCGGAGAAACATTTTGCGATGCACCCGTCAGCACGTTGCAACGTGAGACAGTTCCACCAAAGAGGATTTCCGGGTGCAGCGGATCCGGAGCGGTGTAGCCAGCTTCGCCTCCGGCACACAGTCCTGTCCAATCTTTGTTCGAAATTTCCGAATGGACGCTTCGCGAGGGGACGCCCACCGCACCGCTGTCTTGTTGCGCGCCGGTGACCCAATACGGAAAACGATTATCGGGAGCAACGTGATATAGCTGCGCTGTCGATTGGTTGTACCAACTACTCCAGGTGACGGCCCCATCAACCGTGACAATCGAACCCTGATCGCTTGCGGCAATCATCCGGTTCGTATCACTCGGGTTGATCCACATTTGGTGATAATCGTCGCCGCCGGGTGCTCCTTTGATTGCGGTCCATTTCACACCTCCGTCTGTCGAGCGATAGATCGATGTGTTTTGGACGTAAACTGTGTCCGGGTTCTTCGGATCCGCAGTGACTTTGTTGAAATACCAACCGCGTCCCCAGATTCGCTGGTCATTTGAAACCCTGGTCCACGTCGCGCCCGCATCATTCGATGAATAAAGCCCGCCTTCCTTCGCGTCGACAATTGCATAAACTCGATTCCGGTTCGCGGGCGCCACTGCCAATCCGATTCGACCGAGTCCTTCCACGGGCAAGCCGGTGGAAAGTTGTTTCCACGTTGTGCCGCCGTCCATTGATTTGAAGATGCCGCCGCCCGGTCCATTTGCCGGAGCATAGATAAACCACGGTGGACGACGCACATTCCACATCGCTGCGTAGATGATTTGCGGGTTTGTCGAATCAAATGCGAGGTCAATTGCTCCGACATCATTGTCTTTGAATAAAATCTTCTGCCACGTGGCTCCGCCGTCGCGCGACCGGTATACACCCCGATTAGGGTCTGGCCCATACACATGACCGAGAGCCGCGACAAACACTGTGTCTGGCTTCGTCGGGTCGACGATGATGCGCCCAATTTGTCGAGTGCTTTCGAGTCCGAGGTGTTTCCAAGTCTTACCTTCGTCGATCGACTTGTACACTCCGTTGCCGAACGAAATCGAATCCCGCATGTCAGCTTCACCAGTGCCCACATAAATGATCTGCGGGTTTGATGGCGCCACACCGAGTGCTCCAATGGATGCTACGGGTTGCGAATCAAAGATCGGCGTCCACGTGCGGCCTGCATTGACGGTCTTCCAAACGCCACCACCAACCGAGCCGAAATAGAACGTGTCGGGTTGACTATTGACACCCGTAACGGCGTTCACTCGGCCTGCGCGAAATGGACCAATCATCCGCCAGCGCAGCGCTGAGTAGTAACTCGCATCTGCTTGCTGTGCACGTCCGACTGGTTCGATGGACATCACAGTTAGTGCTGCCGCTAAACCGAGGATGGAGACAGCGACAACAAGGTATCGGGACTTTTGCATCGGTTCGTTTCTCCGAAAGCCTGCGAAGCAGGCGGCTAGCTTAAAGCCTGGGGCGTCAGCCCCAGGTCGAGACGCGTTACGATTCTAGCCCGTGAAACGGGCGACAGCTCTCATTTGCCACGGCTATCGCCCGCTATCGCAGGCTCCGCTTTCAATCGCACATGTTTCCCGGGACAGAGAGCAAGACGAGCAGGACAATTGAGCAACGTATCATTGTTTGCGCGGCCGCATCTTTGGGGACAAATCAAAGCGAGCGGGCTTAAATATACCTTAGAAAATGTCCGATACGCTTTATTACCGTATTGGACGATTGGTTGATTGAACTTCCAGGAAAAGCGCAGTCAGGAAGGGGGCAAGCGGTAATGGATTCAACGTGCGAAACCGTCAACCAGCGCGCCCCCGCAAGAACTCACATTAAAGCCCACTTGAGAGAAATTGAGACTTGGAGCGGGGGCGCGCTCATTGACACCTCAGTAACTTGAACACATCGCCCGCTTGCCCCCTTCGCAACTGCGCGCTTCGAGTGAGTTGAATGATTTACCGCTTGCCCCCTTCCTGACTGCGCGCTCCGAGTGAGTTCCGTCGAACCTCACCGACAAGCTGAAGAAGCGCATCGGACATTCGTTAAGCGCTTCCAGCCAGCTCGTCTTGACCCTGCTATCTCTGCGATTTACTCTCTCGGCCGTAATTAGAGCAACCGAAAGATGTTGGCTGCGGATTTAGAATGACGCGAGCCCGCGGCAAAGTATCGAAAGATGAGCAGTGGCTCTAGTAAGCGATGATCGGCTCAACGCTCGGTAATTACAAAATACTCGAGAAGCTTGGAGAGGGCGGACAGGGCACGGTGTACCGCGCCATCGATTCAAAGCTTGGCCGTCCCGTCGTCATCAAGGTTCTACCCGCCGAACTAACCGCAAAGGAAGCAAACCTGAAAAGATTCGAACGTGAAGCACGGCTTGCTTCTGCGTTGGACCACCCAAACATCTGCACCATCTTCGACCTGAATGAAATCAACGGTATCCATTTCATCGCGATGCAGTACATCGAAGGTCGAAACGTTCGCCAACTCGTTAATGGACGACCGCTGTCTCTAGAAAGCGCCTTGTCGATCGCAGTTCAGGTTGTTGACGCACTAGCTGCCGCACACTCACGCGGCATCATTCATCGCGACATCAAAGCCGGCAATGTCATGGTGACGCCAAACGGACAGGTGAAAGTTCTCGACTTCGGTTTGGCGAAACTTCTCGACGAAGAAGCGGCGCGCACCTCGGGGATCCATCACACTGAACTAACTGAAGTGGGCATACCGTACGGCACCGCCACTTACGCTGCACCAGAGCAAGCACGCGGAGATCGCGTCGATGCACGTGCAGACATCTTTTCTACGGGCGTCTTGTTGTACGAAATGCTAACAGGCACCTGGCCGTTCCGCGGGCAAACAGCTATTGACGTGCGCCACGCGGTTCTGCATTCAGAGCCGCTTCCACTTTCGCAAGCACGACCGGGACGTGTGCCTGCGCAGTTGCAGGGAATACTCGATAAGGCGTTAGCCAAAGACGTGCGAAACCGTTATCAACGGATCTCGCAACTAGGTGACGATCTGCGCGCGGTGATTCGTGAGTTGGGAGCCGAATCTTTGCCCGGGTTGGAGGACAACATTGCGCCAGTGGCACCCAAACATCTGGAACCGCGAAACCCGATGGCACGTGCGCTCAGATGGCTGACTGGTTCAAAGCCGTATGACGGTTCGCCCTCTGGCGGCGCGCGGGCAGCGCAAGCCACGACAGTCAATCAAGATGAAACGCCGGCGACTAGTTTTGCCGACAATGAACGAAAGAGCGTCGCGATTCTGCCTTTCAAGAACATTGGCAACGATAGGGAAACTGACTTCTATCAGTTCTCGCTCGCTGACGCTGCGATTACGGAACTCGCTCGCGTGAAGTCGCTGGTCGTGCGCCCATCGTCAGTAATTGTGAAATATCAGGAGCGGCAAGTTGATCCGGCAGCTGCAGGCGCGGAGTTACACGTCGACGCTATCCTGACCGCTACGTTCTTACGCGCAGGTGATCGACTGCGTGTCACTGCTCAACTCCTAGATGTAAAAACCAGTGAGATTCTTTGGAGCGAACGCATCGACGCCGAAGCAAGCGACATCATTGGCGTTCAGGACACAATCGTCAAACGTATCGTCGAAGGCCTGCGCCTGGAGTTGACACCAGACGAACAGCACGCACTCGCAAAGGGCTCAACTGCGGATGCTGCCGCGTCTGAAGAGTACTTGCGCGGCCGCGATCGATTGGGCCAGTTCATCTATCACACGATTGCTCGGGAAGACGTCGACTCAGCAATCGAACACTTCCGGCGCGCAATTGAATTGGATCCGAAGTTCGCGCTTGCTTACTCGGCGCTCGGCAGTTGTTATGTCAACCGTGTGTTGAAAGGTCTTGGCCAGGCAGGTGATCACCAGAAAGCGAAAGACGCATTTACAAAAGCGCTGCGTTTAGATCCTCAACTCCTCGAAGCCCGGATGCACATGGTCTTCATCTATCTGACCAGTGGAAACAAAGCGAAGGCCTGTGAAGAAGTCGAAGCGTTGCGCGAACAATATCCGAATGATGTCGGTGTACATTTCGTGCGTGGTGTGTTGTCTCGATTAAGCGGGCAATACGAACGCGCATTGCGAAGTTTTGATCGGATGGCGCGATTGAACCCGGCCGAGGGCGTCGTTGTTAGTTACAACCGCGCGCGAATCTTCATGTACCAAGGTCGTTATGAAGATGCGCTCGCCGAGCTTGACCGCGGCGCAGCGATGGAAGCTGAGCATCCGCTGGTGCTCGTATTTCGCGCGAGAGTTCTCTATTACCGAGGTGAAATTGATGCGGCCACCCGCATCCTCCAACAACTGCTGCAAAAACATCCGCAGATGGATGGGATTCGGCCAATCCTCGCAATCTGTTTGAGTGCCCAGGGCGAACACACAAAGGCCAATGAGCAATTGACGAATAAAGTAAGGCTCGCCGCCGAAGCCGATTACGATATATCTTACTGGTTAGCGTCGGCCTATCTCTTGCAGGGCCGACAAGTGGAAGCGCTGCGGTGGCTCGAAACCGCGATCGGCCTGGGCAATGAGAACTACCCCTGGTTTGAATCTGATCCGAACTGGGCTGATATGCAGGAAGACCCTCGCTTCCAGGAACTCATGGGAAACATCAAGCGCGACATCGAACAAGAAGAAGAGGCTGAATGAAAACATTCATCGTGGGAGACATTCACGGTCGTTGCGCGCAACTGCTGAATCTGCTCGATCTTATTCCTCGCGATCCAAGTACAGACACGCTTGTGTTCCTCGGCGATCTGATCGACCGGGGTGCTGATGCACCCGGTTGCGTCGATCACATCTTGCAGATGTGCCGCGAGAATCCTGAACGTGTCATCTGTTTACGCGGAAATCATGAACAGATGATGCTCGACTTTCTTGAAGGGGTCAGCAACATCTGGCTCACTCCGGTTGTTGGCGGCGAACGGACTTTTGAACAATACACACATCGATCCGTGCGAGTAGAAAGTGAACAGGATCTGCATGAGATGCGACGAACACTTGAACAAGCCGTGCCGCCCGAACACATCGAGTTTATGCAAGAGACACCGCTTTATCATGAGGACGAATACGCGATCTACGTCCATGCCGGGCTAGATGACGGCAAGCATCCGCGCGACAGTTCTCCGATGTCGCTGCTCTGGATGCGCGACATGGATTTTTACAAGAACTATCACGGCAAGCCCTGCGTGTTTGGACATACTCCGACGCCGCTATTACCTCTGCGTGGTCGTTTAGGCAGACATGGGATCTACATTTCCAACAGCGCGATCGGACTCGACACAGGCTACAACCAGCAATCCCCATTGAGTTGTCTTTCGCTGCCGGATTTCAGCCTCTATCAAACTTTTGCCGACGGCCGCGAGGAGAACTACCAGATAACTTCCTTCATTCCTGAAACTCTGAAAGCAATGCAGCGCGAGGCAGGTTTAATCCCGTAGGGGTCGATGTTTATAGCCCGCCACGATAAAACAATCCCGCACCCCGTAGGGGTGAAATGTTTATAGCGCAACGGTTAATCAACTCACGCACTCCTTTAGGAGTGCCATATCATTCCAGCCGAGTATCTAACGTTATTGCGCAAATTCGAGATCGAGTTTAAGGAGGAATACGTGTTCGAGTTCTATGACTGAATGCAGCAGGACAGTGGCACTCCTAAAGGAGTTCGAAGAATTCGAGCGGGCTCGTTGCTATAAACATCGCACTCCTACGGAGTGAAGACTCCCTCTATCTTGATCGATTGAGGGTGAAGTCGGCGATATGACGGAGAGTTTCCGTGGGTCGATTGATCGAACTCAACGATGCGACTGCATCACGGTGGGCGTTTGTCGCTGCAGTTCTTGCTTCTTCCAATCCATAAAGCGCTGGATAAGTCGCCTTCTCAGAACGTGCGTCCTTCCCAGGCGTTTTGCCGAGTTCTTGTTCAGTTGCTGTCACATCTAGCAAATCGTCGGTGATTTGAAAAAGTAAGCCGAGGTTCTGAGCGTACTTCGTTACTGCGTCCAACTCCGTCTCATTCGCGCCGGCAATGATGGCACCACACCTCACCGCACAAATTATCAAGGCGGCCGTCTTTAACCGGTGAATCTCCTCGAGTTCTTCACTAGTAACCTCGCGAGCTTCAGCTTCGATATCTAACGCCTGCCCCGCAACCATTCCGTGCGGCGTACCGGCAGCACGCGAGAGTTCGGTTATCAAGCGCACTCTTGTCTGTGGTTCCAACAGCTGATGTTCGGCGATCGCCTGAAAAGCGAGTGACTGCAAGGCATCTCCCGCAAGGATCGCGGTTGCTTCGTCGTAACGAACGTGACAGGTCGGTCGTCCACGACGTAGTTCATCATCGTCCATCGAAGGCAGGTCGTCGTGAATCAGTGAATAGGTGTGAATCATCTCGAGCGCACAAGCGGTGTTGAGCAACACTTCAACGGGCGCGCCAAAAGTTTGACCTGACGCCAGCAACAGGGCGGGACGAAAACGCTTGCCGCCGGCGAAGACACTCCAACGGATCGCCTCGTGTACTTTCTGCGGCGACACATCAGCGGCGGGCAGCAATTCATCTAGTGAGGCTTCGACTAAACGCCGGCTTTCGCTAAGCAGCTTATCGATGTCGCCGGCTCCGGGAAGAACCTCAGAAGACGCTTTCATCATCGTTATCACTTGCGGCGCCTGCTTTGTCGAATGGAGCGGTAACTGGACGGCCCTGGTTGTCGCGGAGCAGAACTTCGATTTTGCGTTCTGCCTGGGTCAATCGCTCCTGACACTCGCGTGAGAGTCGAATACCTTGCTCAAAGAGTTCGAGACTTTTTTCGAGCGGCAAATCACCGCTTTCAAGTTGTTTGACGATGCGTTCCAGCGCTTCGAGTGAAGCCTCAAAGGTTCGCGACTGATCTTCGGTTAATTTTGTTTCTGTCATAACTACCTAACACGTAACTATTGCGGTGGTAGCGATTCAGTACCGTTCGCGGTAGCGGATGGCCATCACTCGACACAAACGATAGGGTGACCCCTCGTACGCTTAGTTGAGTAGTGGCCATCCGCTACCGCGGACGGTACTGAATCGCCGCTACTTAGAGGTGGTACTAAGTTGATGCCACGTTTGCATTCATCGATTTCTTCTTCTCTGCTTCTGCGACTTCACCAGTGGGATCTTCAAATCCAACGCACCGATCGGCGGCAGATCCTTCATCACGTTATCGGTGATGCGTTGGACCAACACGTCGTCCTTAAAATCGACCACCTTCCAGCGATCGCCGTCGCGACGCATTACAACTTCAACAGGTCGATCAGGAATTGGGGCGGTAACGCGAGCGTTAGGTCCGTCGCTGGTTACTTTCACCAACGACGAGATACCCAGGGCCACGACCACAAATGGCTTCGACTGTGCGCGCGACGAAAACTCTTTGACCTCTTTAGCAATCTCCGTGTGGATGCGATCTTTCATCTGCGGCAATAAAGACGGCAACAGAGTATCGATGTTGCTTTGCATTGAACTGCTAAGTGCAATGCCGTATCGACTACTCGCCTTGTCGCGAACACTTGCGACAAGGTTCTTCGCAAGTTGTTCGTCGTCGAACTGGTTTTGGAAGGTCGCCATGTCGTCGCGTTGGGCAGCATCAACGAGCACCGCGAGCGAATAAGCAGGTGTTGTTTGATAATGACGCCACCATAAGAACGACGCGATTCCTGCGACAAGAACGACAGCGACACACAGCAGCAGGAGAACACCGAGCACCCTGGGCCAACGGCGGCGTCTAGACTGAGAACTCGAACCAGATCTCAATGGAGTTGCGCCTGGCGGTCCACCCTGTTGGTCTAGATTGATGACGATTCGATTTTTAATCGGGCTGTCCATAGATTTGATTCAACGAGAGTTCGATGCTTCACGAACCTCTAATCAAGTGCTATTTAGTACCATTCGCGCTAGCGAATGGCCAAGACTCAACTCCATTAGTGCGGTGTTCAGATTTGGCCATCCGCTACCGCGAATGGTACTGAATAGGTTCGTCACCTGTTCAGAGCTTCCTGCAGCTCGTTATCGAAGTACCGTGAGTTGAACGTATATCGAAGATAGACGCCTCAGCACCTCAACGACAAGCTGAAGAGCTTTTGCAAAATTCAACTTCTCATTCTCCCCAGGCTTCAGCCTGGGGTCAGTGCTCTATTGAAAGCTGGAAACCGTTTCAACGGTTTACCTGGAGATATTGAAAATTCCCGCGCCCATCGGAAACCGTTAAAACGGTTACCGAAATTTAACGTGCCGCTGTGATCCCCAGGCTAAAGCATGGGGAGAATGAGACGTTGAATTTTGCAAAACCCTCTAAAGTGTATCGGACATCTTCTCCGATACTCGTGCTCTAAACTTCCCCTTAGCCAAACGCACAGATACCTCATCGCCTACTTCCACCGTATCGACATCTCGCAATACGGTTCCTGACGCATCCTCCGCAATGGCATAACCACGCTGCAAAACTGACAGAGGCGATAGAGCATCAAGTGAAGCGGCGGCGAGCCCCAACCGTTCTCTCGCCTTCTGCAAATGGACAGTAATCGCGTCGTTCGCTGCAGTCGATGCCGAATCGAACCGTGTCCGCGCGGTTCCGACACGGACCTGCAACCGAGCAGGCGACAGTTGTTTGGCGAGTTCGTTCGAGTGCTGGTTCGCACGGCGCACACGTTCATTCATCAACAGTGTCAATTGGTGTGTGGCGCTATTCGCACCCAATCGCGCGTTGCGCAGACGGCTTCTGACTTCATCGAACGCTCTCGACAGCGCCTGTTCCTGCACTTGTGCACGCGCGTCGACGATCCGGTACTTTGTTAGCCTCACTAACTGACGGCCAATTTGTTCAAGCGCCGAACAGATCTGATCTTCGCGAGCGGCTACGATCTCGGCGGCGGCTGAAGGAGTCGCTGCCCGATGATCCGCAACGAAATCTGCAATGGTGAAATCTGTTTCATGGCCCACGGCCGAGATAACAGGTATCGCAGACTTGCGAATTGCGCGGGCAACTTCTTCCTGATTGAAAGCCCAGAGGTCTTCGGTCGATCCACCGCCTCGACCGACGATCAGTACATCAACAAGATCATCAACGCGGCCGTCACGTCGCGCGCGTTCGTGATACTGGTTAATCAACCAGATAGCGCGAGCGATCTCCGAACCAGCCGCGTCACCCTGCACTTTCGTCGGTGAGAAAAGTATGTGCACCGTGCGGGTGCGACGCGAAAGGACATTCAGGATGTCGCGAATAGCTGCCCCGGTCGGTGAAGTAACAATGCCGACGCGACGCGGAAACACCGGCAACGGCCGTTTGAGCTCTTTTGCGAATAAACCTTCTGCCTGTAGCCGATCGCGAAGCTGTTCGAAAGCGATTCGTAAAGCGCCGGCGCCCACTGGATCGAGAGACTCAACAACAAGTTCGTAATCACCACGAGGAGCAAACACACTCAGTTTCCCGCGCGCGCGAACATGCAAACCATCGTGCGGTCGAAATCGAATACGTTGATTGGATGAGCGAAAACACTTCGCGCGAATCTGTGCACCTTCATCTTTGAGCGTGAAGTACCAGTGGCCGGACGTATGGTCTTTGAAGTTTGATATCTCGCCCTCAACCCAGACGGAGGCAAAACGTGATTCGAGAGTCGTTCTGACTGAGTTGGTGAGCTGCGAAACAGTCAGCGGGCGCCGCTCGGTTTCGTCGAATAAAGCGGAGAACAGGGGTTGAGACATATCAAGGGATGAAGGATGAATGATGAGGGATGAAAAGGCAAATCGTAGCAACTGAATCCCGCCGACAGCAGTCGGTGGATGCGTTCAGATCCTTTCTATAACACGCGCCGCACTCGGCGTGTCAGCTACGAACAAAAACAGACAGCAAGTGTTTTCATTGATTTGCGCTAACGACCGGACTCAACCGTACCGATGCGCCTTCGCGATTGATTAGAACGCGCATTCGTGGTGGAGCAGATGAAGACGAGTTTGAAGCGTACGTCACCGTGTAAGCCGTCCGCAGTTGCATCACCACATCGTCGTAGGCTTTCTGCAAGTCTTCCAGTCGCTTGATTGGATAGTAGACACCACCGGAAGCCGCCGCTAATTTGCGTCCTTCATCATCAGCGCGAGTCGTTAGGGTGAGGTATCGCGTGCGCAGCGGATCAATTGTCACCGTTGGTCTCGGAACGCTTGATTCCGGTATCAATCCCGAGGGGACGTATAGCGGATACACCAGGGCACCAGATTCAGTAAGAGCTTCGAGAATGGCGGGAAACGGAATGAACGACTTGTTATCATCACCATCAGACATAACGACCACCGCCGTCCGTTCACCCCGAAACTGCTTGAGCGTTTCCGCAAGCACGTAACCGAGCGCGTCGTACAAAGCCGTTCCGCCGCCTGCATCGATCTGATCGAGTTTCTTCGAGAGCAGACTCCTGTCGGTCGTGAAATCGGATATCAGTTGTATGTCGTCGCGGAAACTAATGATCGCTATTCGATCCTGTGGACTCGTCGTATTGAGGAAATCCCGCGCGGCCTTCCGAATGAAATCCATTCGCTCCTCGACACTCCCTGAAACATCCAGCAGCAGCACGAGATTAAACGGTTCGTTAGTCGGAACGACGTTCGTAACGCGTCGCTCAACGCCATTCTCGTAAACCGTGAAATCCGATTCACGCATGCCACCAATCGCGCGTCCATTGCGATCGGTAACGCTGGCATTGAAACGTTTCAATTGCGGTGCGATGGAACTTACGATTTGTCCGGGAGGGGTGCTCCGACGAAGCGTAGGTTCGCGTTCGATTGGAGGCAGCGTCTTCGCGTAGTCGCCAAACATCTTTGGTGACACTTTGCGGATGGCGTCGACCAGGTGAGCATCACCGCTGCGAACGATTGCCTTTGCTGCCTCGGTTAAAGCGCGTTCACGAAGATCTGCCGGCGCCAGACTGGGGTCGACGTTCAAAAGAATGACACCGCGACGAGTTTGAAAATCGAGCGTTACTCGATCCTGTCGTTTTGCTTTCTCATCGCCCAACTTCGCAGAGATCTTTGAAATGCCCGCCGCCTTTTCTTTTACTTCCGTGAGCGGGACATCACTCATGTAACGCGGCTTACTCGCGAGCCACAGGAAATCGAGTTTGACGGCATCCAGCGGAACGTCAGCGTGAATCGTTCCCGTGTCGGTCTTTACAAGAGCTGATTCCACGTTGCCGACAACGTCGACTGCGCCTGCTTGGCTTTCGATCTCAACCTTCGATCGCGGTGGGATCTTCACTACCAGGTCGATGCGATCCTGCGGACGACGGCTGCGCACCTCGATATCAACACGCGCACCTTTCACTGCGGATATTACGTCAGCCATATCGACTGGCAATCCCGGCGAACTGGCTTCGAGGCTGACTTTCTTTTGCTGTTCTTCTGACGCAATAACGCTGACTCGTCCATCGCGATTGCGAACGACGAGCGACACAACGTCCGCCGTATCAAGCTCACGTGTTAGATGTTGTGCGTGCGCAGTTTGACCAATACAGCCAAGCAGCACGGCAGCGGCAAAACCGAATGAAAGCAGTTTGAATATAGGATTGGGCTTGGAGCGAGAAACTTCAGGGCAAAACATCGCCGCGATCTTGCCCGCACGAGCGGCACGGGTCAAGCGCACGTCGTGTTGTCGTAATTGTAGGGGATTGGCGACGGGGAGACAGGGGGACGCGGGGCCATCATTGGATCGGTGCGCAGAAACACCTCGTCGCCCGTCTCCGCGTCTCCCTGTCCCCGCGTCTCCCCGTCTCCCTATCTCTCCGTCCGGCTTCGGTGTTTCTTCCTCAATCGGCTATCATAGCCGGACCCAAAACCCCCTAATTTCAAAGCCGTCGCCCGAACCAAGGAGATTTCCTTTGGCGCAAACACACCCGGCTCCTCAAGCGGTATCCGCACGCGAAGCGTCCGAAGAATGTACGGCTGAGCGGCGCCTCGTGATTCACAATCTCGTAAAGCGGGATCCACGCACGGGGTTGGCTGAAGACGTGCGCAGTGGTTTGAGCGCGCACCCGAAGCGTTTCCTGCCGAAATATTTTTACGACGCACTCGGCTCGCAGTTGTTCGATGCCATCTGCCTGCTTCCCGAATACTATCTGACACGTGCTGAGAACGAGATACTCACACGCTACGCCGACGAGATTGCCGCTTCGGTCTCGGGGCAGAAGACACTGATCGAGATGGGCAGTGGCAGCGCCTCGAAGACACGTCTGTTGATCGAGGCGCTACTAAGGCACGAAACGGAGCTATTATTCATTCCGGTCGACATTTCAGCGACCGCGCTCGACAACAGCTCACGCATACTGCTGCAGTCGTATCCGCGGCTTCGCATCGATGCTTATGCGGCCGATTATTTCGCAGGCCTGGCGGAGCTCGGCAAGAAACAACGCGGTCCAACGCTCGCGCTTTTCCTCGGCTCGAATATCAGCAACTTCGATCAGGATGAGGCATTAAGATTTCTGCGAGCTCTGCGCGCGGTGCTGAAGGACGGTGACGCACTCTTGCTGGGCGCCGATTTGAAAAAGGATCCGGCAATCCTCGAAGCCGCTTACAACGATGCGCTCGGAGTTACGGCTGCTTTTAACTTGAACGTTCTTGCTCGCATCAATCGCGAACTTGGAGCTAACTTCGATCTTCACGCTTTTCGTCATAAGGCTTTTTACAACGAAGCGATGGGAAGGATAGAGATCTATATCGAGAGTTTGCGGGAGCAGAAAGTTTTCATTCGGAGTTTGGATCTGGAAGCTGAGTTCAGTGCCGGTGAGTTGATTCATACAGAGAACTCCTACAAGTATGACCTGTCTGACATAGCGCGGCTCGCGAATACCACAGGCTTCACGTGCACGCGAACCTGGCTGGATTCCAGCGAACGCTTCAGCAGTAATCTTCTTCTTGCCAGTTAGCGCGGTTACGGACTAAAGATCCGTAACTCCGGAACGTTGGTTTTACAGCTCAACGTCGAAAACATCAGCGGTCAAGCTCATTGAAACAAGCAAGCTGGATAAATGCAGGTGAGGAAGGGCGGTTTACCCCCGCTCGAGTTACATGACATTCAAGCTTCCTAAAACTGCGCAACTGATGTCCGATACGCTTTAGCTTGTCGTTGAGGTTCAGTAGAACTCAAGCTTGAAGGAATCGCAACGAACGGATTCCGGCTCCCTGTCACGTTGAATGTAGGCGCACAACGACAAGCTAAAGCTTATCGGACATTCGTTGAGCAGTTTCCAGAAAGTTGAGTGTTATGGATCTGGAGCGGGGGTATACCGCCCTTCCTCACTTGTCCTTATCT
>JBKPMX010000136.1:0-16087 GCA_046765655.1 Acidobacteriota bacterium
GTTTGCTGCGCTTCCTATATCCGTACCAACAGCACAAGGAACGAACACACAAAAAGCTACGTCGGCGACGAACGTAGCGACTACTTTGATTACAAATCACGAACTCGTCAGTCTCCCCTCAGCTTCAGTTCTTGCTTTGCAACGTCGAGAGCTTGCGAATCGAAAGGCCGCCCCATTAAAACTCGCCATACTTGCTGATCCCGTATTCGACCTTCACGATCCTCGCGTCGCGACTGCGTTGGCAAGGCCCAGTCGCAAAGGTTCAAACACAAGCGCGTCGAAGGCAGCGACACCCTCGCAAAACCCCACACCGAAGACTGACAACTCAACACTAGTGTCCGCCTTGCGGGATGTTGGATTGAATGCGGATGGCACGTTGCGGCGGCTTTTGTTTTCGCGCACTGAAGCCGCGGACATCTCACGTCTTGTGCCGCCGAAAGAATCATTGAAAGCTCTCGACTTCAAAGCCAGTCGTGCCACTGCAATGAGCGGTGAGCTATCTAAGTATCAGTATGTTCACTTCGCCACTCATGGTGTGTTGAGCTTGGCACATCCAGAGTTATCTGGCATTGCGCTCTCGATGGTTGATGAAAAGGGACAGAAGCAAGACGGTTATCTTCGTCTCTACGAAATCTACAATCTCGATCTTCCGGCGGAGTTGGTTGTACTAAGTGCGTGTGAGACGGGAGTTGGTAAACAGATTAGAGGCGAAGGTTTGATCGCATTGACTCGGGGCTTCATGTACGCCGGAGCAAAACGCGTCGTCGCGAGTCTCTGGAAGGTTGACGACTCGGCAACCGCCGCTTTGATGGCCCAGTTCTACAAGGAAATGTTTGTTAGCGGCCGTACGCCTGCGGCAGCTTTGAAAGAAGCGCAAAAGACGATATCTCAACAACCGCGTTGGCGCTCGCCTTACTACTGGGCCGGGTTCGTGCTTCAGGGTGAGTGGAGATGATTCTCTAGACTTCTGCTGCTTCTCGCATATAATCCGCCCGTCACTTCTAACGCTAATCTGTCGCCACGGGAGCGTCTTCACCCACTTTGAGTTCCGCCGATTTTCAAGCCCGATTCTCACAGTCTGAATCCGCTGTTGGTGCGAAAAAGTGGTCGCTTAGCAAACAGGCTTGGGACAAGCTGCTGAATGCATTTTCTGATGACCAGGACACGGCGGCAGATCTATACGAAGTTGCGAGGCGTAAGCTTGAACGACTCTTCGTGTGGCGGAGTGTCGAACCTGCGGACGAATATGTCGACGAAACTTTCAATCGCGTCGCTCGTCGATTGGATGAAGGCCAGAAGATCGATAACTTGTCTGCCTACCTGTTAGCTGTGGCGAGACTAATCTGTCTGGAGGCCAAGAAGGAGCCACGCACCGAGTCACGAGACGATCCTGAGAATACGCGCCAAATACCGGCACCAGAACCAGCTCCAACGGATGCTCGCCTTGAATGCCTGGATCAATGTTTGGACTCGCTTCCAATCGAGAGCCGGACCTTGATAATTGATTACTATCAAGAGGAGCGGCGCCTGAAGATTGAATTGCGGCAGGAATTGGCCGATAGGCTGCAAATTCCCTTAAATGCCTTGAGAATTCGCGCCCACCGGATACGTGTGGGCTTGGAGAAGTGTATTACAAATTGCTTGCAAGTCAGGTCGGAGACGAAATGAAACCTCAAATCACACACCTTTAAATGGGGACGAATCGATTGTCGCGGCAAAGCAATCAGACAGAGACGACGATGCGATACCTCCTCGGAACTCTTTCAGATGAGGAAAGGGATCGGTTTGAGGAGATGTACTTCTCTGACGACGCAGCGTTTGAGGAAGTTGAAATTGCCGAAGGTGAGCTGATCGACCGATACGTTCGTGGCGAACTTTCGCAGCGGGATCGCGCGCAGTTCGAATCCGTGGTGGCCCGTTCGCCCAGGTTGGGCGAACGAGTCGCGTTTGCCAGCGCGTGGAAAGATAAATTAGCTGCGTCATCTGCGACGGTTCTTGCACGCGAGCCTTACAAACCGCGTGAACGGTCACCCAGTTGGTGGTCTAGTTTGGTTGGGTCGAGTGGAGCGCGGGCGCCGCGATTCGCGCTCGCGTTTAGTGTCTTGTTGTTGTTGCTAGGTGGGATTGCGCTGTTTGCAGGTTGGTTGCGAGTGCGAGACGAATCAAGACGTCTTGAAGCTCAACGGGCAGCGTTGGATCAACGACAACGTGAGCTGGACCAGCAAGCTGCGAACCTAAAATCTCGTGCGGAACAATTAGCGCAAGGAAGCATACCGTCGCCAACACCTCTCGAATCTCCGCAGCCGAAACCTTCGCCAGAACCAACTTCAACTGGACCCTCGGTATTCGCCTTGACGCTATCGACTGGTGGATCGCGAGGTGCGAGTGCTGGCGGCAATCACGTGATCCCTTCTGGAACCAAGGATGTCGAGGTGAGATTGAACGTCACCGATGCCAGCTATTCTTCTTACAAGGCTACGGTGCTAACCGTTGATCGAAAGACAGTTTTTGCATCGCGCTGGTCAAAGCTCACGCCAAGCGGTGTCATTATCTTTGTCGTCCCCGCCAACCGCCTACCCACCGGCGACTACATTGTAACCCTTGATGGGCGAACATCATCCGGCGCGATTGAACCCCTTACTGATTACGAACTGCATATTCGGAAATAAAACTGCTGGACACTCGTGTACAAGGTTTTGTCGCTATGAAGCGATAGCCCAGGAAAGGGTGACACAACACGGCCTATCATGAATATTGAAAGACGATGTTCTATCGCCCTTTCACGGCTCCACGGCTGGGTCGCACCTTCGGCGCTGCGCCACAATATTTTCGTTCCTGTATCGTAGGATTGCTTTCACCCGGTATTTGTGGATGCTAGTGACGTGAACTGCAGATAATTCAATCCTTATGAACCGTTGGTGCGTCGGCATGCGGGACGAAGCACATGCGACACCTCGCTTCGTACATTCCTGCTGCTCCGACCGCCACGCGTTCTTCCGATTCAAATGTTCGTTGTGAGTAGTTTGCCGGTTGGCCACACCTCATGCAGATCGCATGAGTCTTCGTGATGTATTCCGCGATCGCGAGTAGTTGCGGCATCGGCTCCCAGGGCTTACCTGTGTAGTCCTGGTCCAAGCCCGCAATAATCACACGCACACCCCGACGCGCCAGCTCATTTGCAACGTTCACCAGGTCATTGTCAAAGAATTGACCTTCATCTATACCGACAACTTCAGTATCGTCTTCAATCATCGATCGAACGTCAGCCGCTGTGTGGACATTTGCTGATTCGTGACGCATCTCCGAATGCGAAACGATATGTTGATCTGAAAAACGTGCATCAATCCTGGGTTTGAAGACCTGAACTTTTTGACGGGCAATCTTCGCCCGGCGCAGGCGTCGAATCAGTTCTTCCGACTTCCCCGAAAACATCGAGCCGGCAATAACTTCAACCCAGCCTCTATTACTGCTCGATTGTTGTGGTGGTTCATCGTGATTTACTTGAGCGACCAATTCATCCATTCAGTTAGCGTATCCTTACTCTGCGTTATAAATTTTCGAATTGTAGAAAGGCGCGAACGCGGCAATTAAAGCGAGCTCAAAGCTCATCGATCTCGTTACAAGATCCTTCGAGAGTACGCCCCACGCTCCCTGCTTACTGCGAACATCTCTCGCTCCCGCCACTTCGTCAATAACCAGTCCCAACTCGCGCCGGCCTTCCACCACGCTCTTCACAATACTGGGGGGCACAGTGATCGATGGAGCGGCACCAAATGCGCTCGTTGATCCATCGGTCGCGTATGCCCATCCGCGCAAGAACGTGTGCCACTCGCCATCAACAGAAATCGAATGAAACCCGCCCTCGAGCCCGACGTAAACATCTGCTTCGAGTCGTCTTTTCTTCAAATTTTCACGAACCGCGAACGCCCGTTCACGCGCGCCTTGCATCAATTGCCAGTCGGTAAGAGGCATTGCTGGAACACCACTCTCAACCTGTCGTGCGACGACGTGCGCATTCGTCCATTCGGGATCGATGGCGGCGATGCGAGCGACGGTCGCACGCACGGCCATTATCTTTGCGGCTCGGTCAGAACCTAACGCGATTGTTTTTTGTGGCACTGATGCAGCTTATTCCAGCGGGCGTAAACGAAGCGTGAAAGAGGCTATAACATACATCAGTGTTCCGTCAAAAGTGAGTTCACAAACGCGCTGCTTGACATTGAATTCTCCCATTCCCAGAATCCCTGTGTCGCCCCGGTAATACAGTTCTGGAGGTTTTATCATTGTCGATTGAAGAGCTAGTCTACGACTGGAACACCGTCGAACCGTCCTTAACCAAACCAAATCGCAAAATAAGTTTCGACGACGAAACGTTGCGTGACGGGTTGCAGTCGCCCTCAGTGTGTGAGCCTGCGGTTGAACAAAAAATCGAACTGCTCCACTTGATGAATGATCTGCAAATCGACACAGCCGACATCGGGTTGCCTGGTGCAGGCGGAACACACGCCGCCGGGGTGGAACGATTGGCACGGGAGATTGTTGATCAGAAACTTAAGATTCGACCCAATTGCGCGGCCCGAACGATGCGAAGCGACATCCAGCCAATAGTCGACATCGCCCAACGTACGGGAGCTCCAATCGAGGCTTGTACTTTCGTTGGCTCTTCTTCAGTGAGGTTCTTCGCAGAGGATTGGACACTCGACAAATTGCTTCAACTGACGGAAGAAGCAGTTTCGTTCGCGGTTAGCGAGGGACTCCCGGTGATGTATGTCACGGAAGATACGACTCGCGCGAAACCTGAAGTGATCAAAGCGCTGTATCAAACGGCCATTCGATGCGGAGCAAAAGCGGTTTGCGTTTGCGACACCGTTGGCCATTCAACACCTGACGGTGCGCGCGCCGTCGTGAAGTTCGTGAAGTCCATTATCGAAGAAGAAGGCGGCGGTATTCGGTTGGATTGGCACGGACATCAGGACCGCGGCCTCGGGGTTATTAATTCAATCGCCGCGATCAAGGGAGGTGCCGATCAAGTGCATGGTTCTGCGCTCGGCATGGGTGAACGCGTTGGCAATGCACCGATGGATCAGATACTCGTTAATCTGAAGCTGATGGGTTGGATCGATAATGATCTCTCGAAGCTGCGCGACTACTGCAAAACGGCCGCGCGCGCGTGTCAGTGGACTGTTCCTTACAATTATCCGGTGTTTGGACGCGATGCATTTCGCACCGCGACAGGCGTACACGCTGCGGCTGTTATCAAGAGTTATAAAAAGGGTGATCGACGACTCGCGGACATCGTTTACTCCGGTGTACCAGCAGGAGAGTTTGGACTGGAACAGGTGATCGAGATCGGACCAATGAGTGGCAAATCAAATATTGTTTACTGGCTCGAGAAGAGAGGATACGAAGCCAGTGATTCGTTAGTTAACAGAATCTACGAACGCGCTAAAGCGTCAACTGGAGTATTAGAAGAGAGCGAGATCCTTCCACTATTGAATGGATAGTAGATCGTTGTTCTGCCTTCATAGACAGTAGAGAACAAACCGGTAATGTCTACCGCTTTAGAACCAGTTCCGACGCAAATGATTCGCGACTTGTTGGGCTCCCAACACGTGAAGTCAGCATTCAGGTTTTTTGAAGAATCGGCAGCAGCGATTACTGAAGAGCAGGTTCGTCTGTGCTCGATTCCTTCAAGCCCATTCAAGGAACACCAGAGAGCAGAATATCTCAGACAGAAATTCGAAGAGCTGGGATTAACTGACACCACGATCGACAATGAAGGCAACTGTCTCGCACTGTTCAGAGGTGCCTCTCTTTCGCCGTTACTGGTTGTCAGTGCACACCTCGACACAGTTTTTTCAAGCAATACAAACTTCACGATTACTGAACAGGACAATCGACTCTTCGGTCCTGGTATCTCAGATGACGGCTGCGGGCTCGTCGCGTTAATTGCTCTCGCTCATGCAGTAAAGCGAGTTGATGTAAAAACGCGTGGTTCGATTCTCTTCGTTGGCACTGTCGGTGAAGAAGGCGAAGGAAATCTCCGTGGAGTTCGTTACCTCCTGACGGAGGGTATTTGGACCAAGCGAATTGATTCATTTATCAGCCTGGATGGTCCAGGCGTTGATCGCATAACCAACGAGGCCCTCGGCTCGCGTCGTTACCGCGTGCAATTAAAAGGTGCCGGTGGACATTCGTGGGGAGACTTTGGATCGCCCAATGCAATTCATGCACTGGGCCGCGCGATTACTCGTCTGGTCAACTATCCAGCTCCAAAAGCCCCGCGCACTACGTTCAACATTGGACGAATCGAGGGTGGTGAAAGTGTCAACGCGATTCCCGCAGAGGCGTCGATGGAAGTTGACCTTCGTTCTGCAGATGAGGATGAACTGCGGCGACTGGACGCTTACTTCCGACGAGCGGTTACGGATGCAGTGCAGGAAGAAAACACCGGAGCGCGTCCCGGCGATTCACCTTTGCAGATGGAACTCGACTTGATCGGCACCCGCCCGACGGGAAAAACTGCTCCCGATTCATATTTGGTCGAGCTCGCGATCGCAGCGACTAAGGCTGTAGGTTTTGAGCCGCGACTTGAACAGGCATCGACAGATTCGAACCTGCCGATCGCGCTGGGGATTCCGGCTGTTACGCTTGGCGCAGGTGGTCAGGCTGGTCTATCACACACGCTGGCTGAGTGGTACGACCCGAGAGGTCGTGACCTCGGACTAAAGCGAGCACTGCTTGTGATGTTGGGTATGGTCGGCGTGAACTAGTGAATCGTAAAGTCAGTACCGAAACGCGGTAGCGTCGGGTCCTGGTTCTGATTAGTGAACCTGGAGAATCACAGACCCGACGCTACCGCGTTTCGGTACTGACTTTACAATTCACGATTAGTTGATCGGAATCGTGATCGTTGCAGATCCACCTTTCCCTGGCGGAAACCGCTTCTGTCTGGCAATGCGAACCGCGGTTGCGTCTCCACCCGACGCCTGCGTAACGCGACCAGATTCATCGTAGGTCACAGTCACAGTAACTCGCTTCGATCCGGGTTTCGAAGGTTCGCTAATCTGAGGTTGAGTTGCCGCCGCCTCGTTTTGTGCTCTGGCTGCATCTCGTTTCGCTTTATCTCTCTCTCGTTGACGTCTGAGCGCCACGGCTGCTGGATCTTCACCTGGCGCCGCTGGAGCAGCCTCAACCGGTGCTGGTGTTGGGTTTTCGGGTTGTGACTGTGTCGGCTGTGCTGTCGCAGTTGTTGTCTCAACCGGTGCTGGTTTAGCTTTAGAACTGTACCAACCGGCAGGAACACCAATTACCGCGACGCTCGCGACTACTGCAACCGCGATTGCTCCGATGAACAACGGTTTTCGATTGCCAGCCTCTTTTCCAAATCCAAACATTGCTGGTGAAAACGACCGGTGAGATTCGTCGTCAAAATGTTCCACCGGAGTCGAAGCGAGTTCATCTGGTTCCGGAACAAAGCCAGGAGGAAACGCGACTTCTGGGGCGATGCCCTCGTCCAATCGGCGCAAGCCTTCGAGAACAACGTGTGTCCACGGCTGATTAATTGTGCGCTCGTGTGCCTCAGCGTCGACGTTGAATTCGAATTCAGCATTAGGCAGCGTTAACGCGTAGTAAACCGCATCGATTCCACTGAGCACGCCGATCCGCGCATCAACGACAGAACCGGTTTGCAGAAAGAAATAGCCAGGGCCCTGCCGATACAAGACTTTAAGTCGGCCGCTCTTGCGTTGATTGCAGAAAAACTCGATGAGCTCGGAAAGCGAAAGATCGCTTAGATGTCCGGTCAGTGCCATTGAACTTAGCCCCTCCTGGGAGAAGACAAGAAGTAAAGAACCGTGGGTGGCGCGCTCGTGATAAGTGCGCCAGGGTTGGGTAGGTTAATTAAGAAGTGCGAACTTGTAGTTGATCACGCCTGAGACTTTCACTGGCATGCCAGATAGTTTGGTTGGAGAGAATCGCGCTCTCTTGGCTGCCAACACTGCGGCGTCGCGGAGCAGCTGTGGCCCCTCCGTAGCGTTTGCCGAAATCACTTTGCCAGTCTCATCCAAAACGACCTCTACAGTCACCACGCCTTGAATCTTCATTCGCTTGGCACTTTCGGGATATGCCGGTGGCGGAAGCGTTAAGGCAGTGCCGTTTAAAACGCCGCCTGAAACAGGCTTCGTCGGTCGCGGAGCAGGGCTCGGTGGCGGCTCGTCCCCGAGATTGACCATTGGCACAGCTGAGTTGCTGTTGACCGCCACTGTCTTTGCTTCGACCGAACCACTAGATACTCTTGCTGAAGATGTATTGGCGGTGGGAAGAACAGGCGCTGTTGTTGTTGAACTGTTTTTGCGGACGTTCCTGGAATTCTTCGAGGTTTCTTTTGGCTCTGGAGCCTGACTTACGCTGCTGTTCGCTGCGGGACTTGCAGGCGGGGTGTTGCTGTTCGCTGGTGTGGTAGAGGAGTTCACTGGACTAGACGTCGTTGTCGCGCCAGGCGTAACCATCTTCACCATGTTTTCGTCGAGGTAGTACATGATCGATCTGTAAGTGATCTCAGAAGCCTCGAATGACATGCGGCCACCGTCAATCACTGCTACAGAGGTAGTCATCTTGTTCCAGTTGCCGGCAAAGTCGTATTCGTATTTGTAAACTTCCTTGCTCAACAGGGTGCCGTCGGTATTCAACAACGTCATCTCACTGATGTTGCCCTTCTCGTCGTACTTATAGACTTCCTTGCCGGTGAGAGTTGCTCCAGCGATCGGAAAATACTGGTTCTCGATCTTGTTTCCTTTCAGATCGTAGGCAACGATCTCAAGGATCACGTGCTTGCTTTCAACCGGTTTGCCATCCTGACTAATCAGTTTGGCTACTTCGGTACGAACTCTCCGAACGGGTCCAATTAGACCATCGCGGCTGCGATCGCTTTCAGCAACAGGTTGGGCAGAGACATTTCCCGCCCGAGCGGTGGCGCCTGTCTGCGCCGAAGCTACTGAACCGAAGGTCAGGAGACAAATACAAACAAAACTGATTTTCGTAACTGATCTAGACATTGTTTTCTCCGTAATTCGCTGAGGCAGGCTAAATTCTGGAAAGTTGACTGTGTGAGAGGTTGGGGGTTTTGCGGCCGAGGACAGTCCTGCCGCACGGTGGACCGTTGACATAGTAAACGGTTAAACCACGTTTGTCTACAGCTTTGTATTGTTTTTACTGCGACGGGGTGCTTTGGAGGCTCTAGAGGTCGGGTAGCGAGAACAGCTTCTCGGTGCGATTCGTCGCAAGTAATTCATGGGCAAGGCCATAGACCCGTTCAACCGTTATCTGACTGATGGAGTCAGCACAAACGAAGGTGTGGTCACCAACTGGCACGTAGCTGTGGAGATTGCGCTGGTTCATTAGAACCATCACGGAGGTTCCGGTGGCCGCGGCGGTATGGCAGGGGCCGGTATCGTTCGAGATGAACAGGGTCAGCCGAGCCTGGAGTGAAACTAGTTGAGGTATCGTCAGGCGGTCGAAGAAGATGGTCGAGGCGGGAAATATTTTGCGCATTTGATCAACGAAGCCGGGTTCTTCCGGGCCAGCAAACACTACGATGCGCACCCGGTCATTTCTAATGAGGTAGTCAGCCAACTCGGCAAAGCGTTCCAATGGCCAGCGACGGCCTGCGAATCCGGCTCCCGGGAAAAGTCCAACCAACAAACTTCCTGTGTCTATCTTTTCACGTTTCAGGAGAGCTTCTATCGATGCGTTAGCATCAGCACTCGTTTTGAGTTGAGGTGTTCGATTGATGTTTGTGATCCCGAGAGGTTTCAGCACATCGAGATACCTATCAACGAGATGACTTTCCTTTGCTTCTGCAGGCGGGCGCGGTTTGAAGTTTGAGAGAAAATCTAAAGAACGATTTGGCCGTCGCGCGTACAGGCGATGGGGCGCTCCAGATAAAAAACCAAGTAGGTTTGTTTCTGAAAGGCTGTGAAGATCGATGACGAAGTCGAACTTCGCTTTACGTACTTGACCAACGAACTTGAAGATCCGTCC
Organism: Acidobacteriota bacterium; assembly: GCA_046765655.1. Classification (GTDB taxonomy): domain Bacteria; phylum Acidobacteriota; class Blastocatellia; order Pyrinomonadales; family Pyrinomonadaceae; genus PSRF01. The sequence continues at coordinate 10,042 of JBKPMX010000136.1, forward strand.
TATGGAGAACAGCGTTGGTCCATCTCGCAAAGCGACGCGATCGACTTCGAGTGTCTCATTGCTAAAGCCGGAGATTCTAACGATGTCTGCGGCAGGTTTGCCCGCAGCAACCGTGATGCGCGCGTGCGGAAAGCGTTGGCGAATCGCCTTGAGTGCCGGCAGGCTCAATACGACGTCGCCAAGTTGGCCGAAGTCGATAACCAGAATGTTGCGGGGATCAAACGACACTGAAGGTTTTTATCACGAGTACGCGGTTCTGGTGTAATTCGGGTGGCGGGTTCGCTGTTTTCAAAAAGAGTAAAGCGACCGACGTTAATTCGACTCAGTTCTGAGTCGGTTTCTTCTCGTCGTCCTCATGAATAAACCCCGGCGAACTGAGAACCAGTTTCAATGGCGGCGGTGGTGTACTCGTAAGGGTAAGCGTTGGTGGTTCCGCATGACGCATCTCTTCCGTTTCGTTACTCGTCGAACGGGACTTCGTATGCGAAGGCGGACATCAGGAAACATACAGGGAGAAAGAGAAACGAGCGACGACCAGTTCGCATCACAATATCCTTAAGTCTTTCCCTGTCATCTCCTCAGGCTGCTCTAATCCCATCAGTGCGAGCATGGTTGGCGCAACATCTTCCAGTGCACCGCCGCTTCGCAACTTCAAGCCTTTTGCGTCTTCGTCAATGAGATGAAACGGAACCGGATTGGTTGTGTGAGCCGTATGCGGGTTTCCAGTTAAGAGATCGATCATCTGTTCGGCGTTGCCGTGGTCGGCTGTGATGATTGTCGTTCCACGTGCCTGGCGAATGCCTTTGGTAATCCAACCGAGACAGGTATCGACGTACTGACAAGCTTCGATGGTTTTATCTAGTTTGCCAGTGTGTCCGACCATGTCGGGGTTTGCGAAGTTGATGACGAATACGTCGGTTTCACCTTCATCGATTGCGCGTAGAACTTTGTCAGTAACCTTGAATGCCGACATTTCAGGTTGCAGATCGTAAGTTGCGATTTTAGGAGACGGAACGAGCAGGCGTCTTTCGTGTGCATATTCCTTCTCGACGCCGCCGTTGAAGAAATATGTGACATGCGCGTACTTCTCTGTTTCAGCAAGCCGGTAATTCCTCACTGCGAGTCGCGCCCACACTTCGGCCAGCACGTTGTGATGCGCGCGTGGCGGAAAGGCAATTGGTAGGTTGAACGTGCTGTCGTAGAGAGTGAAACACACGAACTGAACGCTGGGCCGATCGGAAACTGGAAACTCATTAAAGTCTGGCAAGGTGAGTGCTCTTGTTAACTGGCGTGCGCGATCGGGCCGGAAGTTAAAGAATAAAACAGAGTCGCCGTCTTCGATCTTCGCGATTGGCGAATTGCTTCCGTCGACGATTACGAGTGGCTCAAGAAACTCATCAGTAATTCCAGTCAGATACGACTCTCTGATGGCAGTTATAGGATCCGTTACTCGTTTCCCCACTGCATGCACCAGCAGATCGTATCCTCGTTTGGTTCGCTCCCAACGTTTGTCGCGATCCATTGCGTAATAACGACCAATAACCGTAGCAATTCGACCAACACCGATCTCATCAAGTTTTCGTTGCAGGGTTGCGACGTAATCAGCACCGGAACTTGGCGGCGTGTCGCGTCCGTCGAGAAAACAGTGGACGAACACACGATTGAGATCGTGATTCCTGGCCATTTGCAACAATGCGTAGAGATGTGTAAGGGAGGAATGCACCTGGCCATCAGAACAGAGGCCCATCAGGTGCAGCGCACGTCCGCGGTTCCTTGCGCCTTCGATCGCCTCAAGAAGAACTTTGTTCTTGTAGAATTCGCCCGTTGCAATCTCATGGTCGACCAGCGAAACATCCATTCGGATCACGCGACCAGAACCGATATTCAAATGGCCGACTTCCGAATTGCCCATAACACCCGTAGGTAGTCCGACGCGACTGCCGTGTGCTTCAAGCAAAGTGTGCGGATACTGTTTAGTTAACTCGTCGTAGAATGGTGTGGCGGCAAGAGCGATCGCATTGCCCTCACGCGCATCTGAATAACCCCAGCCATCAATAATGATTAGTGCGAGTGGTCCTCGTTTGGTGTCCAAATCTTATCTCCGCGCAGCTTGTGCGCGCGCTTTCTTTGGTTTGTGATTACTTCGCTTCGTTTGTTGAATTTGATAGAAAGCGCTTTGACCCGGATACTTCCCTGACCCTCGTAAGTCTTCTTCGATACGCAGCAGTTGATTGTATTTTGCAATTCGATCCGTGCGCGACAGCGATCCGGTTTTGATTTGCCCGGCATTCGTCGCCACGGCGAGGTCGGCGATAAACGGATCTTCAGTTTCACCCGAACGGTGCGAGATGATCGCGGTGCGCCCGTGTTTCTGAGCTAACTCGATGCAATCAAGTGTCTCCGTAAGCGTGCCAATCTGGTTCACCTTGATCAGAATTGAATTCGCCACACCGAGATCGATTCCTTTTTGAAGAAAGCTAGTGTTAGTGACAAACAGATCGTCGCCGACGAGCTGCACTCTTTCACCGATCGCGTCGGTTAACAATTTCCATCCGTTCCAATCGTTCTCGGCCATGCCATCTTCGATAGAAATGATCGGATATTGATTGCACCAGTTTTGCCAGAACTCCACCATCTGTTCACTCGAAAGTTTTCGCTTGTCGCTTTTCGTAAAAACGTAGGATTTTCCATCGTAGAACTCGCTCGCTGCAGGATCGAGTGCTAACAGACAGTCGCTTCCTGCTGTGAAGCCAGCTTTTGTTACTGCCTCCAGGATCGTATTAATTGCTTCTTCATTTGAACTGAGATTTGGCGCGAAACCGCCTTCGTCACCGACGCTCGTTGCGTATCCTTTCTTCTTCAAGACAGCTTTCAACGCGTGAAAGATTTCTGCGCCCATTCGCAACGCCTCACTAAACGTTTCTGCTCCGACAGGCACGACCATGAACTCCTGAAAGTCGACGTTGTTGTCGGCGTGCGCACCGCCGTTGATAATATTCATCATTGGCACTGGCAGGGTTCGAGCGTTAGTGCCGCCGAGATATCTGTAGAGCGGAACGTCCAGGTGTTTCGCTGCCGCGCGAGCAGTGGCAAGCGAGACTGAAAGCAGCGCATTCGCGCCAAGGTTCGACTTTGTTGGAGTACCATCAAGCTCGAGGAGTGCTTCATCGATCTCAATCTGGTCCAACGCATCAAAGCCTTCGAGCACGGGAGCAATCACTTCATTTACGTTGTGCACTGCTCGCGTCACGCCCTTCCCGCCATAGCGGTTCTTGTCGCCATCACGTAGTTCCACGGCTTCATGTTCGCCCGTTGAAGCGCCCGAAGGAACAGCGGCCCGGCCGACGACCCCATCAGCCAATACAACTTCTGCTTCAACAGTCGGGTTGCCGCGAGAGTCGAGAATCTCGCGCGCGAATACTTGCTCGATCCAGCTCATAATGTTTGCTCCGTCAGTTCTAAAGTGTGCTGCACAGATTACACGGATTGGGCAGATTACGAAACCGGCGGGTAGTGATGCACTTTGGATTCTTCCTCTGGTTGAACTCAGCGTTCTCAGCGTCTCTTGCGGTTATCTTGCGTCGTTCATAATGGTCGTCTATATGGTACGGCCCGACTGTCAGCGTTCTTCGATCCATCCTAACCACTCAACCTTTACCGCAAGAGACGCAGAGAACGCTGAGGCCGCGCAGAGGGTTGAAACTGCACCAGCACTAGACCGGGCGTAGTGTTCTAATTTGTAGGGGCGGTCCTGCGTGGTCTCCCGTTCTTCATTCGCATCGGTCAACATCGAAAAAGAACGGGCGGCCACCGAGGACCGCCCCTACAAATTGTTTACTGGGGCGCAGTAGCGGCGTTTGTTGCTTGTTCTTCTTTTAATATCTCTAAGAGTACACGCATCACACGCCGGCGTTCGACTCGGTCCACCTTGAACATCAGGCCGTTGTATTTCACCGTCTCGCCCTGTTTCAGAATGTGGCCCGCTTCAGTCATCAAGAATCCACCGACTGTTGTGTACGCTTCGGACTCAGGCACCGAGAGTTTCAATCGCCGGTTGAGATCTCGAACAGCAAGTGCACCAGCCAGGATGTATCGCTCGTCACCGACCTGCGTAATCTGTTCGTTCACCTCTTCATCATGCTCGTCAGACAACTCACCGACAATCTCTTCCAGGAGATCATTCAGCGTGATAATTCCTTCCAACCCACCGTGCTCGTCCACGACAAAGCCAAAATGCTGCTTTGCTTTTTGCATCTGACGAAGAACATCTTCAAGTCGTGCAGTGTCGACGACGTACAGCGGTGAATGGATTACGTCCTCCACACGAAATTGGTCTGGTTTGAGGAGGTACGGCATTACGTCTTTGCTGTGAATGAACCCGATAACATCATCGAGTGATTCTCGATAAACCGGCAATCGCGAGTACTGGTATTGCTCAAAGGCTTTGGTGATTTGTTGGAGCGTACAGGTATGAGTGATCGCCGCCATTTCTGTTCGTGGCACCATTGCCTCGCGAACAACAGTATCTGAAAACTCAAACACACGATGAATCAGACGACGTTCTTCGGCACGCAAATGGCCACTCTCGCGCGATATGTCGATAAGTCTTCGCAGCTCTGCTTCTGTATACGTTGACGCGTGATCAGCTGATGCATTAATGCCGACTAACTTCACGACGCGCGCGCTCGCCCAATCGAGCGCGCGAATTGGCCAGCTGAACACTTTGTAGAAGAGTTCCATCGGCAGCGCGATCAGAAGAGCGATTCTTTCGGCGCGAGCCAGACCGAGAAGTTTTGGCGCTTGTTCACCAATAACAATGTGCAATGAAGTGATGATCGAGAAGGCGATCAAAAACGCGATCGTGTGTCGCCATGGATCGGGAAGCATGTGAAGCGGATCGGCCAGCACCCGGGCTATCGCTGGTTCGCCAACCCATCCCAATGCAAGAGAAGCGAGCGTGATACCCAATTGCGAGGCGGACAGGTAAGCATTCAGATTCTTGAGCAGGCTCAGAAGACGCTGTGCTGATCTGTGTCCGGTTGCAGCCAGCGTCTCGATACGAGATGAGCGCACGCCCACAAGCGCGAACTCCGCCGCGACAAAGAAGCCGTTCGCGGCTACTAGCACGAGAACCGAGATGAGCTTTAAGAGAGTGACGGTCAGGCTGGTGGATGCGCCAATGTCGCCTTCGGCGATCAAGATACCCAGCCAGCTACTTGGTAGTTCGTCCATTACTAAAGAGGTGCGTAAGGTGCACCGATTTGTAAGTCATTTCCTCCGGAGGAACCAAATCATAGCACGGCGGGCGGACGAAGGTGACAGGGAGAAAGGGTGAAAGGGAGAAAGGGGCAGGGAAATGTCTATCCGTTTCCCCCGTCTCCGTTTCTCCCTTTCTTTTCCGACTTCCGGCGGGCACACGTCGGCGTTCAACGCTGGACGCCCAAATTTAGACCGAGATTTTGCAGCTAATGGCCAGCGGCTGCTGATGCGGCACGAGCTCGCGCGGGACGCTTATCGTGTTTTGTACACGCTTTTGCAATGGCTTCGTCAACGCGTGGTTCGATGTTGCACTCAGGCTGGCGACATACGGCTGCCAGTTCAGAAACGACCAGGTACCGTGAACGTTCGAGCATGCGTTGTTCACGAAACGAGAGAGGTTTGAGATGACTGAGATAAGTTAAATGTTTCAGCACATCGGCCGCTTCAAAAATGTCGCCGGTGCGCATCTTTTCTGAAAATTCTTTGAAGCGATCCTTCCAGTCGTTAGCGGGGGAAATAAAATCGTCTGCTAGTGCTTTAAAAAGCATGTCGCATTGACCCGATGAGATTGGGGATCTGAGGCCAACTTCTACAGCATTTGAGACGGGAACAAGAACCAGGGAGTTATTAGCAGCCAATCGAAGCGTATAGAAGGGAAGTTGAGTAGCTCCTATTTGCTTCTGTTCAATCTGCTCGATGGTCCCGATTCCATGATTGGGGTAAACGACTTTCTGGCCGACTTTGAAGCCCACCATGCACCTCCATCGATGTGAAAAATCAGACTGCG
>JBKPMX010000137.1:0-25054 GCA_046765655.1 Acidobacteriota bacterium
GCCTTTACATCGACGGGGGTAACGGTTCCCAGGGTAGCCTGAAGTATTCGTTCATTGAGGCCTTGCGGGAGAGGTTGTTCCTCGTTGATGTATGTGTAGCAGGCGCCAATTGCCCGCACTACTTCTCCGGGAAGTTCAGTACAGTGGTCGCACAACGCAGCGTGGCGTTCCCACCGGTGATACAGGGGCGCCGGCAGAAAACCATCGAGGTAATCTGTAAGAAACTCTTCGAAATCAGCGCAACTCATCGCTGTTTCTGGAACGGTCATTTGCAGGATGCGCGCTTCAAGTTCTTTCGACGGAGGCGGCACTACTGCGACCCGACACGCTTCGAGCGTGCTTCTAACTGCCAGCAGCGTCTCATGACAGACCGGGCACCGTAAGGCATGTTCGCCAATCAAACGACTGGTTTCAGAGTCCAAGAGACCCTCAAGGTAATCGCTCAGTTGACGCTCAAAATCAGAACACAACATTTTCAGTTCGCTTCCTGCCCTACTTATTGAGTTGCGTCTCAGCCCGCGCGCCATTACGCAACAAAAACTCTAAACTTCCCCCATCGCCACGACTTTCATTCGCCGGAGGATTTTTGCTAACTCAATTCGACCGCGGTTAATCCGCGACTTCACAGTGCCTTCCGGGATTCGAAGGAGATCAACAATCTCCTGATAACTCAACTCTTCAATATCGCGCAGAATCACGCACGTTCTTAAGTCAGGCGAAAGTTTGTCGATGCCCGCCTGCACTTGAGCCCCCAACTCCCGACGTTCCATCTCCTGCTGCACTGAGTTCGTTCTCGTTCGCAGGTGGTAACTGTGGTCAGCAAGATCGTCTGCCTGATTGTCGTGCGGAGTTCGCTGGCGTTTTCGGTAATCATCAATGATTAGATTACGGGCCAGCCGCATCAACCAGTTTTGCAAGTCACCTTGCTTGGGGTCATATTGATCCAAAGAGCGATAAACCCTGACGAAAACCTCCTGCGTAAGGTCTTCAGCTGTATCTGCGCGTGAAGTGAACCGATAGGCCAGGTTGTAGATGCGGCGGGAGTAGGTTTGAACAATCTCCTCCCACGCCGCGCCGTCGCCTGCGCGACACCTGCGAACCAGTTCGGCTCCTTCGTTAACCGCCAACGCGTTAACAGCCCCCACCTTATCTTCTCCGGCTAATCTTTATTTAGCGTTCCAACTCCGCAAGGTGGCAACCCTTGTCAAAGGGCGATTACGAAAGCGCTGAAACTAAAGTTCCAGCGAGCTTGCCACCTATTGTTCAGACGTTCTTTCCTAGCATTTTAGCCGGGGACGAATGGAAGATACGTCTTTCTTGCCCTCACAGGTAACCTGTAGTAGCCTTTGGCACCGACCCAACATGTTGTGGTTTGGCTCGGTCGAAAGTCAAGTTTTCATGTTGGGACTACCTCGCTGAACCTACGAATTTGAAGAACTCGAGCTATCGAAAGTACGTTGAATTTGGCTTTCTTTGCCTGTTGGCCATTGGGTTGTTGTGGTGGTTTGGACGCAAGCTCGATTGGATTGAGGTTCGCCGCGCCGTCAGTCACGCCAACATTCTTCTGCTGTTGCTCGCAGCGCTGATTATTTCACTCGCCTACTTCTTCAGAGCTTGCAGGTGGGGAGCTCTCCTGAAACCGCTGGTACCAGCGCGCCTTTCCGACTTAGTAGCTGCCACGACGGTTGGGTTCGGCGCGGTCTTTCTCGCAGGACGAACTGGAGAAATCGTCAGACCTGTCGTTTTGCCAATGCGTGATCCGCGTGTGCGGCCAAGCGCATCGTTTGTCACGATCATGGTTGAACGGATTTACGACATCGTCGCGTTGCTGTTGATGTTTGCGGTGAATCTCCTTTGGTTCAAGCCTGACAGCGCGCAAATCGCAGATTTTAATCGGGTCCGAATAGCTGGCGTTGTGTTGCTGACGGGAGCACTTATCGCTGTCGCATGTCTCGCCTGGTTCAGAAAAAAATCAGACGTCGTGATCGCTCGATTAAGCGCTCTTCTTTCGCGTTGGCGATTCATCCCCGCGCGTCTCACGAAATTGATTCTTCGATTACTGCAACAGCTGGCCCAAGCGCTGAGAGTTCTTGTGAACTTCCGGGAGCTCGCTGAGACGGTCGGTTGGACGGCGCTGGTTTGGTTATCAATAGCCATTGCCAATCTGTTAGTTATTCGCGCCTTCGGTCTTAAGTTCGGACTCTCTGAAACAGTGTTTGTGTTGGGCTGGTCCATGGCCGGTTCTGTCGTGCCAACACCAGGAGGAGCTGCCGGCGCATTTCATGCAGCGACGGCGGCCGGGTTTTTGTTTCTTGGTGTCGAGCGCGACACAGCAGCAGCGATTTCGATCGTCATGCACATCATCGACTTTGGGCCTGCCTTACTGTTTGGTTTCTTTTATTTCATCCGCGGCGATCTGAATCTAACGAAACTGCGATCACTTATTTCTGCTGAATCCGTTGAACACAGTGTTGAGGATGAAAAGAATCCGCGTGATGAATTCGTTCGCCCCGTCCAGCCCGATACGGCTGGTTGACTGAGAGATCTTTAAGAACCCTCTAGAAAGGTTCACGTCCAGATGAAATGTCCATTCTGCGGATATCTTGAAGACAAGGTTGTCGACTCACGCGAGTCGCGCGAGGGTGATGCCATTCGCCGAAGACGCGAGTGTCTTCGTTGTGAGCGACGGTTCACTTCTTATGAGCGAATCGATGAGATTCCGTACATGGTGGTCAAAAAGGACGGTCGCCGTGAGACGTTTGATCGCAACAAGGTCATGGCAGGATTGCTGCGCGCGTGTGAAAAACGTCCCGTACCTTCGACAAAACTCGACAGCATTGTTAACGCAATAGAAAAATACGTTCAGGAGTCACCTGAGCGCGAGCGTCCAACTAGTAAAATCGGTGAGATGATCATGCGACGACTGAAGGAGCTGGATAAAGTTGCGTACGTTCGGTTCGCTTCGGTGTATCTTGAGTTCGAGGATGTGTCGGAATTCATGACCGAGCTGAAACAGCTTGTTAGAACACGACAAGGCGGGGCGGCTGGAAGAAAGTGACAACTGGCACGAGCCGCAGGCAGGAGCGGGTGTAAGTGATTAAACCTATCAGGGCAACTGGACTTGAGCGTCTCGAACTCCAGCGACTCCGTGATCGCGTCGGTCGTCTATACGCGGCACTTCAGGAAGCAACGGAAGCGGAGAGCCCTTTAGTATCCGGAGAATGGGCGCCCCCAGTCGATCTCTGTGAAGCCTGCGACGCGATCTACATCCGACTCGAACTTCCAGGCGTTACTTCTGACCAAATCAACATCGGGTTGTCTAATACTAAACTGCGTGTATGGGGCGAGAAGAAACGACGTCCAGCGCGACGTCGGATAGTTTCCTACCTGTGTTCAGAGCGAAGCTACGGAAAATTCAGCAGAGTTGTGCATTTGCGATGGACCATCAGTGTGCGCGAAGCGACCGCAGAACTAAAAAATGGGGTGCTTAGAATCCGGCTGCCGAAGATTGAAGATCGGCGAGGAGGAGAATTCCGCGTCCAGGTAAACGACGCGAACAAGGAAGCTTAGAAGTTGTTCCTAAAAAGGAATCATCATGGTCACACCTAAAGAGTCAGATTTTACTGAAGCAATCGACACGACTGAGACTGATCAACAACTGCAGATACCCAGTGAACTACCGGTTCTGCCGCTGCGCGACATCGTGATCTATCCATTCATGATTGTTCCCCTTTTTGTGTCGCGCGAGAAATCGATCAGAGCGGTTGACGAGGCACTGGCTGACAATCGAATGATCCTTCTCGCTTCTCAAAAGGATCTCGATAAGGAAGAGCCGACCGCGGAGGATCTCTATTCAGTTGGTACCGCGGCTGTGATCATGCGAATGCTGAAACTCCCTGACGGCCGCATTAGGATTCTTGTGCAAGGGTTAGCACGAGCGCAGATCAACTCAGTCGATACCAGCGGAGAGTATTTGCGCGCGAACATCAATGTAATGAGTGAGGTACTGTCCCCGGAGAGATCCCTCGAAGTTGAAGCTTTGGTTCGCAATGTTCGCAGTTCGATGGAGAAGGCAATCACGCTCGGAAAGAATATTTCGCCGGAAGTGATGGCAATCATCGCGAACCTCGATGATGCGGGCCGCCTGGCAGATCTTTCAGCTTCTAATCTCGAGCTGAAAGTCGAAGACGCCCAATCGGTATTAGACATCGCGGACACAACAGCGCGTCTGCGACGGGTCAATGATCTTCTCAATAAGGAGATCGAAGTCTTGACGGTTCAGCAGGAGATCAATACTCAAGCCCGTGCGGACATCGATCGTTCGCAGCGAGAGTTCTACTTGCGCCAGCAAATGAAGGCGATTCAAAGCGAGTTAGGAGAAGGGAACGAACTAGCGGAGGAAATTGCGCAGTTTCGCGAGAAGATCGAAGCCGCGAAAATGCCGAAGCCTGCTGAAGACGAGGCGTTGCGTCAACTTAAGAAGCTGGAGCGAATGCATCCAGACGCGGCAGAGACTGCAACACTCCGCAACTGGATGGAGATCATGACAGATCTGCCGTGGTCCAAATCGTCGGTAGACAATCTAGATCTGAAAAAGGCAGAACAGGTTTTGAATGAAGATCACTACGGTCTCGAAAAAGTTAAAGACCGTATCCTCGAAGCGCTTGCCGTCCGAAAGCTGAAAGAAAAACCAAAGGGACCAATTCTTTGTTTGGTTGGCCCACCAGGAGTCGGCAAAACTTCTTTGGGCCGTTCGATAGCGCGTGCGCTTGATCGAAAGTTTGTTCGACTCTCACTCGGCGGTGTTCACGACGAAGCTGAAATCCGAGGCCACCGTCGCACGTATGTCGGTGCAATGCCTGGTCGAATTATTCAAGGCGTCCAACAGGCCGGCACAAATAATCCGCTGGTAATGCTCGACGAGATAGACAAGGTGGGCGCCGACTTCCGCGGCGATCCGTCGTCGGCATTGCTTGAAGTTCTCGATCCGGAGCAGAACAACAGCTTCCGCGATAACTATCTCGGCGTCACCTTCGATCTTTCGAATGTCATCTTCATGACGACTGCAAACGTCCTCGACACGATCCAACCAGCTCTGCGCGATCGCATGGAAGTTATTCGTATCGCCGGTTACACAGAAGAAGAGAAGCGAGAGATCGCAGTGCGGCACCTGCTACCCAAGCAGATGGAAGAAAACGGTATTAGCTCGCGCGACCTCCACATTTCCCGCACAGCACTCACAGCGATTATCCAGCAGTACACGCAAGAGGCTGGTTTGCGTCAGTTGGAGCGCGAGATCGGACGCATCGGCCGGAAAGTGGCACGCAAGATCGCTGAAGGGCACAAAGGAACAATCCGAGTCTCGTTGAAGAACATTCACGAATTCCTTGGCGCGCCGAAGATCATTCCAGAAGAAGCACTGAAGAAAGACCAGGTAGGCGTTGCTACGGGCCTGGCGTGGACTGCTGTCGGGGGCGACATACTCTTCATCGAAGCGCTCAGAATGCGCGGAAAAGGAAATCTAGTACTCACGGGACAACTCGGCGATGTGATGCGGGAATCTGCCCAGGCGGCATATTCGTATGCGAAGTCGCGAGCGAAAGAACTCGATATTCCCGAAGAAGACTTCAACAATTACGACTTACATATTCACATCCCGGAAGGCGCAATTCCGAAGGATGGACCATCAGCGGGTATAACGCTCGCTACGGCGATGGTTTCAGCGCTATCGCAGCGACCGATTCGCAAAGATGTCGCAATGACTGGCGAAATCACATTGCGCGGGAACGTTTTGCCGATCGGGGGCGTAAAGGAGAAGGTTTTGGCGGCGCGGCGCGCTAGAGTGTCAACGATTATTCTGCCCCTGCAAAACCGAAGGGATCTCGACGAAGTCCCCAAAGAGCCGTTTAAAGATATTAGGTTTGTTTTTGTTGATAATATGAGGCAGGTGTTTCGTGAGGCGCTGAAAGAGAAAGTCGCGCCGGCTCCGGTGCCATCCGCTCCGCGTCCGACGCGGCTCCCGCAACCTGCCAATGTGAGACCGGCGTGACGCGTTTTACTGGGCGAAAAACGGTGCCTGAAATTAATACTTGAATAATGCTATTTGACCTGTAGAATCAACGCGTTGCAGTGCAACCAACGGGTCCGTGGTAGAATCAAAGTTCTCGGTTTTGACATTGGCGATTAGTCGCTTGCGTCCTTAAGTGGACTTGCTGTTACCCATCGTGGGATGACCTGCGGTAAAGTAGTCCCGGCTTTCAGCTTAAAAGCAGTTCAGAATTCAAGGAGTTTTTAATGACGCGATCTATCCGAAACTACGCCCCTGTTCTAACAGCAGTTGTTGCTCTCATCTTTTCCTTTTCCTTCAACGCGGTAGCGAAATCAAACCCGAGTTTCGCAAATATAAAGATTAAGAATTTTGGCCAGATGGACGAGCGGTTCTACCGTGGCGCACGACCGGAAAAAAACGATTTCAAAGCGCTTGCTGATCTCGGCGTCAAAACAATCATTGACTTGACCGATAACTCGAGAGAGTCCGAGCAGCCGGCCGCTGAAGCAGCGGGACTTCGCTACATCAATATTCCGATGGTCGACAAGAGCTATCCCAGCATCGAGCAGGTCAATGAGTTTCTAAAAGTTGTGAACGATCCTCAAACCGGCAAATTCTTCGTGCACTGTGCGGGCGGACGTCATCGCACCGGAGTCGTTGGAGCCGTCTATCGCTTCAATCACGATGGCTGGAATCTTGACCAAGCTTTAGCCGAGATGTACCAGTACGAGTTCAATTCCGGCTTCGGTCACGGTAAGCAGAAGGATTTCGTGAAGGACTACTGGACAAAGTTCCAGGCAAACGCAGCAGCTGTCGTAACTGAGACAGGCGCCAAGAAGTAAGACACAGCTGAAACCTCCTAAAAACTCAAGCCACGAGCGACCAATCGTTCGTGGCTTTTGTTTTTTGCTTGCACCCGCATCACTGATACAGATACGAGTAGCTCTTCTTCTGTTCCCACTGGATACTGTCGATATTAGTTTCATCGGTAGACAGAACGTCCTCACTGAGTTGATCTGTGCTCACCAACGGACTTACATCAACTGTATACACAAGAAGCCCTGCTGACCCATCATCATGTTCGCGCTCCAAACCACGCAGTTCAGAATCGAAACCGTGTTGTTGGAAAATTTGTCGCAGTACCCTCTGAGTGGACGCAACATTCCTCGTGGATACTTTCACCACCAGCGAGCGAAAGACATCTCTTGATTCGCGCCACTCCAAGACCCAGAGCACAATCAGAGAGAAGATGACAAGAATCAAAGCCAGTTCGTAACGACCCACACCAGCAGCAAGCCCTAACGCGAGACTAATCAACAGCACCGTGATTTCTTTTGGATCTCTGATGTTCGTGCGGAAACGAACAAGTGAGACTGCGGCAAAAATTCCAAACGCTCGCGCCGCATTGTCCCCGACGATGATCATCAGCGCGGCTGCGACAATCGCTAACAGAATCTGCGTTTGCGAAACATAAGGGTTCCGCTTAAGTGCAGGCAGTTGTTTTCTCGGTCGAAAAGCCAGGGCAGCGCCGAGCACGGCTGCGAGTATCAGTCGGAACGCGATGTTGCCAACGTTTTCCGTCCAACGTGCATTCGGATCGTAACCTGCCGAACCGTTACCGAATAGTTGTTCGACGAACCCTGGAGAATCGTTTCCTCGGCGATAAGGTGTTGGTTGATCCAGCGGCTCGCGAGGCGAGCCGACTGGCCCTGCCGCGGAGTCGCGTGAAGATGTTGCTGGCACTTGCGTATCGCGTGCGGAATCTGATCGCGTAGTTCGTCCGGCGATTAGATAAACGACGAGCGCACTCACAAATAAAACCAGGGTAAAAACAACGACGAGAGTAATAATCTCTCTCTTACGTTTACTCGTTCCATTCAAAGCCATTTACTTCATTCGCTATCTGCGGCCGAGACGCTCGCTTCGACTCACGTTTGCTAACGCATTCGTCCTTTGACGGAATTCACTTGCGAGCAGATTTATTTCGGACGGGGTGTAATTCGCCGCTCGAAATGCATCTTTAATCTGCTGGTCACTGAGTTGTGATAACCACGACGACAGCCAGACTGCGTCGTCGACGGTGATGTTCTTGAACAGACCCCGGTTCCTACCGCCATATTTGAGCTCTATTCGATTGCCTTTTACCTTCTTGACGAAATCGGACTTTGCATAACTCTTCGGATTATTCCGGTCGCGTGTGATTCGCCAGAAGAACGGCGTGCCGCTCGCGTGACCAAATGTCGCGCCGAGATCGCTGATGATGTACACGAGCACATCCCCGTCACGTCCACGAAACTGCAACATCTCGTTATTTGAATCCTTGAGGTCCCAGTTGTTGATAAGGGCCATCATTATCTTCAACCCTTGATACTCGCGCGTTTGAGCGAACGGATTTCTGTTCCACTTCCACTCGCCGACTCTCTTCACGCTGTCCGGTCGGGCTTCGAACCGTACGTTCGTAAATGTGCCTTTCCCGGGAATCGTGACGCGTGGCACCAGATAGTTGATTTCAGTCGGATAACCAAGAGCCCATAGCAGTCTCACGGCCGACGTTTCCGATTGAGCTTCCTTGCCTATCTTTGCGACCCACTCTCGCCCAGACCCATCTCGCACGCGAAACTTCTTTGAGTAGCCACCCTTTTCTTCTTTCATTAACTCGACTCGGCTCAGGTCCGGCTGCATGCTACTGCCGCCTGGTCCAAGAAAGAGATCTCGGTTGCGAATATCAACTGGTCTGCGCCAAAAGACTGGCGTTCCGGTCGGCTTTTCTTTTTCTTTTTTTGACTTTGGCTTAGCTACGCCGACATCAAGTGCCGTCATGGCAACGACCAGCATCAACATAACGATCGTTCTAATCTGTTTGCTCCAAGTCATACATCACTCCGTATGGGCGGGCTTGACGCCCCAGCTTCCAGCAATAGGAAAAACCGTTGTACCCAATGCGGGTACACCCGATTTAGTAACGACGAGGGAAAAACTTAACGAGGGGTGTCACAGCCAATGAAGTACGATTGACTGTTAAAGGGGAGTGCTGACTTTGAGGGGACACGGCCATATGTGCCATCCGGCAGTAATTGCCGCGCTTTGACGTTGTCGCGCAGATAAGCATCCAGAACGACATCTTTCAAGTAGCGCTTCAGTTCCTGATCTAAAACAGGAGTAATAACCTCAATGCGGTGTTTGAGATTTCGAGTCATCCAATCAGCGCTGCCGATGTAGATTTCTTCGTCACCACCGTTTTCGAAATAGAACACACGACTATGTTCGAGGAACCGGCCAACGACATTTCGCACCGTAATGTTTTCTGAAAGACCCGGGACGCCAGGACGAAGCATACAGATGCCGCGCACAATTAGATCGATCTTCACTCCCGCCTGGGCCACTTCATATAACTTCTGAATGACCTGCTTATCCGCCAGTCGATTGAACTTCGCGATTATTCGTGCAGGCCGCCCGTCTCGCTTGTGCTGAATCTCGCGATCAAATAGTTCGTTCAAATCGTTTCGCAGTGTGACGGGTGCGACAAACAATCGTCGATACTGGCTTTGTCTCGAGTAACCTGTCAGATAATTAAACAGCTCCGCTGCATCTTTACCGATTTGCTCGTCGGCCGTGAACATACCGACGTCGGTGTAAGTGCACGACGTGGTCGGGTTGTAATTGCCAGACGCGATGTGCACGTATTTTCTCAACACCCCATCTTCATTCCGAACAACGAGAGTTAACTTGCCATGCGTCTTTAGTCCGACAATACCGTAAACAACGTGCACGCCTGCATACTCGAGTTTGCGTGCCCATTCGATGTTGTGTTGCTCGTCAAAGCGCGCTTTCAATTCGATTAAAGCCGTAACCTGTTTCCCCTGGTAGGCGGCTCGGATCAACGCAGGTGGAATTGGCGAGTCTGGTCCGGTTCTATAAAGACAAATCTTAATCGCTACCACATCAGGATCATCAACAGCTTGATTTAGAAAACCGGTGACGCAGTCGTAGGAGTCGTAAGGGTGGTGTAGTAGTCGATCCCGTTCTTTGATTGCGTCGAAGATTGATTTGTTCTCGCTGTACCACTCAGGAATACACGGCGTGAACGATGCATACTTGAGATCTGGTCGATCAACTTCGGAAAGCGCCGACAGATCCTGAACACCAAGCGGACCGTCGATTACATACACATCACTCTCAGAAAGGCCCAGCGATTGAGTGAGATACTCAATCATGTCTTCCGGCATACCCTTCGACACCTCGAGCCGGACAGGCGCGCCGAACTTTCGGCGCCGCAACTCTTGTTGAATCAAACGCAGCAGATCTTCCGCTTCCTCTTCACGAATCTCCATGTCCGCATCGCGCGTAATTCGAAAGCGGTGAGCCTTACTTGTGATCATTCCCGGAAACAGCTCGTTGATGTTGGCTTCAATTACTTCTTCAGCAAGAACGAAAGCTGTCCCGCTCAGATCAACGGGAATAAGACGTGGAACAACTGATGGAACTTTGATCCGCACGAAACGCGGGCCCGTCAGTTTGCTTCCATCGATTGATCGATCATCGAGTGGTTCTACCATTAGACCGAGATTCAGACTCAGCGGCGACACGAAAGGGAACGGGTGCGATGGATCGACGGCCAACGGCGTAAGCACCGGAAAGATCTTCTCAACGAAGTAAGTCTTGAGGTGCTCGCGCTGGTGATGACTTAATGAGTCATAACTAAGCAACCGGATTCCCTCACGCTCGAGTTCGGGAAGAATTTGGTCGCGCAAGACTGTCTGTTGCAGCTCGACCAAAGGCAAGATTCGCAGGCGTATCGTGTCGAGTTGTTGTTCGGGAGTAAGACCGTCAGACGAAAGTTCAGTTAGGCCGTGTTCTACCTCCTCCTTCAAACCGGAAACTCGAATCATGAAAAACTCGTCCAGATTCGACGAAAAGATCGACAGAAACTTGAGCCGCTCAAGTAGCGGATTCGATTCATCGAGCGCTTCGTCCAGCACGCGCGCATGGAATTCCAACAAACTCAACTCGCGATTGAGAAATAATGGCGTAGCCGGAATGAGTGGAGTCACCCGCTCGGCGCGCGCAGTTGGAAATTCCCGAACTTCGGCTTCGGTTGCTATAGTCGACATAGCTTTAGGTTACGTTCAGCTCCTTAACCCACAATTGCTCAGGGATGCTTGTTCCCTTCATCGGTCGCCTTCGAGGTCGGGAGAGATGTGCTCAGAAAGAGTTTGGCAAAAGGCGTTCCGCTGACTACGAAGCCGCAAACGCAGCGATTCGTTGCTTATTTCGCGATCTCATCATTTTGTTACAAAACAGGATGGCGAGTTGTTGTATGGAAACAGTGCTGAGGCCAAGAATCACTGGGAGAGTTTTCAGCACTTTTTTGCAACGGAATCAGAACCTCGGGCGTTAAGTTTTGTGGCACCGTAGGGGGCCATAAATTTGCGGCCGACTTAGGATCTGGGCACAACCTAAACCTGCAAGCCGCGCATCTGTAACTACTGAAACCGGGGAACTTTTCGTGGAAAAGCTCACGGTTTCAACGTCTGGATTTAATAGGCGTTTGTTTGACACTCAAAAAAACCGTGTGATAACCTCCGGAGTGATTTTCGGGCTCCTAGAAGTCCAAATCATTTAGGAGCCATTAGATACCACGCAACATAAACCGAATCCTGGTCTGCCCGAGTAGCGATTGGTCCGGGATGTAGTACCAACCTTGAAGGAGTATCGACGATAAATGTCAGCGAGTTTCCCTCGTTTGATCTCCCGTGCGGCATTACTGGCGGCGCTCGTCGCTTTTCCCGCAATTATTTTTGCCCAGATTCCCGCGGCTTCATCTGCACGTTCAATTCCGACCGATGTGGACCAACTTGAGAAGCGTGTTGAGCAGATCATCGCGCGGTCTCAAGACCACTTCCGTAAAGGCAAACTGAGTCTCGAAGATAAGAAGAGAGCGCAGGCGAGAGATGAGTTCGACAAGGCTGTAGATGTCATTCTCGAGTCGGGTATTGATGTTCGTGCGAGTCAGAAGTTGCAGACGTTCTACCTTGAACTGGTTGAATTGATCTATCGCGAGGAAGTGCCGATGCAGCAGATAACACCGAATGCTGCGACCAACACCCTCGTTGCTCAGAATCAAACTCAAGGTCAAACGACTGCTGCGCCGCCGCAAGTCGGTTTTCGCGACCAGAAGTTTGAACCATCACCTTTAGACGATCTAAGTAAGTTAGTTCTGACGACAGACGAGACGAACGTTTCGGATGCTGACGTGCTCGCGCTTGAACAAGCGAAGCAAAACGTCAATTTCAACTTCACGCTGAATCCACTTATCCAGGGCTACATCAACTACTACCAGGGTCGTGGACGTTCCACGATGGAGAATGGTCTACGTCGCTCCGGCATGTACATGAAAGTGGCGCGCAAGATTTTCCATGAAGAAGGCGTGCCGATCGATGTCACCTGGTTAGGACAAGTTGAGAGCTCGTGGAAAACAAGGGCGTTGTCGTGGGCATCTGCTTCCGGTTTATGGCAATTCATTCCGGGCACTGGTCGCACGTACGGTTTGAAACAGAACGCGTACATTGACGAACGCAACAGCATTGAACAAGCAACTCGTGCTTCAGCTCGTCACTTGAAAGATCTCGCCAAGCGTTACAACGGTAATTGGGAACTGGCGATGGCTGCGTACAACACCGGCGCCGGCAATATCGACCGCGCGATCTCTCGTGCAGGTACGGCAAACTACTGGGAGATTTATCCGTACATTGCTCAGGAAACCCGCAACTACGTTCCAAATATTCTCGCTGTAATCCTGATCGCGAAGAATCCTGAGAAATATGGATTCAAAGGGATCAAGCCGGATCCGGCGCTTTCGTATGATGTGGTCCAGGTTCCAACAGCTACGAGCCTGCAGCTTATTGCCGACGCTACTGACAGCAGCGTTGATTACATTCGCACGCTGAATCCGGAGTTGAAGCGCGACATCACACCGCGAGGTGATCTCTACAACGTTCGCGTTCCTGCAGGGCGCTCCAAACAGTTCGTCGCATTGCTGAAGAGAATTCCGGGTGAGAACCGTGAGTCAGCGCGGATTATCTCCGTGGCTCCCGGTGAAGACTTCCAAACAGTCGCCAATCGCGTTGGAGTTCCAGTGGCAGCGTTGCAGGCCATGAACACGGGAGTGGATCTGAAGAGCACGAACAAGCTGGTGATTCCGAACAATACCGTGAAGCTAACCCGTTGGGTACGTGCCAAGCCTGGTACAGAAGCACCCGCAGGAGCACCGGGCTTCAGAACCGTTCGAGCGCGAAAGGGCGACACCATCGCACGCATCGCGACGGCAAACAATTTGGATGCGAATGAAGTGGCGCGTTTGAACGGCATCACTCCCGACACGGAATTGAAAGCTGGTCAGGAAGTGCGTTTGCCGGCAACGGCCGTCGCGCCATCACGCCGAAGATAACTAAAGGTCAGTCTGATTTATTTGAGCGCTTCCTTGAAAAGGGAAGCGCTCTTTTTGTCCTTTGTACATAGTCCTTTGTACTTTGTCCTTAGGTCTTTGGTCTTTCCGTACAAAGCACAAAGGCACAAAGTACAAAGCAGTAAGCACAAAGTACAAAGCAGTAAGCACAAAGTACAAAGCAGTAAGCACAAAGCACAAAGCTCCCATCCATCTTGTTAATTCTGTAAATCCTGTCATAAACTAACCCGCGTTTTCCTCAACCTCATTTTAGGAGCGACCTCACGATGCTCTTCCGAACACTTTCCGCCGCCGTCTACGGCATCGACGCTGATCTAGTCGACATTGAAGTTGATATCACTGCAGCGCGTGGTGAAAACGAACAGGCATCTGTCACCATCGTCGGTCTACCTGATGCTGCGGTGCGCGAGTCACGCGAGCGAATTCGAGCGGCTCTGCAGAATTGCGGCTTCTTCTTTCCCTTTCAAAAAACCATTATCAATCTCGCCCCCGCTGATGTGCGCAAGGAAGGCGCGAGTTTCGATTTACCCATTGCGCTTGGCATTCTCGGCGCTGGTGGTGATCTGGCTGAAGAAGCAAATCTGCTCCACATGCTCTGCGTTGGGGAGCTCTCTCTTGATGGACGCGTGCGAGCAATCAAGGGCGCATTGCCGATTGCAATACTTGCGCGCGAAGGGAAGGTCGCTAATCTGATCCTTCCGGAAGAGAATGCAAAAGAAGCAGCAGTCGTCGCTGGTATCAATGTCTATCCGGTCGCGGATCTAAAGGGTGCAACGAAACTCGTCGCTGCGTTGCGTTCTTCTGATCCGCCTGAGCCGCTCAAAGTGGATCCTGCCGAAATCCTTTCGCACACTGGAAACTACTCTGTTGACTTTCATGAAGTGCGTGGACAGATCTCCGCGAAGCGTGCATTGGAGATCGCGAGTGCTGGTGGACACAACATCCTTCTGATTGGCCCACCAGGATCAGGCAAGACGATGTTGGCAAAACGCCTGCCGACAATCATGCCGCCTTTGGAATTCGAAGCCGCGCTCGAGTTGACGAAGATTCATTCCGTTGCTGGTCTAACTGGCCGCGCAGGTCTTGTCACTGAACGACCATTTCGATCCCCACATCACACGATCAGCGATGCAGGTTTGATTGGCGGTGGTGCAGTCCCACGTCCCGGAGAAGTTTCGCTTGCTCATCAAGGCGTACTGTTTCTCGACGAACTGCCGGAATTTGATCGCAGTGTGTTGGAAGTGCTGCGCCAGCCGCTTGAAGATCAGAAGGTGACAATCAGTCGCGCGGCGATGTCGCTGACGTTTCCCGCTGCCTTTATGTTAGCGGCAGCCATGAACCCTTGTCCGTGTGGGTTTTGGAATGACCCGACGCGTGAGTGTCGTTGCTCGCCGATTCAGATTCAGCGATACGTTGGACGAATATCCGGACCACTACTGGATCGAATCGACATTCACATCGATGTGCCGGCAGTGAAGTTTCGTGAACTGCGTGGCGACACCCATCCTGAGACTGACAGCTCAACCACGATTCGCAATCGCGTGATCGCTGCACGCGAACGACAACTCAAGCGATTCGCGAGTGAAAAGATCTTTTCGAACGCCGCGATGACACCACGAATGATTCGACGCTACTGTCGCATTGACACTGCAAGTGAACAGATGTTGGAACAGGCAATGACGCGAGTAGGACTGTCAGCGCGTGCTTATGATCGGATTCTAAAAGTGAGCCGGACGATTGCTGATCTGGAAGGTTCAGAAAAGATCCAATCGCCCCATGTTTCTGAAGCTGTGGGCTATCGATCATTAGATCGAACGTACTGGACTTGAGCTCAACGAAGATGATTGAGAGGAAGGTTGAATCCGTTGACTTCGTAGTCGAATAGGAATATTGTCCCGTCGTTCGCAAGGTCGACTGAATTCTCACGGGCCAACTTCCTCGCACGCTCGCGCGAACTCACGCACGTTAAAATGACTCATATCCTCCTCGCTGGAAAACCAGAATATGAGCCACAAACCAGAAACACCGAAGCTCAGGTCCGCAGCGGAGACCTCGCTGCACTAGCTTCATAACCTTACAACCACTCAGAAAGGTAGGAATTCCAATGGCAGCACTCACCTATGATTTAGTTCGCGAATGCCTCAACAACGTGGAAGACAATGCCGGACGTTGGCAAATCGAAGGCGGCAGAGTTTTGGAAAAGGACAAACACGTCGCCAACTACTCAAGCGTTAAGCGAGTCAGTTGCGGTACGCAAGAACAGAACACCGCCCAATTATGGCTAACGTTGTTCTTCCTAAAAGAAAAGCCGCCTCAGAACATGACATTACATGGAGCGCACGATTTCAATAGCGGCGGGGAAATTGGCAGTGTTAGCGCCGCTTCAGCGACTTTCGCTGCACGAATAGGAAAGCAGTTCAAACGGGTCGTTAATAAACTGACAATTGCGTAGCGACAACCGTTGTGCGTCTGTGTCGTAAAGCCGGGTGAGTGAATCAAGCACACACCCGGCTTTTTACGTTGGTGGCCAAGTGAGTCGGACGCATGCCCGTGGTTTGGCCACTGGAGAAATGACTCAATGAATGCCAGATACGCTTCAGCTTGTCGATGCTCGCATTACCACTCTAAACCTCAACGGAATAACTCAACGAATGTCCGATAATGCTTCAGCTTGTCGTTGACCTTGTGAAGATCCACTTACATCGCAGGTATACTCATGCGTACCTCAACGACAAGCTAAAGCATATCGGACATTCGTTGAGTCATTCCTCTTAGATTGAGGCTTGCAAAACTCAACTTCTTATTCTCCCCAAGCTTTAGCTTGGGGTCGGAGGCTCTTCTGACGGGTGAAACCGTTTCAACGGTTTACATAGAGAAATTGCCAATTCGGCGCCACGTCAGAAACCGTTGAAACGGTTGTTGAATTTCAACGTGCCGGCTGTGACCCCAGGCTAAAGCCTGGGGAGAATGAGAAGTTGAATTTTGCAAGTCGCTCTCAAGCGTATCGGACATTCGTTTAATCATTTCTCGGAGATTGAATGGTGGTGCAGCTCAACGACAAGCTGAAGCATATCGGACATGAGTTACTCGTTTAGATTCATCAACCAGATATCCGCCTCTGTTGCAACGAACGAGAAATAGATAACTCGATTGTCAGGCGACACGCCTGGACTACCGATATCAACATCCTGATCCGTTACTGTTAACACCGGCTGATATTTCCTCGTCCTCGTGTCGAACGAAAAGATCTTGCCCTGGCTAACGAACAGCAGATGACGATCGTCATTCAACCAGATCGGCCAGTCGCCAAAGTCGGTTAGCCAGTCATATTGTTTGGTTTCCAAATCATAGATGCCGATGCCCGAATGCACTCCGTTAGGCAGGTGTTTGATCCCTGCGAGCTTCTTTGCATCATGTGACCACGTCCAGCCTTCAAACGACAGAGTCGGATCACTCAACGGCACCAAGGGCTGCGACTGTTGATTCAGTCCCTTTCCCGGATCGATGATCACACAATCGTTCTTCGGGATATGGATTGAATAGGCGATCATTTTCCCATCAGCCGACCACGGCGAGTAATGCGCGCCATTGGCCTGCGTCAGTTGTTGTAGACCACTGCCATCGCGATTAATTACCCAAAGTTCATAGTTGCCGGTCCGACGAGATGAGAATGCGATTCGCTGACCATCGGGTGACCAGCGTGGCCAGAAATGTCTGTAGTCGTCGTTCGTCAGATCCCGCAGTTCTGATCCGTCTGTCCGTAGAACGAAGACATGTCGTTGTTGGCCCATCGAATACGCCGTCAACCATTTTCCGTCGGGTGAGACATCCGGAAACCATAACTGCATCGAACCGCTCGTGACGGATCCTGCCTCACCAGTGACTTTTGCAGTAGCCGGATCAAAAGCAACTTTGCGCAGGTTTCTGATCTCTTCCTGCGCAATATAAGCGAGACGGCGTCCATCGCGTGAGAAGCTCAAATGAAGAGCAGCCGTTGAAGCTCCAATCGTGGTCACTGCTTCCGGCTCTCCTTGCGTCGCACCCGAGCTTTCATCAATCGCCACTCGCCAGACGTTTACACTTCCGCCGCGATTGCTTGAGAAGTAAATATATTTTCCATCAGGCGACCAAGCCGGATTCACATCTGAATTTGCGCCATTCGTAACAGGAACGGGAGCGCCGCCACCAGCGGGTATCGTGTAGATCGCTTCACGCTGGCCGTATTTTGGCGGACGACTCCAGTAAGCGATGCGCTGTTTATGAGGAGACCAGCTCGGTTGCAACGCGTCGCCTTCGCTAATTATTCGATGTTGACCCGTATCGATGTCGATGATCCAAAGCTGACTCGTGGTCGGTCGGGTCGAAGGCTGTGGGATTTTTTCCGTGCCGACGATCAACTGCTTTCCGTCAGGGGACCATGAAGGGCTATAACCCAGATCTGAAACCCGAACCAGTGATTCGCCTGTTGCACCCATCAAATAGATCCCGCCTCCGTCGCGTTCGGAACGAAATGCGATGCGCTCGCCATCGGGAGAAAACGCCGGTTGCGAGTCATCCGCCGCAGAATCTTTCGTGAGGTTGATCGGATTTCTTCCGCCAACGCGTTGAAGATAGATGTCCCAGTTACCAGATGCATGACTCGCATAAGCAACCGATCTTCCATCAGGAGACAGCGTCGGAAAGAACTCAGGCCCAGGTTGATCAGTCAGTTGCGTGAAGGTGAAGTTCTTGATCGCACGTGGCGGTGTTGTATTACGGAAGCGGATCGTCAGGAAATAAATGACGAGAGCAGCTAGAACAGGAACCAGAGCCACGATCGCGAGTGTTCGCACAGCCGGGATTCGCCACCGTTGTGTGTGGCTCGACCCCTTAATCGAGATCGGATGTTCATATAGTTTGACTGATTGGGTAGAACTCTCAGTTGGCGACAGTCCAACTCTGTGAACAAGCTTCGCGAACCGTTCATCACCCCGCAGCGGCTTCATCACTGGATCGCAGTTGAGCCAGCTTAACCAACCATCACGATCGTCATAAGCGCGATCCAACCACTCAAAAGCTTTATCCTTTTCGTTCAGTGCTACATAAGCTGCCGCAACTCGATAAGCGCTGACGTATTTCTGTTTCGATAACTCAGTAAGGCGCTCGATTAACTTCAGCGCCTCTCCTTTCTGACCCGACACTGCGTACGCATGGGTAAGAAGTGCCAGGGTCAACGTGCTTTCACCAGAGAGTTCAACGGCTTTTCGATGATGACTGATCGCCTCCTCATACAT
Organism: Acidobacteriota bacterium; assembly: GCA_046765655.1. GTDB lineage: Bacteria > Acidobacteriota > Blastocatellia > Pyrinomonadales > Pyrinomonadaceae > PSRF01. The sequence goes on from JBKPMX010000137.1 coordinate 18,788, forward strand.
TCCCTTTTCTTCGTACGCCAAACCCAGCTGCCAATGCGTATAAACAAAACTCTGGTCCAAATCGAGTGTTCTTTGGAATTGAGCGATTGCGCGATCGTTGTTGCCGGCAGCGTAATAGATCATTGCGAGGTCGCTGCTGATTGCGAGCGAGAGCGGCTCAAGCTCATACGCCTGCGTCTCGTGAGAGATGGCCTCTTCGAATCGACGCTGTGGTGTTAAGTAAAGAAATGCGTACCAGTGACGACCGGCCGCATACGCCGGCTTTAGATCAAGACACCGTTTGAACTCTTTTTCAGCCGCCGACCAATCCCAGTAATAGCCTACCAGGGCGTTTGCGAGTGAGGCGTGCGCTTCGGCTAACAGGTCGTCGATTTCAAGAGCTTTGGTAGCAGCCTCGCGTGCTTTCGGGAAAGCGTCATGCGGTGAAATGACGCTGACGCCAACACCACCGAGAATAAAATAGGCATCCGCCAGGCCCGTGTATGCGAGCGCGTAACTCGGATCGATATCAATAGCTTGCTTGAAATAATCGATGCCACGCCGAACGCCTTCCTCGGTTCGCTTATTCCAGAAATGACGACCTTTCAGGTAAGCGTGATACGCGTCAACGTTTTCCGTGTAGCGCTTCGCGAGTTGTTTCCGTTCTTCGGTCGTCAGACGGATGAGCAGGTTCTCCGATATCTTCCGCGAGATTTCTTTCTCGACTTCGATTATGTCTGATGGTGTGCAGCGATAATTCTCGCCCCACAGATGCGACCCATCGTTGCAATCAACCAGCTCAGTCTTGATCAGCAGGTGGTCGTGTGAAGCGGTTAACCTTCCCATCAGGACAGCTCGAACTCCCAAATCGCGACCAGCCTGACGCGGTTCCGGTTGCTCGCTTTTGTAACGAGCAACGGTGCTCCACGCCATCACGCGCAACTCCGGCAGTTGCGACAGTGAATTGATCAATGTTTCAGTGATGCCGTCGGTGAAGTATTCCAGCTCGGGATCTCGTGTTTGATTGATCAAGGGCAGCACTGCGAGCGTGTCGATTACTTGTGCTGAACGAGTTGCAAGCGAATCGCGATGACTCCCTGTGCTGGAAACAACGCGCTCGATACGGTGTGTGTTGGGATCACGATCAATCGAGCGTTCCAGATCGTGCTCAAACTCGAGTTTGCGCTTGAGTCCTTTCAGATCGCTCACTAATTCCCTTACAGTCTGGTATCGCTCATCTCTGTCTTTCCGCAGTGCTTTGCTGAGAATCCAATCAAGTTCAATAGGAATGTCGGGAAGGTGTCGCGACAGCGCCGACGGTTCCTTGTGTAGAATGCAAGCGATAACGTCACTCGTCGTGGCACCGTCGAATGGGGTTCGCCCATCGATCATTTCATAGAGAACGACGCCAAGACTCCAGATATCAGTGCGCCCATCAACCGGTAGTCCACGCGCCTGCTCGGGCGACATGTAACGTGACGTTCCCATCACGATGCCTTGCTGCGTATTAACTGACTCGTGTCGTGGAGGCCCGTTTGATTCCGGTTCCGTTAGCTTTGCGAGACCAAAGTCCAACACCTTCACAATGCCATCCGAACGCACCATCACGTTTTCTGGTTTTATGTCGCGATGAACAATTGATGCGGCGTGTGCTGCTCCGAGTGCCGATGCGATCTGGATGGCGATATCCAAAGCTTCGGAACACGTTACGTCACTGATAGAGATATGCTTGCGTAAAGTCGCTCCTTCGATCAGCTCGGTGATAATGAAGTGTCTGTCACTGAATTCGCCTACTTCGTGGATCGTGAGTATGTTCGGATGGTTTAGTGCTGAAGCCGCGCGTGCCTCTCTTTGAAAACGCCGCACTCGTTCGTCGTCCCTCGTGTAATGCGACAGCAGAATCTTGAGCGCCACGCGGCGACCGAGTCGACCATCTTCAGCGACGTAGACCTCTCCCATTCCGCCTGCGCCCACGCGTTCGATGATTCGATAGGGACCCACGTCGTGGCCAACAATCGAATCATTCTCGCGCAGTGATTCAGCCATCAACTCGTACGCGGGTGCTTCGATAAAGTGACTTGCCTGTTCGTGTGAAGCGATTAGAGACTCAACTTCCGTGCGCAAGTCGTCATCGCCGTCGCACTCCGCATCAAGGAACGATGATCGCTCATGAGGCTGGAGCTCGAGTGCCGACTGTAAGACGGACTTGATTCGTTGCCACCGGTCAGGCGTCATTGCATCTTTATGATTGACTTAGTTTGCGATGCAGCCAGGCCTTCGCCGTGTTCCACTCGCGTTTAATTGTAGCTGGCGAGAGATCGAGAACTGCGGCGGTTTCTTCGATTGTCAGACCTGCGAAGAATCTCAACTCAACGATATGACTTTGTTGAGGGTCAATTTGCTCCAGACGTTGTAACGCATCATCAAGAGCGACGACTTCACCCGCGCGTTCCTGCGAAACAATGAGCGCCTCATCGAGCGCCACTTTGGGTGCCCCACCTCCGCGTTTTGCGTAAGCGTGGCTACGCGCGTGATCGACGAGGATACTGCGCATTAACTTCGCCGCGATGGCAAAGAAGTGTGCCCGGTTCTGCCAACGAACATCCTTCCTATTCACGAGCCGGAGATAAGCTTCGTTCACTAACGCAGTGGTTTGCAGCGTGTGACCTGTCCGCTCGTGACTCATGTAGTGATGCGCCAGTCGCCGAAGCTCGTCGTAGATCAGAGGCGTTAACTTGTCGAGCGCCGACTTATCCCCGTTACTCCACTCGATTAGAAGTTGAGAGACGTCCTGTGGGGAAGGTTCAGTCATCAGTGAGACTCCGCCAGGTCCAGACATCAGGATTCTATAACCCTCTTCTGCCGTTCTGTCCACGTTCATTCGTCACGGGCTGTCGTTAATTGTAGGGGCGGCCCTCCGTGGCCCCCCGCGTTCCTTGCGTCTTGAATATGGCGCGGCATGACGGGCGGCCACGGAGGGCCGCCCCTACAAATAATTTTTTGAGCCATTTCCCCTCGCGTTCCCGCTTATTGGGTGTGGCGAAAAACACGCCACCAATCTAGTCAACTGCGAGGAAAACCATGGCGAACTACATCTTCATTGAAACCAGAGATCCCTTCGAGTCACGCGATACGCGCTTCGTCGAGGAGACCGCTGCAGCCCTTAAGAATAGACGCAACAACGTCACGGTTTTTCTCACACAGAACGGCGTCCTCGCATGTCGCCGTGAAGCCGACGATCCGTATCTGTCTGGATTAATCAAGGCGGGAGTCAAACTTTTAGCAGACGAGTTCTCTTTGAGTGAACGAGGCATTCGGTGGGAAGAGCTCCACGAGGGAGTACGACCCGCGAGTATTGAAGCGTTGGTGGATGCATTGGTGCAGACCGACACCAAGGCCATTTGGCACTAATTCAAATCACAGTTTCTTAGGAGGATAAAGATGACACGTTACAAACTAACAGTATTCGCGGCGGTCTGTTCTCTGCTGGCCGGCACGCTTCCGCTCAGCGTCCGCAGCGCATCCGCCATAACGCCGACAGACAATCTTCCGGCCGAGACGAATCGGCAACTCGCGCAGGCTCGTCGTGCGACAGCGAAGTATCACGACGTGTCCGCAGCCGAGGAGGATGGCTATGTCAACATCAACATCTATGAGTCAGGAGAAGGACTACACTACGTAAACTTCTCGCTCATCGATGGTGTGTTTGATCCTTCGCATCCGGAAGTACTCCTCTATGCGCCCTCCCCAAACGAAAATCGGATGGTGTTGGTTGCCGTTGAGTATGTCGTTCCCTTGAGCGCCTCGGCTACCGCTCCTCAGGGTTTCAGCGGATCGGACGATGTTTGGAGAGAAAACTCTGAAGGTCTTGGTCTATGGGAACTGGATGCGTGGATCTGGATGAACAACACAGACGGTGTTTTGCATTCAAGAACACACGAGTGCCGTAACAAGGAACGATGATGGATGAGGCATGAAAGCTAGTTGATTATGAACGCCCTGTTTCATCCTCCATCCCTCATCCTTAGGACACGCGCTCTCAGTGTTTACGGAGAACTCTTATGACTATCAGACAAAAGACAACAACGGCAGTGCTAATGTTGCTCGTTGCCGTCGCCGCGACGCTCATCGTGAGCAGCACCAAAGCCAAGAGTAATGATCTCGACGAGCAACTAGCGGCGCCTCTCAATCGCCACGGCTTCAGCGGCAAAATAAGTTCGACATTGGAAACGCGGTTAGGTCGTAAGGTCGATAATCAACTTGCGGACCTCGGCCGTAATCTTTTCCACGATCCTATCGTTGGTCTGAACGACGACAACTCCTGCTCCGGTTGTCATTCTGCAACGGCCGGGTTTGGCGATACGCAGTCGATAGCGATCGGCGTCGACAACAACTTCATCGTTGGACCAGATCGTCATGGTCCACGCAACCAGCGTCGTACACCGATGGCCGCGAACACCGCGTTCTTTCCCACGTTGATGTGGAATTCGCGGTTCGCGTCGTTATCGAACGATCCGTTCGATAACACTCTCGGGTTCATCTTTCCGCTACCTGAAGGCCTGACACTTTCAGACAAATCTCACCTGCTTATCGCGCAGGCTTTCATTCCGCCCACCGAGCGCGTTGAAGCGGCAGGGTTTGTATTTCCTGGAAACAACTTCGACATTCGCGATGAAGTGATCCGGCGCATTAATGAAGCCCCCGCCTATCGCAAGCTATTCGGACAGATCTTTAGTGAAGTAAAAAACGGCGGGCCTATCACCTACGAGATGTTTGCGAAGGCGATCGCTGAATTCGAGTTCACCCTGGTCTTCGCTGATGCGCCGATTGATCAGTACGCACGTGGTCAGAAAAACGCGCTCACTGAGGATCAAAAGCGCGGCGCATTGCTGTTCTTTGGCCGCGCAAATTGTGTTTCATGTCATGCGGTGTCGGGTCAGTCGAATGAAATGTTCAGCGACTTTCGTCAGCACGTGATCGGTGTGCCGCAGACTGCGCCAGTCGCTAGTGATCCGGCAGCAGGAAACGTTGTGTTCGACGGAGCAGGCCAGAACGAGGATTTTGGCCTGGAGCAAGTAACCGGTGATTCAAATGATCGGTACAAGTTCCGAACGTCGCCGATCAGAAATGTTGCGTTGCAGCCGGCGTTCTTTCACAACGGCGCGTTCACACGACTCGAAGACGCTATTCGTTTTCACTTGAATCCGCCAGCTGAAGCACCACTGTACGATGCAGCAGCGGCAGGGGTTGCGCCCGACTTGCGCCTTTCGCTTGGTCCAATCACGCCGGTGTTAGCGCGTCTCGATCCGGCAATGATGACGCCTGTGATTTTGTCACCGGACGAGTTCAGGCAGCTGGTCGATTTTGTTCGCGTCGGCTTACTTGATCCGAAAGCCAAACCCGACAATTTGCGGAAATTAATCCCGCGAACGCTACCGAGTGGACGAGCAATTCAAATTTTCCAGTGACCTGGAGGTGGAAATGAAGAAGACACTGACATTGGCTCTGATGGATCCGCCGTATGAGTCGGCCAATTCAACAACGGCGCTCCGGATCATCTCAGCCGCTTTGAAGAAGGGAATCAACGTTAACGTTTTTGCGTACGAAGGGGCGGTGTGTTTGCCGTTGAAAGATCAGGCGCCACACGCAAATCCAGTCAAGGGGACGACCGTCGAGGAAGAGGATCACCCGACGACAAAAACGTTCGTGAGTTCACTACTCGAAATCGGCAAAGATGATCCGCTTTTGACCTGGGTAAATTGCGGGCTCTGCGTGGATGAACGCGGCGCGAGCAATGTGGTCGAAGGTGTGAAGCGTGGTAGTCCCGCCGATTTTTTAAAGATGGCAGAGCAGTCGACGAATACTCTGGTTATTCCAACGAGGTGAAGTGATGAAGATTTTGAATGTAGTTGAGACAGCGTATCGAGCCACACTTGAAGAACAAGACGACACGATTGTGTGGTTGAGTGGTGCACTGAAGAACGCGGGGGGTGATGTGTCGATCTTATTGCGTGGAAATGCGGTGAACTACCTGGCGAAGCAGGAATGTCCAACGCTGGTTATCGGAAATGCTGGCATCAACCATCCAGCAACACCACCAAAGGATTTAAAGCGACTCCAGGCGAAGGGTGTTCACGTGTTTGCCGTGCGAGATGATCTTCAGGCACGAGGTATTGAAAGTAGAGACTGCATTGAAGACGTTGAGATGATCGGTCGCGCCGCCGTTGCTGAGCTATTTGATAGGTACGAACAAGTCTGGCACTGGTGAGTTGTTGAAAGGATTTTCTT